>PKZC01000285.1 GCA_003132905.1 Bryobacterales bacterium | reverse complement strand
GTCAAGGTGCGCGAAGGCGCGGATGCTGGGTCCGCGGACGCTCTCCAAGAGCTCGCCGACAGGTACCAATACGATGCTCTGATCGGTTTGCTGGAGGGGGTGTGCCGTCCCTAATCCCCGGTTAGAGTCGCCGGCCTCGCCGTTGGTCCTCAAGAAGAAACGAGCCGAGACGATATGTGGATGGAACCCTGAAAAGTTTTGCGGAAAAACCTGCGCCGCCCGCGCTCATGGACGGGCGTGTTCTCAGATGGATGCCGCAGGCGTGCCAACGCCAGAGGAGCCGTGCCTTGCCTCAAAACGACATCATGATCGTGGACGATAATCCAGCCAACCTGAAGCTGCTCGAAGACATGCTNNTGAACGGCTACGAAGTGTGCGACCGCCTTAAATCCAGCCCGGCTCTTTCCCATGTTCCGGTCATCTTCCTCAGCGCCCTGAACGAAATCGAAGACAAGGTGAAGGGCTTTCATTCCGGTGCCGTCGATTATATCTCCAAGCCCTTCCAATTTGAAGAAGTGCACGCCCGGGTGGAAACGCATCTCAAACTGCACAACCTCCAACAAGCCTTGAAGCTGCAGAACGAGCGCTTGGAGGAGGCCGTCGCCGAGCGCACACGGGAACTTGGCGAGGCAAACGCGCGCCTCACCATCCTCGATAGTGCCAAGGACGAGTTCCTGTCCCTTATCTCCCACGAGTTCCGCACGCCGCTCTACGGACTTCTCGGAGCCGGCGAAATCATCCTGGAAACCATGCCTGCTACCGAAGAGAACCTCCAACTGCGAGGGGTCTTTCAACGGTCTCGCAAAAGAATTCTCTTGATACTCGACGATGCCATGCTTCTGACTGAAATCGACATCAGCGGGGAACGGTTCAGAGTTGCTCAGGTTTCCTTGCATACGGTGCTGAGTCGCGCGCTGGAAAGAACGGCTGAGTTCGCCAAATTCCGTTGCGTCACCCTAACCCAGCCCACGGTTGGCCCGCACCTGGTGCTGGGAGACGAGGATTTGCTGGTGAGGGCCTTTCACGCGCTGCTGGAGACCGCCGTTAAATTCTCCGAGAAGGGCGAGACGGTCCGGCTGTCTAGCGCCGACTGCCCCGATGCGCAAAGGGTTATTATCGAGACTCAAGGCAGAACGATCCCTATTCCGGTCCTGGCAAAATTCTTCGATATCTTCTCGATCGTCGAGCCAATCACGCCAGGCGGCGACCTAGGCTTGGCTCCGCCCATGGCACACCGCATCCTCTCGTTGTTCGGCGCTTCGGTCGGCGTTGAAAACCGGGATCCGTCTGGGATACGCCTGAGCGTTTCACTCCGGCATTCCGCTTGAGGCGGTCAACCCCAGCCGTAGGCTGAATTCTGTAGAATGAAATTTCACGCCGCGAACGGCTCTTTCGCCGAGGCGATGAAGCCGTTACTTACACACAGGAGTTCAGGAGTTCAATGCCAGTTACACAAGCGGGACTTGAAGGAATTGTTGCCGCCGAATCGAACATTTGCTTCATCGATGGAGATTTGGGAATCCTGAGTTACCAGGGTTATAACATCCACACCCTGGCCGAGCACGCCACGTTTGAGGAAGTAATCTACCTGCTTTGGCACGGCAAGCTGCCCAAGCAATCCGAATTGGACGCGCTCAAGGCCAACCTGGTTCGCTACCGTCCGATACCCAAAGAAGTGGCCGAGTTCTTAGCTCAAGTGCCGAAAGGCACGCCCATGGACGTGTTGCGCACAGCGGTATCGATGTTGGGCATCTATGATCCCAAGGCGCGCGACAATTCCATCGAAGCCAATGTCGAGAAGGCCGCGCGTCTGATGGCGCAAAGCGCAACCATCGTCACTACCTTCGAGCACCTCCGAACCGGAAAGCCGGTCTTGGAGGGCGATCCAAAGCTGGGCTTTGCCGCCAATTTCCTGTATACGTTGACCGGGAAGAAGCCGGACGACGTGATGGAAAAGGTATTCGACATCGCGCTGACTTTGCATGCCGATCATGAACTGAACGCGTCAACTTTCGCGGCCCGCGTAGTGGCGGCCACTTTGTCCGATATTCATTCCGCCGTCACGGCCGGCATCGGAGCGTTGAAGGGCCCTTTGCACGGCGGCGCCAACGAAGAGGTTATCCGCATGTTGCTGGATGCGGGCGACGAGAAAACCGCGCTGGCTCACGTTCAGGACATGCTGGCCAATAAAAAGAAGATTCCTGGTTTTGGCCATCGTGTCTATCACACCGAAGATCCCAGAGCCACCCACTTGCGGGCTCTGTCCGAGGATTTGGGACGCCGCACCGGGCACCTGGATCTCTATCTGACATCCAAGAAGATCGAAGAGACCATCAAAGACCAGAAGGGCCTGAACGCGAACGTCGATTTCTATTCGGCCTCCACATATTATTCGCTGGGCATTCCGATCGACCTGTTTACGCCGATCTTTGCCGTCAGCCGCATGTCGGGTTGGACCGCGCACGTGCTGGAGCAATACCGCAACAACCGGTTGATCCGGCCGCGGGCCGATTACACCGGTAAGCCGGTGGGCGAAAAGTGGATTCCGATCGACGAACGGTAAAGATGGCCACAGATGAACGCAGATAAACGCTGATAAAAGCCGATAATGCATGATCTTTCATTTTTTCGAGCCAACCTGGATTCCATCGCCCAGCGTCTGGCCACGCGCGGGTACCAGCTCGATCTCGATCAATTCCGTGCGTTAGATAGTGAACGCCGTGGAGCGCTCACCGAGGCCGAGCAACTCAAGGCGCAAGTCAATGCGAAGAGCGCCGACATAGGAAAGCTGCGCAAAGCCAGTCAAGATACGACGGCGCTCCAGCTGGAAGTCCGGGAGATCGGCGATCGGATCGTGGTTCTCGACGAAAAGGCCAAGGCCGTCGACGAATCCTTTCGCGATTTGATGGCCGGGGTTCCGAACCTTCCGCACGAATCCGTACCGGTGGGCAAGAGCGCGGACGACAACGTGGAAGTCCGGCGTTGGGGCCAGCCTCGCGAGTTCGACTTCCCTCCCAAAGCGCATTGGGATCTGGGTCCGGAACTCAAGATCCTGGATATGGAGCGCGCCACTAAGATCACCGGCGCGCGGTTTGCGGTTTACTGGGGCATTGGCGCGCGGCTGGAGCGGGCGCTGATTAACTTCATGCTGGATGTCCACACCCGCGAGCACGGGTATACCGAGGTGCTGCCGCCATTCCTGATCAACTCGGCCAGCTTATTCGGCACCGGCCAGCTCCCCAAATTCAAGGCCGATCTGTTCAAGATCGAGAACACCGATTTCTGGCTCGCGCCCACGGCCGAAGTTCCGGTTACGAATTTATTCCGGGATGAAATTCTGAACGCCGCCGATCTTCCCATCTCGCTGTGCGCCTATACGCCGTGCTGGCGCAGCGAAGCTGGATCTTACGGCCGCGACGTGCGCGGTATCATCCGGCAGCATCAATTCCAGAAAGTGGAGCTGGTGAAGTTTACGCTGCCGGAGCAGAGCTGGGCAGAGCACGAGAAGCTAACCGCCGACGCCGAAGACATCCTGAAGCGTTTGGGGCTGCCGTTCCGTACCGTAGTCCTCTCCACCGGCGACATGAGCGCTTCGTCGGCGAAAACCTACGACCTGGAAGTCTGGCTGCCGGGCCAGAGCGCCTATAAGGAAATCTCCTCGTGCTCTAACTACGAAGCCTACCAGGCTCGGCGCGCTTCCATTCGTACTAAGTTGGGCAAGAAGACCGAGTACGTCCACACGTTGAACGGTAGCGGCCTGGCGGTGGGGCGCACCTGGGTGGCGATAGTAGAAAATNNCCAGCAGGCCGATGGCAGCGTCGTGGTCCCCGAAGTGCTTCGGCCCTATGTGGGCGCGGAACGCCTGCAGGCCGAGTCACACACCTTCCACTAAAATTCCTCCCGTCCGAAGTCTTTACGAGCCTGAAAGTTGATTCGCCGCAGCCGCTGGCCATCTGCCGCGTGCCAGGGGAATCCATGGGTAACCTGAAGCCGGAATCCAAGTCCTGGAGGCAGAATGTTCCGTTTCAGACCCCGGTTGCTGTGGGTCGCTCTACTTTGTAGCGGCGCGCTCAGCTCGAAGTTGGGGGCCACTCCGCCCCTCACCACCATCAGTGATACGCTCTTCAACGCGGACGGAACCTACTTCAATGGCGTTGTAGTCATCTCCTGGCCCAGCTTCGAGGCCTCCGATACTTCGAATATCGGGGCTGCGACCGAGAACATTCCGGTGAACAGCGGGACGCTCTACGTCCAACTGGTGCCCACCACCAACGCCGACACGGCCGCGGTTTACACCATCCAGTACACCAGCCTGGGAGTTACCCAGTTCAGTGAAGCGTGGGCCGTGCCCCCCAGCGTTCTTCCTTTGCGGGTGCGTGACGTGCGCCTGGCCCCGGGATCGGTGAGCGGATCGGCCCCGGCCTCCGTCACCATCATCACCATCGCCGACGTTACCGGCCTCCAGAGTGCCCTCAACGTGCGGCCCCCTTTAGGCGCAGGCTTTGGTATCTCCCGATCGGCGGTGATCGACGCCACAGGCGCCATCGATGCGGCCGCCGGCAATCCCTCCGATTGCCTTCACGTGGATGGGACATCGGGGGCGTGCTCCAGCGTCTCCACCACTTTTATCGATGGCGAAAATCCCTCAGGAACCGTTAACGGTTCCAACGCCGCATTCACTCTGGCAAACGTACCCAATCCGTCGTCCAGCTTGGCGCTATTTCGGAATGGCTTGCTGTTGACGCAGGGCGGCGACTATACGCTGTCCTCGAATGCCATCACTTTCCAAACCGGCGCTGTGCCGCAGACCGGCGATACCCTGGCGGCTTCCTACCGCTTGGCGGTGACCATTCCCGGCGTTGGGTTTGTCGATCAGCAGACGCCCACCGGCGTCATCAACGGCGTGAATGCCGTGTTCACCATCAGCCAGACGCCCAGCCCCAGCGTCAGTTTGGCGGTCTATCGGAACGGCCTCCGGATGTCCCCCGGGGTGGATTACTCGCTTAGCGGAACGGTAATCACGTTTATGTCGGGTTTGGTACCTCAATCTAGTGACACGCTTACGTGTTCCTACCGGATCGCCCAGTAGATCTGAAGTAATAAGGGTCTTTGCCCCCAGAGCTACGGTATTTTCTTAGTTGCTGGTAACCCGTATCTGGTTCAAGATGGAACTGTCAGTTGGGGGATCAGGCGGAGGAGACTATGCGCGGATTGCTGCTATATTTCGAGCTGCAACGTTTTTGGAAGGACCGGCGCGGGCAGGATCTGATCGAGTACGCACTCCTGGCCGCCGCCATTGCCGTAGTGATCGCGGGCTTTCTGCCGCCCGCCGTCATGCCTGCGGTGAGCACCATTTTCTCTAAGATCACCAGCAGCATGGCTATTAGCTAACCCGCCGTACCGGCTTACTTCGCACCAGCAAGATCAGTATCGCCGCCAGCACCGACGCTCCAGTCAAACACCAGATCCCGGCCGAATAGCTGCCCGTCGCTGTGCTCAATGCGCCGAGTACATACGGTCCTACCAAGCCTCCCAGGTTCCCCAGGCAGTTAATCGCACCAATCGACGCTGCCGCCGTAGCGCCGCCGAGTAAAGATGCCGGGAGCGCCCAAAAGGCCGGCAAGCGTGCGCTGATCCCGATGGCTGCCAGCGAAAACATCACTACGCCTAGCACGATATGATCGCCAGCCCACACGCTCCCCGCCAAGCCCGCCGCCAGGATCACGTATGCCACCGCTGTGTGCCAACGCCGCTCTCCGGTGCGATCGGAACTCCAACCCAATAAAATCGTCATGGGCCACGACGCCAGAAAAGGCAGCGTGGCGATCATCGCCACTTCGAACGAACCGAATCCCGATACCTTTTGAATCATCTTCGGCAGCCAGAAGCTGAAGCCGTATTGCGCGCAAGATCCAAAGAAATATACNNGCGATGAGCAGAATCACGTCGCGGTCTTGGAATATGTGCCAGAACGCGCCCCATAGCGATGTCGCTGTGGCATGCTTCTGCCGGGCTTCGCGCTCCAGTTCGCTCGTGATCCAGGCGCGTTCCTCGTCAGGCAGCCAGCGTGCGTCGCGCGGCCGGTCGGTCAGATAGAACAGCGCCACAACTCCGGCGATAACGGCCGGAACGCCTTCGAAAAAAAGCAGCCATCTCCATCCGGAATAACCAAGCCAGTGGATCTGGAGCAGAGCGCCGGAGATGGGAGCGCCCACAACTTGAGCAACCGGGATGGCCGACATGAACACCGCCATTGCACGCGCGCGATCCTGTTCCCGATACCAATGCGTCAAGTAAACCACGATGCCTGGAAAGAACCCCGCCTCGGCCACGCCCAGGATAAAGCGCGCCCAGTAAAACTGGTGTGCGGTATGAATGAGTCCGGTGAGCGAGCCAACCAAGCCCCAGGAAATCATGATGCGGGCGATCCATTTGCGGGCGCTCCACACTTCGACGAATAGCGCACCGGGAATTTCGAGCAGCACATAGCCCGCGAAGAAGATCCCCGACCCTAATCCGAAGACGCTATCGGAAAATCCCAACTCCCGCGTCATGTCCAGTCCGGCGAAGCTGACGTTGATGCGATCCAGAAAGGCGATGATGTACAGCAGAAACAGGAACGGCATGAGCCGCCGGTTGATACGACGCCGCGTTCGTTCGGCAACCGATATGGACTCGCGGGTGGGAGTCATTCGTACCGCCGAATGATAGCAGAGCGTCGGGCTTTCAATTCCGCTATTGCCAGCCGCCGCCCAGCGCGCGATAGAGCTGTACCACCGACTGCAATTCCAGCAGCCGCAATTGCGCCAGCGTGAGTTGGCCTGCGAACAGGTTTCGCTCCGCGTCCAAAACTTGCAGATAACTATCCAGGCCGCCGCGATAACGCAGGTTGGAAAGCCGCACGCTTTCTGAAAGCGCGGTGACCAGCTTTTCTTCCTCGCCACGTTGTGCGCGCGTCTGAGTGTGCGCAGCCAAGGCGTCCGCCACTTCACGCAACGCACCGTAGATGCTTTTTTGATAAGCGATCAGCATCTCGTTCTCTTGCGCTTCGGTCAAGCGGACCCCCGCGCGAAGTCCCGCGTGGAAAATCGGCAGCAAGGCGTTGGGCGCAAGCGATTCCAGGCGCGCCGGGCCAGTGAACATGCCGGCGAGCGATCGGCTCTGGCTTCCAAGCAGTCCGGTGAGCGTGATGTCCGGGAAGAACAACGCGCGCGCCGCGCCAATCTGCGCGTTGGCCGCGATCAAGTTGTCCTCGGCCTGGCGAATGTCGGGACGGCGTTCCAACAGTGCTGATGGAAGTCCGGCCGGTAGCTCGGGCGCAGCGGTGATCTGTTCCAAAGCCTGGCCGCGTGGCACGGCCGCGGGCGCGTTTGCGAGCAGCAGATTCAACGCATCTTCGGCCTGCGCGATGGATCTTTGCACGCTCGCGATCTCGGCCGTCGTGGTGTACAGGAACTGTTCGGCTTGGTGCACTTCCAGGCCGTTGGCCGCGCCGCGATCCTTGCGCTCCTGGATCAATCGCAGATTGTGGCGCGCGATGTCGTTATTGTTCTGGCCAATTTCAAGCTCCAGGTCCAGCTCCCGCACCTCTAAATACGTATTCATGACATCGGAGATTAGAGAAATGATCACGCCATTGCGCGCTTCCTCGGATGCCAGGTATTGCGCTCGCGCGGCTTCGTCCAGACGCCGTAGCTTGCCCCATAAATCCAGCTCCCAGGCGAACTGTAAACCAGCCTGCGTGTAGCTGGTAGCGAGATTTGTACCGGAAGCGATGAACGGGAACGAGCCGATGGAAGAGCTGCGTGAGGCGGTGAACGTGCCTGCGGCGTCCAGCGTGGGAAACAAGTTGGCGCGCGTGATCCCGTATTGCGCGCGAGCTTCCAGCACGCGTTCGGCCGCGATCCGCACATCGAAGTTCTTCTCCAGTGCCTCCTGAACCAGTTGCTTCAGGGTTGGATCCTGGAAAAGCTCGACCCACTTTTTGTCGGCCAGCGATTCTTTGGTCGCCGGCTCGCCGGGAAATTCCGCGGGCAGGGTCGCTTGTGGGCGATGATAATTTGGCCCCACCAAACAACCGCTCAACCCCAGGGCAAGCAACGGTACAAGCCAACGATGCATCAATCGGTAGCCTCAACTGGCTGCCGGCTCGCTGCTGGTTTCTTGCGCCGTTCAACAAAAGTCTCGATCACATAGTATTGGACCGGGACAAAGAAGATCGCGAGCAGAGTAGCCGCGAGCATCCCGCCAAACACCGCGGTTCCGAGCGAACGCCGCGACGCCGCACCCGCGCCCGTGGCGACAAACAGCGGGACCACGCCCAGGATAAAAGCGAACGAGGTCATCAAAATGGGCCGCAGCCGCAACTTCGCGGCTTCGAGAGCTGCTTCCCGCACCGGCATCAGATCGCGCTGGTGGCTCTCTTTGGCGAATTCGACGATCAGAATCGCATTCTTAGCAGCCAACCCGATCAGCGTCACAATTCCGATCTGCGTATAAACGTCGTACGGGAAATTGCGCAGGTATACTGCCAGCAGCGCGCCGAAAAGTCCCAAGGGCAGCGAGAGCAGCACGGCCATCGGGATAGACCAGCTTTCATACAGCGCCGCGAGACATAAAAACACCAGGACGGCGGCGAACCCGAAGATCACGCCTTCATGTCCTTGCGCCAGTTTTTGCTGATAGGTTGTGCCGGTCCACTCGTAGCCGTATCCGGCGGGCAGCGTCTCGGCCGCCACTTTCTCCATCGCGTCGATGGCTTGCCCGGAGCTCACTCCCGGCGCCGGAGCGCCCAGAATCTGAACAGCCCGATAGCGGTTGTAGCGGAACACCACCTCGGGGCCGCTAGTGGGCTTGATGGAAGCCAGCGTTCCGAGCGGCACCATGTTTCCATCCACGCTACGCACATAGAAACGATCGATGTCCGAAGGCTGATTGCGAAACTCGGGCTCGGCCTGGATCAGCACCTGCCAGGTGTGGCTGAACTGGTTGAAATCGTTCACATACAAACCACCCAGAAATGTTTGGAGCGTGTTGTAGGCGTCGGCCACCGGCACTCCCATGGTTTGCAATTTGTCGAGATTCATATCGATGCTGTAGGTAGGCACGCTGGAGCGGAACGTGTTTACAGCGCTGCCAATCTCGGGCCGTTTCCGGGCGGCATCCACCAGCGAGTCGGCCACGTTGCTGAGCTGGTCTAACTCGCCGCCCCGGCGGTCTTCCAGCATGAACTGAAACCCGCCAGTGTTACTCAAGCCGATAATCGGAGGCAAACCAAATACGCTAGTGAATGCTTCGGGCACGTCGGCAAAAGACCGCTGCGAGGCGGCTAAAATCGCATTGAGTTGCAGGTCTTTCGACTTGCGTTGATCCCAGGGAGTGGTGACTACGACAATCGTCGCTACGTTGGACGCGGCGGTTCCGGTGGTGAAATCGGTGCCCCCGATTACGAACCACGATTCTACGCCTTTCACTTTTCCTAGCCGCTCTTCGATTTTCGCGACGGCGGCGTCGGTACGGTCGATCGAGGCTCCATCGGGTAGGCGCACGGGAACGAAATATGCAGCTTGATCCTCGTCAGGCAGGAAGCCCGCGGGCAAGATCTTGAACAGCCACGCGCCCGCGGCCCAGAAGACGGCCAGCCCGATCAACGTCAGAACAGACCTGCGAATCAAAATATTTACGCCCGCCAGGTAGCTATTCCTGGCCCATTCGAATCCCTGGTTGAATCGGGCGAAGCAGAACGCCAGTGGTCCACGCGACTTGGTATGCGGCCGCAAGAGCAGGGAGCTCAACGCCGGGCTGAGCGACAGCGCGCTGAAGGCCGACAGCAGCACCGAGCTCGCGATCGTCAAAGAGAACTGCCGATAAATCTGCCCGCTGATTCCACCCAGGAACGCTACGGGAATGAATACGGCGGCCAGGATACACGCGATGGCCACCACCGGCGCAGACACCTGGTCCATCGCGCGCAGCGTGGCTTCGTGCGGCCGCATGCCATCGTCGATATTGCGCTGCACCGCTTCCACCACCACGATGGCGTCGTCGACCAGAATGCCGATGGAGAAGANNACGATGGCGTCGTCCACCACAATGCCGATCGAAAGCACCAGTCCGAACATGCTGGTGATGTTAATGGAGAAGCCGAGCAATGGGAACAGCGCGATGGCGCCGATAACGGCCACCGGTACCGTGAGCAGCGGGATCAACGTGGCGCGCCAGTTTTGCAGGAAGATGAAGACCACCAAAATGACCAAGCCGATCGCTGCCAGCAACGTGAACACGACGTCTTGAATGGACGCGCGCACAAAGCGTGTCGAATCGTAGGTGACTTTGTAATCCACGCCGCCCGGAAAATTCAGCTTGGCCTGCTTCATGAACGCCTGCACCTCGTTCGAGGTCTGCACTGCGTTCGCGCCCGGCGACAAAAAGACGATCACGTTGCAGGACGGCTTGCCGCTGGTGCGGCTGAAACCGGAATAGGTGAACGAACCGAGCTCCACCCTCCCGATATCGCGAATGCGCAGCAGCGACGCGTCCGGTTGCGCGCGCAGCACGATGTCGCCGAATTGCGCCGGATCCACCAATCGGCCGGGCGCGCTGACGGCGTATTGAAAAGCCGTTCCATTGGGCGCGGGCGCCTCACCCAGAGCCCCTGCGGGATTCTGGCGGTTCTGCGCGTTGATGGCGTTGTTGACGTCGGTGGCGGTCAACCCCAGTTTGGCCATCTTGTCCGGGTCCACCCAAACGCGCATCGAATAAATCTGCTGCGATGAGAGGCGCGTTTCGCCGACGCCCGGCAGGCTGCCAATCTGATTCAGCAAATTAATTTGCGCATAGTTGGTGAGAAACAGCGAATCGTAGCGGTCGTCGGGCGAGACCAGGCCGATCACCATCAGAAACGCGCTCGACACCTTCTTCACCGTCACGCCTTGCCGCTGTACTTCAGGTGGCAGACGCGGCAGAGCGATATTCACTTTGTTCTGGGTCTGGACGGTGGCGGTATCGGGATTGGTCCCAAGCTGAAATGTGACGCTGATGGTGATGGAGCCATTATTTGCGCTGCTCGAAAGGAAATACATCATCCCATCCAAACCCGCCAATTGTTCTTCGATGGGCTGTGCCACCGTCTTCTCCAGATCGATGGAATTGCCGCCCAGGTAGCTGGCGGTGATCTGGACTACCGGCGGGACAACCTCGGGAAACGCCGCAATGGGAAGATTGGGAATCGCGACCACGCCAAGAATGACGATCACGATCGCGATGACGATGGCGAAGACGGGCCGGTCAATGAAAAATCGCGCCATGCTGGATTAACGGCCTTCGCCCGCGCTTGAATGATAGGGCGTCGGCGATACACGCGCGCCGGGCCGCACCTTGAGCTGGCCTTCGACGATCACCCGATCGCCTGGCTTCAGCCCCTGCTGCACAATCCAGTTCTCGCCCACGCGCTCGGCCGTTGTGATGGCGTGCATCTCCACCACATTTCCAGGGCCGACGGTCAGCACCGTTTTTTCGCTCTGCAGTTGCTGGATGGCGCGCTGCGGCACTAACATCACGTCGCGTCTCAACTCGGTTTCCACCCGAACTTTACCGAACTGTCCCGGAAGCAGCGTGTGTTGCGGATTGGGAAAGCTGGCCTGTAATTCGAGCGTGCCAGTTTTCGGATCCACCTGGTTCAGCGTGTTTGTAATGCGGCCCTTCCCCGGAAATTCGGTGCCGTCGGCCAGAATCAGCGCCAGCGCAGAATTGAGAAGCGTCGGGTTTTTCTTGAATGAAAGATATTGTGACTCGGTGACTTTGAACCGTACCCAGATGGGATCCAGCGGAACAATCGTCGTGAGAGGCTGAGCCGCATTTGCGTTCACCAGTCCGCCCACCGGAACCAGCGTATCGCCGATCAATCCGCTGATAGGAGCGCGAATGGTGGCGTATTCCAGGTTGAGCGTGGCTGTGTGGAGTGCGCCGCGTTGCGCGTCCATTTTTCCGGCGGTGGAAGAGATCTGCGTTTGCGTGGACAGCCGCGTTTGATCCACATTCGCCTGGCTGGCCCGTACATTTGCTTCGCCCGCGTGCAAAGCCGCTACCGCGCTATCCAGTTCCTGTTGAGCGGCGGCTTCAGCTTTCACCAGCGGCGTCAGTCGATCGTAGTCCTGCTGGGCTTTTAGCAGATTGGCTTGCGCGGCTGCCAGGTTCGCCTCGGCTTGCAGCAGCGCCACTTGTTTGCGCGCAAACTCGAGATCCGCCTCGCTCTGCGTCACATTCCCCTTGGCCTGCTCTACGGCGGCCTCATAGGGACGCATATCCAGAACGTACAGCACGTCGCCCGCATGCACTTCCTGGCCGGGATGGAAGAGCCACTTGTCGATGTAGCCGTCCACGCGGCCACGTACTTCAACCGTGTTGCGCGCGTAGGTCTGTGCCGGATAATCGGACAGCACCGGGACGTCGCCGCTTTTCACTTGCGTCACCACCACCATCGGCGGGGGAGCCTGGGCGGGCGTCTGGTTTTGCGCGGCGGAATTGCAGCCGCTGGTTACGGCAAAAGCACCGGCGGCGAGGAATAAGACAAAGCTCGAATGATGATTACGATCGAAAAACATGAACAGCCTTTGGGCCTAAATGGAGTTAGATGCGATGAGGTGCGACCTTGACTCAACTCTTCTCGACCCAACTCTTTGGAGTGGAACTCCTCTATTTTAGTGAGACTCTTCTATTTTAGTGAGACTCCTCTATTTTAGCGGATGCGGCTTTGCTGCGTGGCCGGTGAAGGAGTCATGTAAAATGAATGGCTCGTGACCACATCCCATCTTTTTCTGCTGCTGCTGCTGATTCCCGCCATGCTGAGCGCGCAGGATCGTTCTCAAGCGCGCTCGATGACCATCACGACGCGCGGAATCGTCGCGACCGCCCAAACATTAGCTTCGCAAGCCGGCGCTCAGGTTCTCGCGCGTGGCGGATCGGCCGTCGACGCAGCCATCGCCGCAAACGCGGTCTTAAGCGTCGTAGAGCCCATGATGAATGGGCCGGGCGGCGATCTTTTCGCCTTGATTTGGGACGCCAAGACCGAAACCCTGGTCGGCATCAATGCCAGTGGATGGGCGCCCAAAGCCTTGAGCATCGATTATCTGAAGAAAAAGGGTATGAACAATATGCCCGGCGCCGGGATTCATACCGTGACCGTGCCGGGCTGCGTAGCGGGATGGGAAATGCTCCATAAGCGCTTCGGACGGCTTCCTTGGGCAGATTTATTCAAACCCGCCATTTACTATGCCGAAAATGGTTTCCCGGTCACTGAGCTCATCCAGTGGGATTGGGAAAATACGAACGCGCGCTTGACTGATGACGCGCGTAAAATTTATTTGCCTCACGGCACCGCGCCCAAAGTAGGCGAGATTTTTCGCAATCCCGAAATGGGCCATGCGTTTCGCCTGATCGCGGAACTGGGCGCGCGAGCTTTCTATGAGGGTCCGGTAGGCGAGGCGCTGCTCAAAACCTCGCAACAGCTCGGGGGAACGATGACAGCCGCCGATCTGCGTGAGTATCAGCCCGAGTGGGTGCAGCCCATTTCGACCAACTATCGCGGATGGAAAGTGTCCGAGCTTCCGCCCAACGGGCAGGGAATTGGGACGCTTGAAATGCTCAATATTCTGGAGAATTTCCCGCTCCCGCAATACGATCCGTCGAGCGTGGAAGCGCTACACCTCAAGATCGAAGCCGATAAGCTGGCGCTTCGTGACCTGCACCGCTATGTGGGCGATCCGAAATTCTCGCAAGTGCCCGTCGCAGGCCTGCTATCGAAGGCCTACGGCAAACAACGAGCGGCAACAATCGATCCAGCCAAGGCCCATTGCAACGTCGAGCCGGGCAGTCCTCAAGACGCGCACGGCAACACTACATACTTAAGCACGGTGGATAAAGAGGGCAACACCGTCTCCTGGATTCAGAGCAACTACGATATCTTCGGCTCTGGAATCGTTGTGCAGGGAATGGGCTTTCTACTGCACAACCGCGGCGCCGCGTTCGATCTCGATCCGAATCATCCCAACGCACTCGCGCCGCGCAAACGTCCCTTCCACACCATCATTCCTGGATTTCTGGAACAAGGCACGCAGCACATCGCGTTCGGCATTATGCGCGGCATCAATCAGGCGCAGGCGCAGATGCAAGTGGTGAGCAACATCGTGGATCACAAGATGAACATTCAGGCCGCTCTCGAAGCGCCGCGTTTCACCAAGCTCGGCGTGAGTGGCTGCGACCTGCTGATCGAGGCGCGAGTGCCCGACGTCGTCCGCGGCCAACTGGAGCAGAAGGGACATCGGCTCGAGGTGCAGGGAGATTTTTCCGGTCTGATGGGCGGCGGCCAGGCGATCCTGCATGACTCGGCCACCAAAATTAACTACGGTGCTTCCTCTCCACGCAAGGATGGCGCAGCGATCCCGGAGCCCGATCCCTACTTCAAATGACCGGGCCTCACTTCAAATGACGATGCGTCGTCAGTGAGGTTGCCGATCTTCGGGCTTAATGCTCAAGCGGTTTTCCAGAATTCGAACCAGGTTTTGCAATTCAGAAGAGTGGGCACGTTCATTGCCGAGCTCTATTTTTAGTTGCTGCACCTGCCGCTCGAGTGTGTCGCGCCCGGCGTCTGGCGGAGGAGCGGCCGCGCTTGCCGCGGGTGGACTGGCCGGCAGCAGTTGAGGTGGTTCGGTGGGTGCATGGGGCACCGAGGCCGGTGGTGGTGAAGCTGCGATGAACCTTGTTGAGTCATGCAAGGGCTCGCCGCCCGCCGCCGGATAAATCGTCAAGACGAAGGTGACGTCGCCCGACAGCGGTACGTACGACAATTTGCCGGCGTGCAATTGCTCACTGGTAAGCGCGACGTGCGACGTCTTGCCGCCATCGTTGATTTCGATCTCGCCGCGGTCTGAGTCCCGTACCACGCGCGAATTTGCGTCCCATGCCAGTTGCGCCGTTTGGGCTTCATTCGACGCACGAAGCGCGATGGACGTGGGAGCGCGGCGTTGGTACAGCATAAACGCCGCGATCCCGAGCGCTAGAAGAATGGGTATGGCCCAAAGCCATCGCTCGCGCGTAGGAAGGTCCTCATCCATTTGGAAGCTGGGCGACTCAACCGCGCCCGGCGGAATCGCAGGTGACGGCGGAATCGGTTTTGCCGGCTCTACGCGCTGTATCGGAAGCGAGGGAGGCGTTGGTGGCGAAGCTGCTGGTACGCGTTCTGCAAGTGGCAGCGGTGGAGCGCTCTGAATCGGCTTGACCACCTTCACCGGTACTACGGCCTCAGGCACTGGAGCCGTTTGAATTGGAACTTGAGGCTGTGGCGCGATCGGTGCCGGTTGCGCCGTTGGGGCCGGTGGCGCCGGTGTCATGATCGGAACTTGCTCCCGTTGCGCGGGCTCGGTTACCGGCGCAGCCTTCGAAACATTCGATGCCACCGGGGGCGGAGGCGCGGACGCCAACTGCTGCGGCTCCAAATCAAAGCACTGATGGCTGGTCTCCGATTGCACCTTCCCCTCGGCTTCGCGCACAAAGAATCCCGCCCGGGCGTGCCCATTCCCTTGCGGACGGATGACCAGCGCCACCTGCCACGACTCCGGAAAGAAACCGTTGTAGGTCTCCAGATCCGACTCAGACAGAGCGACCTCGCCTTGTAAGTGCGACACGAACCAACCCAGCGGACGCAGGTCCTTCAAGTCTGCATTCTGCCGGGCCATTTCCAACTGCACGGCCAGGTTCATGCGATCGTTATAAGACAAGCGCAGACCCTCGCCCTGCGTACGATCGCAAGCAATGGGCCGCCAAGTCAGGATGCGGATCAGGTCGTCCCGGCGCGTTCCGAAAAGAACGCCTCCCACATCATCCCCGCCGCGGGAAAGCTGTAACGATTCGTCACATGCGAAGGCTCGGATCTCGTCCATCACTTCCAACGGGTATTCGATGGCCCGTGGAAATTGCGGGACGCGCCAGGCGGCAAATTGGAATTGAGGGCTCAGTCCGTTTACTGGCATGATAGAAAAAAGTTCCTAGACTCGTTATATTCGCAGCGGCAGCGCTGTTGTCATCATCTCCGCCATCTTGCTCTTCGTGCAAGTGATAATAATACGTGATCCCGCCCATGGCGACGCAAAACAGTAAGATGCCCGCAAACCAGCTTATGGTACGCCGCGTCCAAACTTGTTTTTGTTCTACAATGGCTGCGGTGAACCGCACGCAACACCACGCCAGGCCCCCGATACATACTAATTTGATGTACCAAGGCATAAGATCGAGATGGCCTTGTCCGCCAATTTCGCTCCATACACTGATAATGGCAATCAATGCGATTAGGAACTCCAAAGCATAGCCCAGGCGCAGTAACGACGGACTCCACGCCGCAGCAGCGGGAGGCGCATCAGCCAGTACTTCCAGTGCCTCGTCCAATTCACTTGGGTTCATTTATCCTCCCAACGTATCATGTTCTGTTTGCCCTTCTCTGTCCTATCACCATATTTTTGAGCGCATTTCTGCTGTTTCAATTGCAGCCGATAATCGGACGGTACATCCTGCCGTGGTTTGGCGGCGGCCCCGCTGTCTGGACTGTTTGTTTGCTGTTCTTCCAGGCCTGCTTGCTGGCTGGTTACGCGTACGCGCATTGGCTGGGGTCGCTCGCGAGCGTGCGTCTTCAGGCCGGCATCCACATCGGATTGCTGCTCGCGTCGCTTGCATTTCTACCCCTGCATCCGAGTGCGGCGATTTGGAAGCCTGCTTCCTCCGCCGATCCTTCCGGCCGGATTTTACTTCTTCTCACGCTGACAGTGGGTGGCCCCTACCTGCTCTTGTCGTCGACGGCACCGCTGCTGCAGCGCTGGTTTACCATCGATAATCCGCAAAAATCACCCTGGCGACTTTACGCCCTCTCCAATTTCGGATCGTTCCTTGCGCTATTGAGCTATCCATTCGTTTTTGAGCCGCTGCTGCGGTTGCGCACGCAAGGCTCCATCTGGACTGCGCTGTACTTACTATTCGCAATCCTTTGCGGATTCACCGCTTGGCGCTTGCGTTCCGTCATACTGGCGGCGGCATCGTCGGACAGCGAGATCGAACAGCAGGCCCGCCCCGCACTCGGAACCGTACTGTTCTGGCTTGGGCTTTCCGCCTGCGCTTCCACGTTGCTGGTGGCCACCACCAATCAAATCTCCCAAGACATCGCCGTCAGTCCGTTCCTCTGGGTGGCAACCCTGGCGATTTACTTGCTCACCTTCGTGCTCGCTTTTGAAAGCGACCGTTTCTATTTTCGGATGCCATTGGCCATCGCGCTGGGACTTTTCGCGCCCATCGCCTCCGCGCTTCCCAGCGTGTCCATTGGGCTGTCGCTGCGTTGGCAGCTAATCATATATCTGATTGCGCTCTTCGTAGCTTGCATGATTTGCCAAGGAGAACTGGCGCTTTCACGCCCCGCATCGCGCTATCTCACGACGTTCTATCTGACCATTGCGGCCGGCGGCGCAATCGGTGGAGTTTTCGTCGCCCTTGTCGCGCCGCGGCTATTTACCGAATTTAGCGAATACCAGATCGGCTTTGCGGCCGCTTGTCTGCTGGGATTCGTAGGCTGGATGCGCTCGGGCGCACTGGCTCAATGGACCAGCCGCAATCTTGCCGTCCGCTTGCCTTTGATGGCCTTGCTCATCGGAGGGTTCACCGCGCTGGTCGCCACCGTGACCACGGGAAAACTAGGCGTTGAAGTGAGCGCACGAAATTTCTATGGCATCCTCCGCGTAACGGCGCGCCAAGATGGCAATGGTCCTTTTCGCGAATTGCAGCATGGCCGCACCCGGCACGGCTTCGAATACTTGCAGGCGGCCCGAAAAGATTGGCCCACCGCTTACTATGGGCCGCACAGTGGCATCGCCACGGCCTTGAATGCGATCGAGAAGCCGAACCGGCGGATCGGCGTGGTTGGCTTGGGCGCCGGCACCCTGGCCGCTTGGGGACGCCCCGGCGATACATTTCGCTTCTATGAAATCAATCCGGATGTGGAGCAGATCGCGCGCACCTGGTTTTCCTTTTTGAGCGATTCGAACGCCCACACCGAAATTGTCTTAGGCGACGCGCGCGTGCAGTTGGAACGGGAATTGGCCGAGGGGCAATCGCGCGATTTCGACTTAATCGCCGTGGATGCTTTTTCCGGCGATTCTATACCCATGCATTTGTTGACGGCGGAGTGCGCCGACATCTACCGGCGTCGTCTGACGCCCGGCGGCGTGCTCGCGCTGCACGAGGAGGATCCCGCGCTGTCGCGCGCCGGCGTGATGCACGAGGGAGCAGTCTCGGTCGAGCTGGGGCTGGCCGGCATCCCCTCGATCTCGGAGTCGACGATGATCGCCCGCGACNNAGAACCTCGATCCGGTGGCACGCGGAATGGCGAGCTATTTAGGCTGGACGGCGGTGCAGATCATTTCACCGGACGATTCTCAGACGGGTGAGAGCAGTGCGCGCTGGGTTTTGTTGACATCGAATCAGGACTTCCTGGAGCGGGCAGGCTTGGCGCATCATCTCTCCGGATGGAGCGACCGCCCGCCTATCACCTGGACCGACGACTTCGCCAGTTTGTGGCACGTACTGAAATTCTGAACTATTCCTTCAGCGCGGATTGCAGATCGGTATGGCTGAAGTCGCGACCCTTGTACAGCAGCGGTTGATCGGACGGTGATGGCCCTTCCCAAAGTCTCGGTAGGCTTCTCTTGCGATCCGAGCTTGTTCCAGAGTTACCGGTTCGATAGTGATCGCGGCTCGCTCAAAGAAGCGGTTAAACTCGCGCTGCGCCACAGGATCGCCCCGATTATCGATTACCAAGGCGTCGATCCCCGGCGCTCTCGATCACCCTGGCAAATATGGCGGCGTCTCTTTCGTCCAAGAGAATTGCCAGAACGGCCGAAGCATCAACAATCATCGTCGCGCTCAGCGCGGGAGTCCCTTGTTGTCATAAAGAAGAGCGGCGTGATCGCTGGACTTGACCGGCTTCGTCACGTGAGCGGCACAGCGCTTACCAATCTCCAACAACTCGGCGCTCAGAGGCTTCTCGCTTCCGCGATGTTTCTCGCGATCCAGTTTTTCGCGGTAAGCCCCAGTGTTCTTGATGTTGAAAGTCATTCGTTGCGCCTCGGTAGAACCTTCTTCTCCTACCGTACCACCGCGAGCGCTTACTGCAGCAACGGACCCAACGCCGGCAGCGGCACCGAGCTTTCCTTCAGCGCCGCGTCGTGGAATTGCTGCAGCTGGAACGCCGCCCCTTTTTGCTTCTTGTAACCCTCGCGCGTGTCCAGCCAGCCGCGCCATCCGATGAAATACATCGGAAGCTGGCACGAAGATAATTGCGCGCGCTGGAACTTGCCGGTGGCTTCTTCTTTTTCCTGGAACGTGTCGTTCATCATCAAATCCAGCGCCTGCTGCTCGGTCATGCCCATGGTTTGCAGCCTGATGTCGAGAATCGCATTGGCGATCGATCGGAGCAGCTGCTTCATCATCGTCAGCCGCAACTCCTGGCTATTGTTCATGAAGCCTTCGTCCGACATCATCTGTTGCGTGTAGAGCGCCCAGCCTTCCACGTAAGGTCCGTTGCCGTAGATGCTGCGGAGCACGCGGCGCGATTTGGGTTCCACCGCATTCGCGAACTGGAACTGCACGTAGTGGCCGGGCATGGCCTCATGAATGGTAATCTCCATCATGCCGTAGCGATTGTACTCGCGCAGCTTCGAATCCACGCGCGCCTTGGGCCAGGTCGCTGGAATGGGTGTCACCCAATAAAACGCGCCCAGCTGCGGTTCTAGCGCCGGCGCAGCGTTGAATCCGGCCACCGAATAGATCCCGCGCATGAACTCAGGCGTTGGGATCACCTGCAGATTGGCGGTAGGGGCCAGCGTCACCAGATGCTTCTCACGGACGAAGTTGGTGGATTCTTCCAGATCCTTCTTGGCCTGATCCATATAAGCGCCTGGAGTGGTGTGCTGTTGCGCAATCTTATCCAACGCGGCCTTCACGGTTGCGGGTGCGGCCAATTTAGCCATCTGATCGCGAACGTCCTTTAGTGCAGCTTCGGCTTCGGCCAGCACCTGCTCGGGCTTCTTGCCGGAAACCAGGGTGTAGGCGAACTTAGGGTCGTAATTCTCTTTGCCAAGCCGCCAATCGCTGGTCTTTTTCGACAAGCCGCCGCTCAAGAACTTTGTAAACGCCCGCAGCGCGTCTAAAGCCGGGCCGGCCGCGCGATCGTAGTCCGCCTTCAGAGCATCCGGAGCCTTGGCGCGCAGGGTCTTGTCGATCAGCTCCAGATTGCCTTCATTCTCCTCCCGCGCCACGCGATTCCAGATCTCCGGAGCGTCCATCAGGTTCGCTTCACCTTGTTGCATCAGAGCCGGAATCTTCTGCAGCCGCTGGATGATCGCGCGATACCGTTGATCCAGCGGCGCGTATTCCAGCACAAACGGGTTGAAAAGCGCGTTGCCAACCAGCTCGACATAGACGGTCGGATTGTGCCGATAGCTCTGGATCTTTTCGAATTCCAGCAGCGACAGATTCACTTGGTTGTCGATGATCTGGTAATCGGCGCGGTCCTCGGCCGACAGCGCATCCTGTTGGATGGCCGCCAGCCGGTTGTGAAAATCCGAATAGAACTTGTGCTGCTGGTCGATTCCCGCCGCGCTGAAATCGTCAATCTGCTCATCTAGTTTCGCGCCTTTGTGCTCGTGATACCCAGCCGACGTCGCGGACACCGGCGACAACGCCAGCGATCCATACACAAAGTCGTCAGTGAGGCTCGAAAGATCCGGCTTGGCGGCCGGCGGGCCCTGCTGCTTGCAACTTGTCATGCACACCAAACAGCAAATCGCCGATACTGCCGCCAGGATCAGCGCCATATTAGACGATTGCCGCATGTAGTTTCTCCAGGTCTTCCGCTTCTCCGAACTTGCAACCCTCCAGACCAGTCCCGATGTTGCGGAGCAATCCCGTGAGCACTCCCCCCGCGCCCACTTCCACAAAACGGCTGACGTCCTGTGCAGCCAGCTCCCGGATTACGTCCGTCCAACGGACCGGATTCGGCACCTGTTGATATAGGCCTTCGCGCGCTTCATCGCCGGTTTGAATCACCCGCGCCTGCCAGCCGTTCACCAGCGGCACCGTAAGATCGCGAAACTCTGTGGCGTCCAGATCCGCCTGCAGGCGTTGCTGCGCGGGTTCCATCAACGCACAATGGAACGGCGCGCTCACCGAAAGCAGGATGGCTCGCCTGGCGCCTGCTGCTTTCGCCAACTCGACGGCTCGAGCTACGGCGCCCGCGTGGCCCGCAATCACAACTTGATCCGGGGAGTTGTAGTTGGCCGCGGCTACCACTTCGCCTTGCGACGCTTCGGTCAGGATCGAATAGAGCTTCTCGGGCGGAAGTTTCAGCAGCGCAGCCATGGCGCCGACGCCCACCGGCACCGCTTCCTGCATATATCGACCGCGCTTGCGGACCAGACGCACCGCGTCGTCGAATGCCAGCGACCCGGCAGCCACCAGAGCGCTATATTCGCCAAGGCTGTGTCCAGCCACAAAGTCGGCCTTCACATTGTGTTCGTCCAATACTCGCCAGGCCGCCACCGAAACTGTCAGCAGCGCGGGCTGCATGTTCTCGGTGAGTTGCAGGATTTCGGGAGAGCCTTCGAAGCAAAGCTCACTCAGGGAAAATCCCAATGCCTGATCGGCTTGGTCAAATACGGCTCGGGCGGCGGCAAATTTTTCCGCCAGGCTCTTGCCCATCCCGATGTACTGCGAGTTTTGTCCAGGGAAAACGAAGGCTGTCTTCATAAAGAATGAATAGTTTCAGTTTAGCTACTTCCTCAGACGATTTTTCGATCCAATGGCCCATTACTTGCGTCTTATGCAGTGAGGAAGGGGAAACATGAACATTCAGACTCGCACCCAAGCTCATCCGCCAGTGCCTCAATATGAGAGCAAGGCATTTGTTTACTGTCCTATCTGCACGCACACCGTGGAAGGGATCGTGGTTACCAGCGGAAAGGCGTCCAAGGTGAAACCCGGTCAAAAATGCTCGCGTTGTTCGGCGGCTCTCGATCCGGCTTACATCATGCGCATGGATCGGGCAGCGTAAGGCAGACATGCTACTGTAGTCTTAGTCGGATGAAACGTAAACCCAGTGCGCCTCCACAACCGGTGGCCTCCGATCCGGTAATCGACCAGAAGCTTCTAGATGAAGCCAAACGGTCGGTAATGCCAGATCAAATTAAGCACGCCGAGAAATGTATTGTGTGCGGTGCCGGATGCGCGCCGAATTCAGCTGAAGGCCTATGTTGGGTTTGCCGGCGTCTGAAGATCAGCGCCTGGCGCGATTCCGATCAGCAAAGCGTTCAGGAGTAGCCAGCGCTCGCTCGTAGACGAACGCTCCTGCTGCCACGTCCTCCACACCAATTCCAAGCGATTTAAAGATGGTGACCTGATTTGGGTCGAAGTGCCGCTTCACATCCTTCAGTTCCACAACATTTGCCCAACTGCCCGCCAGAATTAGATCGCCGGCTTCCAACTTGGCTTGTTCCATTGAATCCACCGCCACCAATGCCGCGCGTCCCACCAGATCGGCAGGCAGTTCCCGGCGTTTAGCCGCATTGGCGCCCATGGCATTGAGCATGGTTCCGGGTGCGATCCAGGCATTTTCCAACACCGGCTCTTGTGCGTTGGTAGCGGTGACCACGATTTCAGCGCCGCGCACCGCCTCCTCAGCCGTCGAGACCGCTTGTGCACCGCATTCATCCGCGAATTTTCTGCGCTTCTCCTCGCTTCGGCTCCAGACTCGCACAGTTTTGATGGGACGGACCGCGCGAATCGCATCCACCTGTGTTCGAGCCTGAAAGCCCGAGCCGATCACGCCCAGCGTTCCGGCCTCCGGATTAGCCAGCAGATCGGTTGCGTAACCGCTGGCGGCGCCGGTGCGAATCTGTCCCAAATGGTTCGCCTCCATCCACGCCAGGGGCTCCGCCGTCTCCCCGTCATACAGCACGAAGTAAAAGTGCGCGCCATAACGCGGATTGGTCGAGTAAAATTTCGTCCCGAAATAACGGCCGTACGAACCTGCCATGCTGTGCAGAACAGATCCCGTGTCCAAAATTAGCCTCCGCCGCGGCTGATTAATCGCCTTCCCTTGAGCCAGCGCTTCAAATGCACTGCGCATCACGCCAATAGCTTCCGGCATCGGCAGAAACGCCCGAACATCCTTTTCGGTGAGGTAGAGCATTCTGCCATGCTACTCCTCCGTGAGCCGGTTTGTCGCCGTTACGCGGATGCGTTAGACTAAACCCGATCTCACTTCATAGGCCGAGCAAACATGCTCAATACACTTCAGCTTCCCTTCCGATTCGATCCAGCCCGTCTGCAACAGGACCTTGCCTCGATTCAACCGTCGGACTGGGTGCGGCACTTCAATACACGCGAGTATGAAGGCGATTGGAGCGCCGTCCCGCTGCGCTCAGTGGACGGTAAAACCGGCCATATCTATCCCGATCCCACCGCGGGTACAGACCGCTTTGCCGACACTCCGTTATTGCAGGCATGCTCCTATTTTCGGGAAGTGGTCGCCGCCTTCGAGTGCCCAAAGCAGTCCGTCCGGCTGCTGCGCCTCGGCGCGGGCTCATTGATCCGGGAGCATCGCGATTACTGCCTCGGCTTCGACGATAGCGAGCTGCGCATCCATATCCCGGTGGTCACGAGTCCCGAGGTCGAGTTCTATGTGGCGGGCGAGCGGGTCGTATTGTCGGAGGGCGAAGCCTGGTACATCGATTTCAACCTGCCTCATAGGCTGTACAATGGCGGCTCCGCCGATCGTATTCACCTGGTGATCGACTGCGTAGTGAACGATTGGATGCGGTCGCTGTTCTTCGCTCAGAATTTCGAACAGTTCCGCAAGAAAGTTCTGGACGAGCCGACTCTCCAAACCCAGTTTCGCAATGCCCCCGATGGCGCGACGCTTATTCCGCTGTTGATCCAAGCCGGCCAGCAACATGGCTACACGTTCGGCGCTAGCGAAGTCGAAGCCGCCATCAGCGCCGCGCGCGACGAGTGGCTCACCAGCCTGCTTCCGTGAAAATCCCCGATCTCGACGGCTGGATTCCCTCGCGCGTCCGTTGGCGCGATTCCGAGCCGGTGGTCGAATGGATTTGGCTCGGCGAGCGCCGCTTCACGGAACCTTTCTTTAGCGACACGCTAAATCGCGCCGTCCGCAACCCGTTTACGCTTCTGTTCCGGCACGAGACCTCTATTGACGTCCTGGGAGAAAGGCATATGCGCTGCCCTGGAATAAAGCCGTCGGGCTTGATTTTTCACATGTCACGCTGCGGTTCCACGCTCATCTCTCAGTTACTGTCTTCTTTGCCCAGCGCCATCGCGATCTCAGAAGCTCCACCGCTGGACTCTCTGCTACGCCATGGACCGCAGTTAGCCGAAGAGCAGCGGGCCATTTGGATCCGATGGCTGATCAGCGCGCTCGGCCAGCGTCGCAACGGCGGTGAGACGCACTATTTTATAAAGCTCGATTGCTGGCACATGCCTTATCTTCCGATCCTGCGGCGCGCGCTCCCCGGCGTGCCTTGGATCTTCGTCTATCGCGATCCGCTCGAGGTGCTGGCTTCGCACCAGCTCATACCAGCATTATGGTCGGTACCGGGCATGCTCGATAAGAACTGCCGGATGGATCGGCTGGAATATTGCGCTAGCGTGATCGAAAAAATCTGTGAATCCGCGCTCAGTTTCGATCGCGACGCAATGGGTCGATTCGTCAACTACACCGAGCTTCCCCAAGCAGTCTGGACGACTATCGCCAGCCATTTTGGCCTGAAGCTTTCACCGGCCGAAATCGCAGCGATGGAGAATCAATCCAGCTTCGACGCCAAGTCTTCCGGCATCTATTTCGAGCGCGACAGCGAAGCCAAGCGCCGCCGCGCCTCCGCCCAGGTTGCCAAGCTGGCCGATCGCCTATCCCCGCTTTACGAACGCCTGGAAGTCCGTCACGCTGATGATCCAGCCGCTTCGCTCCGGCTCTGAACCAGCGCGTACCAGATTGCCAGAATTTCGCCGCTTAGCGCCTCGAACTCCTCAGGGCTATGAAAGTCCCGGACCTGGCACCGCCCGCCCTCTAAGAGTTGCTGCCGGAGCGCAGCCATCTCCGGACTGGCGCTTTCCGGATTCCGGAACACCACCACGGTGGAGCGCATCGGGAAAGCCGGGTCGTCCGTACAAGCGATTGCCAGTTCCACGAATTCATGGAATGGCTCCCGCGGCGCAGTCTCACTAAAGATCTGCAGGAAGAAGTCGCAAAAGCGTATGTTCGATTCGAGCGCGTTCCGGTGCCCGTGAGGGCTGAAGTCGGGGCGGGTCGACGCCAATGCGAACAGAATTCGCTCGGGCATCGTAACGCATTCGGCGAACTGCGCGTTTGCCGCGTCGAATGCCGCCCGCTCCGCTTCCAAGTTTCCGGCCGTACAACACAACAGCCGATATGTAGTCCAGTCGATAAGCATCGTCTGAGTGAAAGGGCGAATCGTCCCAATCGCGTCAGTTTCGTGAAGGAAAGAAACCGACCAGGGCAATACAGAAATTCATCGCCAGATAGGGCTGCTGGTTCGCATGCGGCAGGCCCCCTCCGGCGGTGGCAAGCATCACGCCGTTCATGGTGACAGATGGCGTGGTCGTGGAATAGAAGTTCCCCAAGGTGGACCCGGAAGGAGTGGCATTCGCTACGCTGCTCAATTCCTTCTTGGCCACCGGATCGGCCGAAAACGAATGGCTGTGCGACGCCATTTCAGCCAGCTTCAACGTGACGTTTGGGACGCCACCGGTCTCCCCGATAACGTAGTTGGAAAGTCCCGGCCCTTGGCCGGCCCCGATCGCCACGCTGGACTGCAAATTTGGAAGTCCGAAATTGCTGGTGCCGTTTCCTCCATAGGAGGTGCCGATCAGAGAGAACAAAGCGGCGAATTGCGAGATGGCCAATATTTGTCCATTACACAGTTGCCAGCCGTAGGGAGCGAAGCTCATAGGGAAGATGCGTATTTCCGCAACAAATTGATCAGACATGTGGGTTCCTCTTCAATTTCGCGACGGGAAAAGGCCCGTCAGCGCGATGCAAAAGTTGAGCACCAGGTAGGGCTGCATATTACTGTGCGGCAGGTTGTTACCGGCTAACAGCCCGTGTTAGAACC
>PKZC01000114.1 GCA_003132905.1 Bryobacterales bacterium | reverse complement strand
CGCCGCCCCTATGCCGATCTTGCGGTTGCCCTGGAAGTCCGGACGTTCTTCCGATTCGAGAGGCTCTGTGAGTCCTATGCCGACGCGTCGGCCTTTAACGGCCTTTCAACGGACCTGGAACGAGCGCGCGTTCTGTATCTAATGGAGCGGGAGACGAAGGAGGCGATTGGGGCCTTCGGTCGAAGTCATTTCCATACTCGGCTTTGGCACCAGCGACTAGCCGCGCTGCAGGGTCGGCCACGGCGATCCCTTTTCAATCCGAGGGGCGGGACAATCTTCGATCCGTCGGCAGTACCGTTCGCGCTCGCCTCCGCGGCAGCAGTCATACTGGCTTGGTCCGGCCATCTGGCGCCATCATGGCACCTTTGGGTCTATGCGATCTGGTGCGCTTCATGCCAGTTCATAGCGGCGGCACTCTTCCTGATAGCGCGTAACACGGACGCAGCGGTACGAACCACCTTGAACAAGAGGATTGTAGACGGCGATTCAGGTGCACCTTAACTGTGCAGAGCTTACTATGCGGTGGTTATTGACCACGACACACATATGCCCGCCTTCTCGTCTCTGATCTTCGCTAGGGAAGGCCGTATCAGTCCCGAGACACGCGATCTATATACCAATCGGACGGGTATACCAATCGNNCGGACGGGATCGAACGCCGGTCTCGCCACCAACGCGATCGCAACAGAGCTCTGGATGTGTTTTCCTGATATCACCTGGGATAATGCGCTCATGCCTCTTGTTCGCATCGACCTGCGTCAGGGAAAGCCCCCGGAATATAGCCGCAAAATCGGCGACATGGTCTACCGCGCCATGCGGGAGACGATCAACATGCCGGAGCACGACCGCTTTCAGGTAATCGCGGATCATCCCGCTGAAGGACTGGTCTACGACCCGTCCTATCTCGGCATTAATCGCACCGACGACATTGTGTTCATCCAGATCACGCTGAACGCGGGGCGGACGCTCGATCAGAAGAAGGCGCTCTACGCCAGGATTGCTGAGTTGCTCGCCATCGAGCCGGGCATCCGGCCGGAAGATGTGCTCATTAATCTGGTCGAGTGCGCGAAGGAGGACTGGTCGTTCGGCAGCGGCATCGCTTCCTATGCGTCGTGAGGCTCAGATGCCAGGCGCCACGGATGAGCTTATTCCGCTTCAGCAGGGCAAAGGAATACCGGGACTTTCTGGTCGTCCGCGAGCAGGGGCGAATTCAGGTTGACCTTGCGGGTCACGAGCTGGAACAGCACGAGCGTCTGCACAATTGCTACCCGGCCACAGGCCATTAGCTATGCCGGAGCACAATGCCTCTGCGGAGACGGGGCTGCAAAATAGACAACATGAGCCACAATGATCACGGGCAGGTATTCGACACGCACGCCGGTCACAAAATGCCAGACATTCACGGGGGCCACGACCGTCATGCCGGGCACTCCGTTGCGATGTTCCGCGATAAATTCTGGCTGAGTTTCGCTCTCACAATTCCCGTCGTCTTCTGGTCAACCGACGTTCAACACTGGCTTGGCTACAAAGCGCCTTCCTTCCCCGGGTCTACGTTTATCCCCGCGACCCTCGGAACAGCCGTCTTCGTTTATGGCGGCCTGGTCTTCATTCGCGGGGCGTGGAGCGAACTGGCCGATCGCAAGCCGGGCATGATGACGCTCATCAGCCTGGCCATCATAGTCGCTTTTGGAACTTCGCTCGCTGCGACATTCGGCCTCTTCGAGATTGACGTTTGGTGGGAACTCGCGTCACTGATTACGATCATGGTCCTTGGCCACTGGCTGGAAATGAGGGCCATTTCCCAGGCTCGCGGCGCGCTGAACGCACTCGCCGCCCTGCTCCCCGACACGGCTGAACGCGTAAAGGGCGCAGACACTCAATCTGTTCCCCTCTCTGACTTGCGTTTGGGCGACATCGTTCTTGTCAGGCCGGGAGCCCGCGTTCCCGCAGACGGCACTGTCGTTGAGGGCGCTGCCGATGTTGACGAATCCATGATCACTGGCGAGTCCAGAACGCTGCCGAAGCTGGCGGGGTCCAAGGTCGTTGCGGGAACAGTTGTCAGCGGCGGAAGCCTTCGCGTTAGTATTACGGCAATCGGGGATCAGACCGCCCTTTCCGGAATAATGCGGCTCGTAGCCACGGCGCAGGCTTCCGGCTCCCGCACGCAGGCTCTTGCCGACCGTGCAGCCGCGATCCTTTTCTACGTGGCGGTCGCCTCGGGCACGATTACCTTCGCCTACTGGTGGTTTTCAGGAGACAGGGAACACGCCCTAATCAGGACCGCAACAGTCCTCGTCATAGCTTGCCCGCATGCCCTTGGTCTGGCGATTCCGCTGGTGATCGCAATCTCGACATCGCTGGGTGCTCAAAACGGGCTTCTTGTTAAGGACAGACTAGCCCTCGAACGCGCCCGCAATCTGGATATGATCATTTTCGACAAGACCGGAACCCTGACGCGGGGAGCTCCGGCCGTGTCGGGAGTCGCGGCGGCTCCCGGCGCTAACGAAGACGATTTGATTGCGCGCGCCGCCGCTGTCGAATCGAATTCCGAGCACCCCCTAGCCAAGGCAATAGTCGCCGAAGCCGGGCGTCGCGGTCTGAGCCGATTGGCAGCCACGAATTTCGAGGCACTTCCCGGCCGGGGAGCGAAGGCGCTTGTCGCAGGCACGAGTGTCGAAATCGGCGGACCGCGCCTCGTGGCCGAGGCAAAGGTGAAGGTGTCGCCGGAACTTGAAAAACTGACAACCGGATGGGCGGCTGACGGCAAGACGGTTCTCTATGCGCTCGCTCAAGGCCGGCTACTCGGAGCTTTCGCGGTTGAAGATGAGATCCGCCCTGAATCCCGTGAAGCCGTCGCTGAACTTCATCGGCTGGGCGTCCGCGTGGCGATGATCACCGGCGATTCGAAGGCGGTTGCCGATTCGGTCGCCCGGCGTATCGGAATCGATGAGGTCGCCGCCGAGGTTCTGCCGGCTGACAAGGCGGCGGCTGTAAAGAACTTTCAGGCAGGCGGCAAACTTGTGGCAATGGTGGGCGATGGCGTCAACGATGCACCCGCCCTGGCCACCGCAGATGTGGGAATCGCCATCGGGGCGGGAACCGATGTGGCGATTGAGTCCGCCGGAATCGTACTCGTGCGTAGCGATCCGCGCGACGTCGTAGGCGCGATCGAACTATCCCGCGCTACTTATCGGAAAATGATCCAGAACCTGGTTTGGGCGACGGCTTATAACCTTGTCGCTATTCCGGTCGCTGCCGGCCTTTTCGTCCACTGGGGATTCGATCTTCCCATGAGTGTGGGGGCCATCGCGATGAGCCTGTCCACGATCATCGTGGCCGCTAACGCTCAGTTGCTTCGCGGACTTAAGCTGCAACACAAGACCCTCCGGACCAGCAGTTGACATACGTTCGGCAGAATTTCGCAAACCGCTCGCCGCGACTGGCGAAGGCTGACTGCTATTTCCAATTCGACATGGCGCACTCTACGATCTGTGTGAGCGTCCTTCTGGAGGCGCCGTCCCTTGATTGAAGCGCCAGGCCATAAAGAACGCTCGCATAGTATGCAGCCAGGGCAGCGACCGGTACGCCCTTCGCAACATCGCCCTCCCGCTGGCCTCGCTTCAGACGCTCCAGGATGGATTGCGATATCTGGCGGCGGAGTGACAACAGATGATCCTGCACGGACTTGTTCTCCACTGTACAGTTGATAGCGCCCAGGATGATCAAGCAGCCTCCCGGGGCTCCGGGCGCCGTGAAGGCATCGACGGCATCGCGAAGCATGGCGTGGATCGCCTCGCGGGTGCTTGAAGCGGTCGCGAGGGCGCGAGCGGTGGTCAGGCCGGTAGTCCGGTAGTAGAGGTCTACCGCCTCGCGGAACAATTGTTCCTTGCTTCCAAAGGCGGCATAGAGGCTTGCCTGCGTAATCCCGAGTGCGGCGCGTAGATCCGCCATCGAGGTGGCCTCATATCCGAGCGACCAGAAAACGTGCATTGCTTTCGCCAATCCCTCCGCCCGGTCGAATTCGCGCGGCCTGCCCCGGTCACGCTTCGGACGCTCGGCGCTTTTCTTTCTAGACCGATCAGTCTTTAATGCTTGCATTCTAGGGGCCCGCCTTGTAGTCTACTTATAGACCGATTGATCTTGAATTACAAGAGGCTAACATGAACAAACTCATACAGGACGATTTGATGTCTTTCCCCGGCGCCTTTGAGATCCGTGAGATCGAGGCCAATGGCGCAACGATCCACACACGGGTCGGCGGTAGCGGCCCGGCGGTCGTATTGCTGCACGGCTTCGGCACGACGGGTGACATGTGGGCGCCGCTGGCGGCCCTGCTCGCCGCGGACCATACCGTCATCGTGCCCGATCTGCGCGGACTCGGGCTCTCCTCCAGGCCGCCAGCGGGGTACGACAAGAAGACGCAGGGCGGGGACGTGGCGGGGGTGATGGATGCGGTGGGAGCGCTCCAAGCCGACTTCGTCACCCACGACATCGGTAACATGGTCGCCTACGCCTTCGCCGCTCAACACCCCGGCCGGGTGCGCCGCTTCGTGCCGATCGACGCGCCGCTCGCCGGCGTTGGGCCCTGGGAGGAGATCCTCAAGAACCCGCTCCTGTGGCACTTCCGCTTCGGCGGACCCGATATGGAGCGTCTGGTCGCGGGTCGCGAGCGCATCTATCTCGACCGCTTCTGGAACGAGTTTTCGCTCGACCCAAGGCTCTTCGACGAGGCGAAGCGCCAGCACTACGCCGCGCTCTACGCGCTCCCCGGAGCGATGCATGCGGGCTTCGCCCAATTCGCCGCCTTCGACCAGGACGTCATCGACAACAAGGTCTTTCTCGCTCAGGGCAAGCTCACAATGCCTGTGCTGGCGATGGGGGGCGAGGCGGCGTTCGGATCGATGATGGCGACCGTTATGCGCTTCGTTGCGACTGATGTGCACGAGGCAATCATTCCAGCCTCGGGCCATTGGATCATGGAGGAGAACCCCTCGGCCACCATCAAACTGGTCACCGATTTCCTGAAGTCGTCGCGATAGAGGCTGGCGCACCTGAATCACGGCGTGCGCGCACAGAATGCCCAGTTCCTAGCCCGAATTCTTCGACAACTGCTTGCGAATTTTGGCAATGTCTTCGTGGGCGGGCGGCCAGTTCGCGTCGCATGTATTGCAGTGGAACACGAGCGCCCCGGATTTCAGCTCCGCCTCGAATTCCTCCCGGCTGAACGTAACCGTCTGATCGTGGTCGTTCGGACATAGGATTTCGAAATTCACGCGTTCGCTCATGGGCCTCCTGCTGATTCGGGCCATCCGCCACCGCGCTCGCTCGATCAGCCTGTTAATTCCTGATGGTAGCCCACGTGCCCGGAATACAGCGCGGCGGGACGCTACCGCACCGCGCGGGCTTGATGAAATGCAGCGTGCCCGCAACAACAGCATNNGTCGTCGGCATCTGACGCCACGCGACTGCGGACGGGCCAGAAAACTGGGAGAGGGGATCGTAGCGTGGAGATGCGTCGAATGGTAAGACGTAAGACGCCGACCGCAGATGCTTTCTGGCGCGGGCACAGATTCCTCGCGTTAGAAACTATGCAGCCTAGAGCCATGAAACCTTGATAGAGCCTAGCAGTAAGCGAAAAAAACGCTCTGCAGGCCGTCGATGTTCTGGTCGTTGCCTCGCTTGCCGAACAGGCAGGAAGGTTTCGAGTCCACGTACCACAGCACATCGGTCGTCGCATCGTATAGGAAATTGGCGATGAACCAGTTAAGGTGGTTGCACAGATCGGACGCGAGCAACGCGCGAAGCCTTGGATTGATCCGCGGTAGGAATTCGACATACTCTTGCCTGATCCCAGTACTGTCGCTGTTAACCATTTCGAGCAAGGACACTCCAGTGATCCTCTCCTGCACGATCGCCGGAACGATATATGTTTTGAACAGCAACCAGCGCCTCTCAACAAACACAAACCGTGACTCAGGAATTCGAATAAGATCCGATTTGCACAGCCGTAGGTATTGAAGCTTATGAATCATGAGAAGATGCGCACTCTCCGCTTTGCCGGCAATATTCACCCCAAGTTCAGGGAACCGAGCCCGCAAGCCATCGACGTCCTTCTCCTGGTCCTCGGCGCGGCGGGCGCCGGGATCGGTGCCTGGCGCGGGAATCTCCCCTCGCAGGACAAATCGTTGATAAGTTTCAAGCAGGTCGCTCGAAGGCACTTTGAGAACCAGTGAATCACTCTGCGCCAGGGATGTAAGCAGTCTCGGCGGCCTGAAACGCAAATCGTGGAGTTCATAGATCGTTCCATCCATCAGTGATGACAGGCGGCTCGAATTATCTAACCGCCCGAGCTGTTGACGTGTCATTTCGCCTCCCTCGGCGCATTGCGCTTGTACGCAATGTGACTCACGGTGTAACTGGTCCATGGCGAGATAACTTATCGCCGACCACCCGAGCGACCGAGATGGCCGCGTGTACGTAATCTTGATTGCCCGGCACCACAAACATGAATTAGCGCGCGGCGCCTTCCGCCACGATCATGTCCAGCCTCACAAGTCCTCGGCGGGCTGCATGTTCTATCGTTACTCCAGTTGCGACCAAATTCAATACAAAGCCGTTGTATATTTCGGGCCGAAAATCTGCAAGAAAGCCACCGGCCAGCGATCAAACTATCGCGTCGCGGATTCGGGCATCCCGGAAGATGGCTGATCCCCGCAATTAAAAGACATAGTCGAGTCTCCGCTTGACCACCCACTCATCGGCGAACTTCAGCCACTTTGCGTCGCGATCAATGACGGGACTGTAAACGCCGGCAACGATGAAACGGGACTTTCTCGGGTTGAACGCGCGCCTCACACCACCGGTAAGACCGACTTCGTGGCGGACGTCAGCACGAGTGGCGAGCAGATAAGACCACACCAAGGTCATAGGTCCAGACAATGCCGAAGGAGCAGAACAGGTCTGGACCTCCAGCCCACAGTTTGCGGACGTAGATGAGAAAACAAGGGGTCCATTTGGAGTCGCCGTCCACGCTGGCGTCGTCGCCCCGCCCGAACGACAAACTCTGCGCGCCAGTAGATGACAAGGATTTATCGAACACTATCTCGTCACGCGCGCACTTTGAGAAGACCGCCGTAAGCCGTTTGAATACCTCCTGTTCGAGCCAGTTTCCGCTTCTGCGAACGATCTTCTTGGGTCCGCCTGGCGCGCCGCCGATCCGCCGGGAAATACTGGATCGTGTTGGGTCATGCATCGGGGGACGGGTTGAGAGCACTAGTAAAGGAGTTCCTTTTAGGTTGGCCATGATGTCCAGCCTCTGTTCCTCCATACTGACGGATTCAGGGTAGGGCTCATTAAAAAAGATACCTCGGCAACTCATCGGTTTCAGAAGCTCGGTTAGGAACATTGCCGCATGGCCATCGCGGAACTCCTGATGACGTGCGCCTTTTTCAGGGTGTTTGACCTGTTCCGGATAGGCGAGAACGACGTAATTCTGCAGCGCGACCATGACAACAGTTAGTAGATCACGAGCGTTGGTCATCCGCGAACACGCGGGATAATCAAGCAATGCTGAGCATCCCGTCACGATGAAGATCACCACCTACAACGCGAACTCCATCCGCCGCCGCCGCCGATCGTGCTCGACTGGCTCGCCGCGCACAAACCCGATGTGATGTACTTACAGGAAACCAAGATCCAGGATCAGGATTTTCCCGTCGATGCAATTGGCGACGCCGGATACCACGCGTCCTTTCGCGGGATGAAGGCCTATAACGGCGTCGCCACGCTGACCCGCACGCCATCGGAAAGAGTGGTTCACGGGCTGCATGAAGGCGCGGACAACGAAGATTTCCGGATCATCCAGACCCTCGTCAGCGGGATTCCGATGATCAACACTTTCGTTCCGCAGGGTTAGCCTGGCCGCCACGTAAACCGCCAGCAGGGCTGCCAAGGTCTTCACGAGTGAAGTAGTTTTGAGCCGCCCCCTATAAAGGAGTCCAGTTTGGATAGTGATTTTGCTATCCATGAGTGGTTCTTTATAGGAGGGCTTTTGCATGGCAAGAAAGACGCATACGACGGAGCAGATCATCGGGAAGCTACGGCAGGCTGAGGTGATGTTGGGCCAGGGCCGGTCTGTGGACGAGGTTGTCCGGGAGATTGCGGTAACGAAAAACACGTATTACCGCTGGCGGCAGGAATACGGCGGGCTGAAGCTGGATCAGGCGAAGCGCATGAAGGAACTGGAAGTCGAGAATGCGCGGCTGAAGCGGGCGGTGGCCGATCTGACGGTGGACAACCAGATTTTAAAGGAAGTATCGAAGGGAAAGTTCTGACCTCTCCGAAGCGGCGGCGCGAAGCGGTCATTCATGCGCAACAGGTGCTGGGATATTCGGAGAGGGAAGTATGCCGCGCCCTGGGGCAGAGCCGCGGGGCGTTCAGAAAGCCTGTCAAAAGACCGGATGACGAAGAATCCCTGACGAAAGACATTATCCGGCTGGCGACAAGGTACGGGCGCTACGGCTACAAGCGGATCACGGCGCTGTTGCGGATCGAAGGCTGGCGGGTCAATCACAAGCGGGTGGAGCGGATCTGGCGGCGGGAAGCCCTGAAAGTGCCGCAAAGACAGAAGAAACGTGGTCGCCTTTACCTGAATGACGGGTCATGCATCCGGCTGCGGCCGTGCTGGAAGGATCATGTCTGGGCCTATGATTTTGTTGCCGAGCGGCTGGCCTGCGGCACGAAGATACGGTTCCTGACCGTTGTTGATGAATACAGCCGCGAATGCCTGGCGCTGCGCGTGAATTACCGGCTGGGCGCGGACGACGTCATGGACGTGCTGACGGACCTGTTTATCACGCGCGGCATTCCGGGTCACCTCCGCTCCGACAACGGGTCGGAGTTTACGGCGAAGTCCATTCAGGACTGGCTGCCGAAGCTGGGCGTCAAAACCCTGTACATTGAGCCCGGCTCTCCGTGGGAGAACGGCTACAACGAAAGCTTCAACGGCAGGTTCCGGGACGAATTTTTAAACGGGGAAGTGTTTTACACGCTGAAAGAAGCCGAAGTGCTGACCGCGCAATGGCGGCATCTTTACAACCACGTCCGCCGCATTCATCGCTGGGATATAAGCCGCCGGCGCCGCTGGCCAGCATGAAGGAAGGGGCCTCCGCTTGCGCTCCGGCCCCTTCCTTCATGCCGTCATCGCAGCAGAACGGTAACTTAAAACCTGGACTCCAAAATGGGGGTTGACCAAAGGTAGGTCCGGTAGCCCTTCGGCATAAAACATTATGTACCGGTTCTGTTCCGTTTGGACCCGTCAGGTTGGAGAATACTCGGACAGGCTCCTAGGAGCGTTTTGGTGAATCCCGGCTCATCAAGTCGTCTGATAAGGCGCAGTACTGGCTTGTAAGCACCTCCGTTAGGGCATGACGGTGACCGGTCCGCTCCCGCATTGGATCGTGGAACTGGGCGATGTAAGAAATGTGGTCCAGTGCATACTTGACAATCGTGGAGTCGCGAAATTCGAGTGGAGCCTCCAGGCGCCTTTGCGGCGCCTGGACTATTACGGGATCGAAAACTGGACTTGAGCTTCAAAACGGCTGATCGGGCAGCCACCGGCATCACAAGCGCGCGATCCGATCTCCCTGACCAGTCAACCAACGCGCTACTCAGCAAACAGTTTCTGGAGCTCTGTTTCTGGAGTTCTGTGACGATGCGGGGAATGGCTCATGCTATAGTTTGGGCCGATGACCACGGCAATAAGCGCCGCGCCATTCGCTGTCGTTCTCGGTATCTATCTTGCGGCAGTATCGCCCGCGCGATCGCAGGTGCTCGTTCCCGTCAGAGGCACGTTCGGTGTCCACTCGATCGTTGCAATCGGCGACGAGGTTTGGCTCGCAGGAAGTAACGGCGTATTCCATGTGGACCGCACGGGTAACCAGGCCATGCATTTGACCGGGGTCAACGGCGAAGTGCATTCGATCGTGCCGGTGGGCAATGAGGTCTGGCTTGCGGATTCTAGGGGCGCGTTGCGATTGGACCGGACGGGGAGCCAAGCCGTGCGCGTGCAAAACGTCACAGGCGTCGTTGCCATTGTGGCGGTAAGGGACGAGGTCTGGCTTGGAACTATTAACGGCGTATTCCGAGCGAACCAGAATGGTAATCATGTTGAGCGCTTGGGAGGCGTCACGGGCGCAGTGAATACGATCCTGCCTGTCGGTGATGAAGTGTGGCTTGGGGGCACTGAGGGCGCATATAAAGTGGCCTGGAAGGGCAACCAGGCATTGCGCTTGGGAGGTGTCAAAGGCAGGGTGGATTCGATGGTGACTGCGGGTAATGATATCTGGCTTGTGGCCACCGGAATCGTATTCCGAGTTGACCGGAAGAGCAACCAGGCCGTGCGCCTCACAGGCGTCACAGGCCGAGTGTATTCAATCCTTCCCGTCGGTGATGAGTTGTGGCTTGGGGGCACTGAAGGCGCGTTCAGGGTTGACGGGAAGGGCAAACATGCTGTGCGCTTGGAGGGCGTCGCAGGCCAAGTGAGCGCGATTGTCCAAATCGGGGATGAGGTCTGGCTTGAGGGGTCCGGGAGCGTATTCCGAGTTGAACGAAAGGGTAACCGGACGGTGCGGTTGGGAGGCGTCACAGGCGTCATTTCGATCGTGCCTGTCGGCGGGTTGGTCTGGCTTGGCGGAACTGATGGCGTATTCCAAGTGGACCGGAAAGACTTTCAGGCGGTGCGTTTTGGAGGCATAGCAGGCCGGCCGTTTTTTGTCGTGCCGATCGGCGACCAGGTGTGGTTTTGGAATGAGTTCGATGTATTTCGGGAGGATCAACACGCCAGAATCTCGATCGAACTCGATGGAATAATACCGGGGGTGATGCGGCTCTTGGGGGTGGCGGTCTGGTTCGAAGGCGCAAGCCGCCCCATTATTCGTTATCTTGACACGCAAACCGGGAAAGAGCGCTACTCCAGTTCTCAAGCGGCACCGATAGCCTTGGTCTTCGATTCAGACTTGAAGAAGCTGCGTGACAAAGAGGAGGACCAACGGAACTGGACAATATTGTCGCAAGACGGTCCGCTAATTGAACTGAAACCTGGCTGGAGAAGGATAAACATTGCCGTACAGGATAGTTGGGGCAACCAACCCCAGGTCCAGATTGTTGAGGGCTTGGTGATTCCGCCGTGGGCACTTTCGGTTCTTATTCCCGCTCTAGGTATCTGCTTCTGCTTGGTCTGTCTAGCGCTCGCCCCATATGTCCGCTATTGCCATATGTTGCTCATGAATCCATTTCTAAGGAACTGGGTTTCCTTCGGTGTGGTTCCTTTGCTTGTCACGGCTGTCCGGCCATTGCGGAGACATATCTTACGAAGATATTGCCGTACCTTGGCGCGACAGCCAAGGTTTCAGTCCTTTACGAATCGATATGTCGTTCCAGACGCGCGCTTCACTTCGCCTGAATTCGGCAAGATGCTGTCTGAGCACAAAGTAGTTGGACTCCACGGTCAATCAGGAATCGGAAAGTCCGCATTTCTTGCTTACCTCGTAGATCAATGTGTATCGCAGGGCGCCGTTTATCCGCTGTTCCGTTGCGTAGTACCGGTGTTTCTCGACCTGAGCATCGCGGATGGCGTTACACCTGGCGAGATGGTCCGAACGGTCATGCGAAAGTATGGCGACCTGACAGACGAAAAGCTCATTGAGGTAATGCTGGATTATGGTGGGTTTCTGTTCTTGTTTGACGGCCTAAATGAAGTCAATGAGCAAACCAGCCTTATTATCCTTCAATTCGCCGACATGCATCGCAATCACAGTTATTCTTGTTTGACGACGCAAGTCGCTTCCGAAGAGCTGCGGGGAGTCTCCACGCTGGTATTAAGCGGCCCCATCTCGGACGACAAGATAAGGGAATTGGTACGAAGGATGGCTATAGACGCTAAGACCCAGCGGCAAAAATTTGATCCCGAGCTCTTGCTGGAGAAGTTTACTCTCGAGATTTATAGAATTTGCCGAGTGCCGATGCAACTGGAGCTGACCGTGGAGATGTGGGAAGCGTCAGGTATGCTTCCAACGAATCTTGATGGGCTCTACGCCTACGTGCTCGGACCATTAATGGACAAGGAAGCCTGGTCCAATCAAGGGCACGGCGATTGGCCAGACCTTCTTAGCGCGCTGGCATTCACAATGATGACGGCGAAGCGACCCTACGATCCGGAAAAAGACTACCTTCCCGGCGAGGTGAAGGCGGACCTTCTCAAGGCGAAACTCTTGGTAGAGCGAGGAGACGTCTTGGAGTTCCGGCACGATCGAGTCAGAGCTTACCTTGCGGCGAGATATTTCGCACTCCGTTGGCGAACAATCCTCACCGACGAGAAGACGACCGTGGATCCCAATTGGGATACCATGCTGGAGTTCCATTTGGCGGTCGAGCAGAATAAAGATCAAACTCGCGATTTGGTGTTTGCAATAATCAATAAGGACATGGACGCGGCGGTTCGTCTGATCTCCTGGGGGCGAAGGAATCGGCCCGAGCTTTTCAAAGACTGGCAGGACGAGTTCGCAAGGGAAATTGGGAAAAGGGTGATGAGCAGATCCCAAAAGCTTCCCGCCTCATTGGACGACCGCTAGAGCCAGCAGGAGGGGCTCGGAAGTTTCGATCCAAGGTCGTCCGCTGGGTCGGGATACGGCAGAGTCCGGTGCTCGCTTCGAGAAGATCTTGCCTTACCCTCGGCTAGAGGAGGTTACGGACTCACAAGCCCTATGTTATCTAGTAGCACGATGTCCATGGTGAAGTATGGGTGCTCTCGATCTCCTCATCACAACTTCAATTCCGGAATTCTTCCGCCCAGAGTTTTCCCTCGGGGATCAATGACGCGGCGCAAGAGCTTACACCTATTCATCGGCACGATTCTGATGGAAGCGCAACTTGCATCTGGCCCGCGCGGTTTACCTCACGCGCGTTCTTGTCATTCCTCGTCTTCTTCTGGGCAAACCGCTACGGTTTCTTTGCCCCTTTCGCTGCTGCCTTCTTCTTCACCGCCCATCGCTGCCGCATCCTCTCGGCGGCGGCTTCTCGTTGCGCGGCGGTGAAAAGCGGACGCTTTCTCTTGGCAGGCGCGGGACTGACTGCAACCGGAAGCGAATTCTTCGGCGGCCTGCCCCTCCTCTTGATCGGTCCCTGCAGCGCCTCGATCGCGCGATTCAGCTTGTCTCGCTCCGCGATCAGTAGAGCCAGAATTTGTTCTGTCGGCATCGAGAGAATCGTATCATGTGTGGATCGCTGTCCTGCCAAGTGCCACCTCGCTGTTCGTCAGGATTCGAATTCCACAATCCGGTCGATTAGCGAGCGGGAGTCACGACTTTCGCAGACCAGTCCGCCCCCGGCGGCAAAGTGTGCGAACTACCGAATCAAGGGAAAATGAAATGGTCGCTCAGGAGCACAATGAACCAAACCAAGCTCGCAGCCTTAAAGCCTCGCCTCCGAACGCGCGCCGTCGAGAGCGCTGACATGACAGCAACACCCAAAAGCCCCGATGCAACGAAGTCTGCCGTCGACGACGCGGCGATGATTGAATACGCCGGGGTTCCCGGAGCGTCTCAGGAATGCCAGGATGCCGTCGTTCGTCTTATTCAGTTCGGAGATCGCATAACCCGCGCCAGAATTCTGACGTGTGGCCGCGACCATTGCTTTATGTTGACCGTCAATGTCGGGGACCTGGTGGCGGTCAAGTCCGGCTTTGCCTCGGGCTACGGCGGCGAGGGCCCGCGCCGATTTTCTTACGTTCTGCAAGTGCTCGACAGCCACGGCGTGGAGATTGAGGAGTACGACGTGACGGAAGATCTGCTTGAGCGGGTCGACAAATCCGCCCTGACGATAGCCGACCTGGAAAGGCTGGACATATCGAGGCCGCGGCGCCCTACACGATGGCACGACTACGTTTCGGTGGACCACGAGGAAAAGGCAATGCAAGGCACGCTGTGGCGGGACGAGTTTCCAACATTGGTCCCTTTCGCTATCATCGACAGCCGGATCATCGATCTGGCCTTGTCTTTCTGGGACGCGCCCGGCGACAAGCTGTTGACTGGCTACCGCCGGCTTGAGGACCTGGTTCGCGAGCGGACCGGCCTGGCGCAGCACGGAAGCAAACTCTTTTCACAAGCTTTCGCCCCGAACGGCTCTCTGACCTGGAAGCAAATGGACGACGGAGAGCGGGTGGGCAGAATGAACCTGTTTGTCGGTACGTACATGGCACATCGCAATCCGCGAGCGCACAGAGAAATAAGCGTCGACAGCGAGCAACTTCTGGCGGAATTTCTGCTTCTGAATCACTTGTACCGGCTCGAACGGGACGCCGTTTTGACGACTTGAAATCCCGTCGAGCCGGAGCAGCCACAGCGGCATGAGAATATCAGTGAGGCGATCCGCCGATTTTGGGCGCCTGACCGAACCCAATGGACATTCCCTCCGCCATTCATTCCCGTAGCGACCGCGGCAGGACAGGCCGCGCGGTCAAGGGTCCGAGATGAACGCGGGCCGCGCCCTTGACCTTTGCGGCGGCCGCCCCACTAAAACACCCTGTTCCTCATATGGAAAGAATGGCGGGGTGACAAGCTCCAATCGCCCGACAAACCTATCCTTTAACTCCGAACTCATCAGCGGGACCGCTGCAGCGTTGTGACACGTTAGATATGTCTTCAAAATCGCGTCGATCCCTTCGGCGATCTGTTCTGCACGCAAGCGCGCGCCACCATCAGATCTACGCCGTCGGCTTATTCTTGCTCCCCTTCGGCCTTCCCCGCCGCCTTAACTTTCGTGATCCATTGCGGCGGACGCCCCCTTAGTTTCTACCGTCCGATTGTTAGCCGTTCCTGCACGATGATGTTTCAACGATCGGATCCCGCTCCGTGCGAAGCTCCGACAGCGGTCCAGAGTCCGATCTTGAAGGCGCACAGCTTGACGAGGACCGAGTGGCAGTCGGTTTGTCCTGATCAATTGGCTATCAGCGCGATTCAGCGGAGGTCACGATTTCTTCGACCTTGAGGCCGGCGAGAAGTGCACGTTCGTCAAGGAGGCGCATCAACTCCTTGATCGCTGTTGATATTTTCTCAAGTCTGCTCCTTCCATTCGACGCGCGCTCCTCTTTCGCTGTCAAATGTATGAAATTGTGAAGCTGGTCAAAGAACTTAATGAATGCCGGCTCGGAAGCGTACCGTAGACAGAACGTCGACAGGGGTATCGGACGGTAAGCGTCCGCAAACTTCTCCACGCAGTGACTGCCAACGGCGTCGAAATATTCTGGCCACAAGCAACTTCCCTCGCTGAATGTTCTTCGAATCGCTCCGGAATGCTTATAGAGATCGACAAGCAGTCGGCTGCTTTCCGGTGTTCTTGAGAAAAGTAATTCCTGCTGATAGATGAACAGCCACGCTGACAACACGGCGATTTTGTGCGCCGTGACAACTGTATAGAATCCATCTTTTATGAACCAGTCAGATCGGTTGCCCCAGTCGTTCGTGGGAATCTTTAAGAGCGCGTCGAAGACTTGGCTATCACTGATACTCTTCCTGATTTGCAAAAAGTGATCGTCCAACTCCTTACAGGCGATCCACAAAGCGGTTCCGTACCTCTTGCGCACAGCGCTGGCGACCTGTCGTGGCTCGATATAAAACTTGAAGACGCCGAGGCTTGTGGCAACCCCCAGGGCAAGTGTGGGAAGACAGCTCGGAATAACCGCGAGGGGTGACATCGCACTACAAACGGATACCTCGACAACATACCATTTAGTGCTAACGTGTGGACTAGGCGCTTCGTCTCCTTTGGTCCAGCATTGAGCCCATATGCGTAGTGCGATCTACTACCCCCACACAGAAATTCGCAGCGAAAGTCTCTTGAAGACGGCTCTGATGCTCTGGGATCGAATCCACGTCATCGTGCCGTTCCAAGCTTATATTCCTGTTTATCAGTCGCCCGAAGCTCGGAAGAGCTTTGAAATTATCGGTAAATGCCACTATCCATCGGATGATGAAAAGAACCAGGCTCATGCACTGATCGAGGATTTCGCGACGCGGCGGCTGCCGGAGGCGTTTTCCTATGTCTCGGTGCAGTCGCCCCACGAAACATACGAAGTCTATCCGCAAAAACTGCTTCCTGAAACATGGAATGTGCTGCAACAGGCCGGTCTCGTAGGGAATCCGTTAGCAAACGCGGATTACCCGGCTGCTCCGGCCACCGGATTGAGCCTTATGAGCCTCCTCGCGGACTGTTGCGCCGGCGACAGCCTGGTGCGCGTGACGGATCGATCGGCGGCATATGCGTCCTTGTCGGGTCTATTGACCGAATCTACGCAGGGTTCCGTGGATGCGGGGGAAGTGCGCGAATCGCTCCTGGCAGTGGTTTTGAAGGTCGCTGATGCCGATCGTATTCCGTTTTCGAAGTGGATTCAATTCCGGGAACGAGAGGAAGGCGCCGCTGACGGCCACCACATCAGAGACCTGAGGCACCGCTTCGTTCAACACATCGAAACCCAGGCGCGAAGCATAGCGGGAGCGAAGTCCACTGCTGAGCGCACCGAGATCGAGGTGCAATGTCAGGAAGACATCCGCGACGACTATAGAGCGCTGCGCGAAGCCTTGAAGCTTGAGGCGTGGCAAATGCTTCCCACGAAGGAAGTCATCACAGCAGTCGTGGGTGGTGTCGCGGCTCTGGGAAGCGTGGCCCTTGGTACCGTGATACCGATGCCGGACGTAATCACGTCAACGGGTGCCGTCGCATCGATCGGCGGCTTGCTCGCCTCAAAGAGCAAGTACGTGAATGCCCGGCGTAAAGTGTTGCGCGATCACCCGATTTCTTATCTATACGAGGCAGGTGGCGGCCTCCGACTGTAAAGCCAGCAGGCCGATGGTATCCGGCGCAGTCATCACCCCCACATCCTCTCCGCAATCTTTTGCTCTTCAGGTCCCATGGCATTGGTGTAAATCGACGTTGTCGCCAGCCTCGCATGGCCGAGCCACTTCTGGGTCATGTTCAGCGGCACCTCGGACGTGACGGCCTTGATGCCGAACCCGTGGCGGACGCCTTTGGGCGTCGCGCAGATTCCTTCAATCGAAGCCGCTTGCATGACCTCCCTCACCCGCCGCCATCCGGTCGTCCGCGACCAGTCCCACAGCCGCCCCTCCCCGAGCGCGGCAAGATCATGCACCTGATAGAGGAATTCGAGGAAGTTCGGCGGCACCGGCACCGCGCGGTAGACGCCCCTGCGCCGCTTCTTGAGGCTTTCGAAAACGAGGACGCCCGCGCCGGAATCCACCCGGCTTGCGGTCAGCGCCAGCGCTTCAGAAATCCGGCATCCCGCATGCACCAAGGTCGCGCAAAACGTATGAACGAAAGGCTCCATCGACGAAGCGGCACGCAGAAAGCTCTGCCGCTCCGCCGGCGTCAGATATTTGCGCTGGCCGCTGCGGTCATATAGATCCACTTGACACTCTCAACCCGCGGCTGCTTCCACACGTCATTTCTTTGCTGGCGCCTGATTGTTTTGGGAGGATTGCTTCTTCATAACGTCGGTCTTGACCAGATCAAGCAAAATACCTTCGACCTGGACTTTATCGAGATCCAGCTTCCCCTTGTCGGCCAGATTCTCAACGGCGACAAGCTCTGCGCCAAAGGCGATGAGCCCCGGCGACTCGGCCTGCCCTGCGGGGATCACGTAAAAATAGTCGTGAATCGATTTCGACAAGGCCGGATTGACCTTCGCAACATCGTCCACGATCTTGTCAATCGCGCTGGCAACTGCTTCTGCGCCCTGTGCTTTGGTTTTGTTTTCGTATTGCCGAACGCTGAGTGCGAAGCCATGAGCGGATAGAAGCAGCGCCACCGCAAGTAGCGAGAAGATCCGAAGGAAGATTCCCATCGTGAACCCGCCGCTGGATCGCGATGTCTGAAACAGAATGAGCGATAGTGTTTCAGCGCGTCCCAAACCACTGGGAACGCGGTGCCAAATAAACATCGATAGGTTGAAACGTTTGTGGTTCGGCTCGCGTCGGAATGCTGCATACTGTTGAATAACCACTATGACTTCCACGCGTGAAACACTATCGCTCAAACTGTTAAGTTCCGAGCTTTAGCGGATCACCGCCGCCGGGACAAGGAAATAATTCAGGAATCTTTCTTGTTGCCGGTAATCCGGCTAATGGGAAGGTAGAAGCGTTTCGATTATTTCTGCGTGGGAGCCGACGTCGAAATCTTCTCGCGATCTGTCATTCCCGGCGATGTCGCCATGCTGGCTGGCGGAGCAGCAGCGTGAGCCTGGGCACTGGCGGTGAACTGACTCTGCAGGACCGTTGCCCGGCCGTCCTGTTCCTCGAGGCTCGCGGCATACGACGTAGTCCGCCCGGTCTGTGAACTGGAGAGGCCAAGAACGGCCAGCGTGTCCGTGTCTCCCAGGGCCGCTGCGTTCGAACTATCTTCGAGATGCGCCTCTTTCGCATCGATGTCCTTGGACATTGCCGCCGCCTTGGCAAGTTCTTCCTTGGCTTGCGCCACCTTCTGTCTTTGCTCGTCTTGGGTGAGATTCTCATCGTCCTGCGAAGCGGGCGTCGCAGCATTTCGGACGTGATCTTTCGCCTCTTTGATTTCTTCCAGGCGATGTTCTAGTTCCTTGTGCTCCGCCGCTGTTTCAGAATCCGGCTTGCGCAGCTTTTCGGCTTCGGTTTTGTCGGCGCCTTCGAGTGCCCGTCCGCTCGCTTCATCGATATACTCGCCGTCCTTGTCGCCGACCAGTACGCGGCTTCCGTCGTGGAGGATGATAGCGCGGGCATCGGCCTCGGCCAGTTTCTTGCGGCCCTCGCGCTCCTGCTCGTCCAATTGCGCCATCAGCCTATCCGCCCGCTGGCGAACTTCGTCCATCGTCCGTTCGTATTCTGCGAGAGCCTGCTGCTGGCTGTTAAGGAGGCGCGCATCCTCCTCCTCTTTTTCGGTTAGACCGTCCCAACCGGTCATTTGGCGCAGGGCAGCCATCGGCGCGACATCGAGCCGTCCGGTTGCAATCAGTTTGTCGAGATCGCCCTGATTGGTCAGCGCCGATTCAGCAAGCCCCTCGGGATTCGCCTCCGCAGAATTCTGGTCGTCCCCTTCCGCCATGTGCCTTCCCTGCGCTGGTACAGCCCGGACGTCACAGGCCGGGCTCTGGAATACTTTCTCATAATCCCCTTAAGAAACAGTTAAGGAAGGTTGGATTTTAAACGCAATTTAGGGATCCGCCGGAGTAAGGCTCCGGCCCCTTTCATTCTTCTGGGATTCTTAATCTTTTTCGAGTAGAGTCAAATTCATGGCTGAGGAACCGCACAATTTGATCCTGGAACGTCTCCTCGAACTGCGCGCGGAGCAGCGGCAGCTTATCGCCGACGTGCGTGAACTCAAGGACAGCCAAACCAGCATCCGCCACATGCTGGTGGCCATGCAAGGCGATGATCTGCGTCAGGAGGCAATGCTTGCTGCGCTGCGCGCGGACGTGGATACCATTAAGCGCCGATTGAACCTGGTCGAGGCCTGAAAGCCGATGACGGAGGACCCGCCAGACCTGTCGCGCCATAGCTCGATGAGCGACGGCGGCATCCTGGAACACCTGCGCGCCATCCGGGGTAGCCAGGAGCGCACGGAACACGACATCAAGGATCTCAAATTCCGGGTTGGTCAGATCGAACAGACGCTGGCCCAGCACGGAACGACGCTGGCGCACTACAGTAGCCGCTTTGACCGCATCGACGCGCGCCTCGACAGCATCGTGCGCCTCCGGCGAAGGCCGCCTGTGAAAACCGCAAAAAATATTAGACAGTATTGCTAGTGGCCGCCAATTAGGTGTCCACCTATTTTAAGTGGACACCTATCGATGCTTAGTGATACCAGCCAAAGCGGGCCCAGGGGGGCCGAGACCGAACGGCGGCGGCAGCTCGCCGAGGGACCCCGGCGGCGTTACAGTCTCGACTTTAAACGGCAGGTCTTGCAGGAAATCGTCGCGCCGGGGGCCTCGGTAGCGGTTGTTGCCCGGCGGCACGGCCTGAACACAAACGTGGTCTTCCGCTGGCGCAGGCAGCATCGCGATGGCCGGCTCGGTGCCGAGCGGTTGCCGGTGGCAGGGTTCTTGCCGATCCATGTGGCAGAAGAAATCAACGCAGCCGTGCCGGCGATGGATGGCCCGACAGCGGGCCTGATAGAGATCGAAACCGCCGAGGGGATCAAGCTGCGCCTTTCCGGCAGCGTGGATGATCGGGTACTGCGCCTTGTGCTGGCGGCCATCAGGCGGTCGGCATGATGCGGCACCGGGGGCGCCGATGATACCGGTTCCGAGTAATGTGCGGGTCTGGCTGGCGGTCGGGCGAACGGACATGCGGCGCGGCATGAACGGGCTGGCCCTTCAGGTCCAGCAAACATTGAAGCGCGATCCTCACGCCGCCGACCTGTTTGTCTTCCGGGGACGCAGCGGCGATTTTATCAAAATCATCTGGTACGACGGGCTGGGGATGTCGCTTTACGCCAAGCGACTGGAGAGGGGTCGCTTCATCTGGCCCGCGCCGTCGGACGGTGCGGTGTCGATTTCTCCTGCTCAACTGGCTTACATGCTGGATGGGATCGACTGGCGGAATCCGCGTTTGACGGTCCGTCCGCACCTAGCCGGATGAAGCGCTCGGGATCGCTATTTTTCTTGGGATTTCTGTCATTTTTTAGGAGTCAGGCGGGCGGATTTATGATTCACTTTCAGTCATGGATTTGCTGCCTGAAACCCTTCCCGATAACATCGACGCGCTCAAAGCAGCGCTGATCGCGGCGCGGACACATGCGGTGCATATCGAGATGGAACTGGCGACGGCGCAGGCCCGGCTGTCTGACGATCAGGCGCTGATCGCCCACCTGAAGCTGGTGATTGCCAAACTCAACCGCGAACGCTTCGGTCCCCGCGCCGAGGGCACCGCGCGCCTGATAAATCAGTTCGAACTGCAACTGGAAGAGCTGGAGGCCTCGGCCACTGAGGATGAACTCGCCGCCGAGAAGGCCGTCGCAAGGACAACGACCGTTGCGGGCTTCACCCGCAAGCGGCCGGCGCGCAAGCCGTTCCCCGATCATCTGCCGCGCGAGCGGGTGGTCATTCCCGGCCCGACCTCCTGCGCCTGCTGTGGCGGCACGAACCTCTCGAAGCTCGGTGAAGACGTTACCGAAACCCTGGAGGTAGTTCCCCGCCAGTGGAAGGTCATCCAGACCGTGCGCGAGAAGTTCTCCTGCCGCAACTGCGAGACCATCGACCAGGCGCCGGCGCCCTTCCATGTGACTTCCCGCGGCTGGGCGGGACCCCATTTGCTGGCCATGATCATGTTCGAGAAGTTCGGCCAGCACCAGCCGCTGAACCGGCAAGCCGAGCGCTATGCCCGCGAAGGCGTGGATCTAAGCCTGTCGACACTTGCCGATCAGGTCGGTGCCTGCTGCACGGTTCTCAATCCTCTGTTCAAACGTCTGGAGGCGCATACGCTTGCCGCCGAACGACTGCACGGTGATGACACAACAGTACCGGTCATGGCCAAGGGAAAAACCGATACCGGGCTGTTGGGTCTATGTTCGCGATGATCGCCCCTTCGGCGGAAAGGGACCACCTGCTGCGGTATTTTACTATTCGCGCGATCGTCGTGGCGAGCATCCACGGGCTCATCTGGCCGGATACGCCGGCATCCTGCAGGCCGATGCCTATAGCGGATATAACCAGCTCTACGAGGCCGGCCGGACCCCCGGCGTGATCCTGTCGGCGCTATGCCTGGCCCACGCGCGGCGCAACTTCTTCAAGCTTGCTGATATTGCCGCTGCTGCACAGAGCAAGGCAAACCGCAAAAATGCGCCCGTTATCTCGCCGCTGGCCATGGAAGCGGTGCGGCGTATCGACGCGCTCTTTGATATCGAGCGCGAGATCAACGGACTCAGTGCGGAGGAACGTCTTGCCGTGCGACAAAAACTCAGTACGCCTCTCGTCGCGGATCTGGAGGTCTGGATGCGCACGGAGCGCGCCAGGCTATCACGCCACGCCGATGTGGCCGAGGCCATGGATTATATGCTCAAACGCTGGGAATCCTTCACGAGGTTCCTGGAGGACGGCCGGATCTGCCTGACGAACAATGCGGCCGAAAGAGCGTTGCGCGGGATCGCTCTTGGTCGTAAGGCGTGGTTGTTCGCCGGTTCTGATCGCGGCGGTCAGCGGGCGGCATTCATATATAGTCTGATTGCGACAGCAAAAATGAATGACGTCGATCCCCAAGCCTGGCTTGCCGATGTGCTGGGCCGTATCGCCGAGCATCCGGCTCACAGGATCGATGATCTGTTGCCCTGGAACTGGAATCAAAACGCGGCAATCAAACAAGCGGCCTGATCATGGCCACACCAGGCTATGTCTTTACCATCAGCCACGTTGCCGAAATGCTCGGCGAAGACGAAGAGTTGCTGTGGGAGATTGGTACCGATATGTTCCCTGAACATGGATGCCTGTGGGTCGTCGGCATCGGCGAGGAAGGTGTCATGGCCTTCACGAATGCGGGTATCGATAACCTGCGAGAGATTATTGCCTCGCGCGAGAGCATGAAGAAAAAGTGATCCGCCATCAAGCGCGATAACCGCGCGGCTCACCGGATGGGTACACAGCATCGAGAAACGTCTCGGCCTCGTCGACGCCTGACCCTGCAAATCTACCGCATCAACGCCCGCAAATTCACCCGGGCGCAGGCTGAATGATCCACCCCGCCCGATCATTCGTCTTGACAATTATATGAATATATATATACTATTATGATGGAAGGTGGTCTCAAGCCAGTCATATGGATCGGCTCATCCCGCAAGGACTTGCGGGCGTTTCCCCGGCAGGTTCGCTCCGATATGGGCCAGGCGCTCTACGCCGCCCAAATGGGCGATACCGATCCGGCGGCGAAACCGCTTAAGAGTTTCGGAGGGACGCGGGTTATGGAGATCATCGACCGCCACGACACGAACACCTATCGCGCCGTCTACACCGTGCAGTTCTCCGACGTCGTGTACGTGCTGCACGCCTTCCAGAAGAAATCGAAGCGCGGCATCGCCACGCCGCAAAAGGATATCGAACTCATCCGCAGCCGGCTGGCAGACGCCGGACGGCTGCACCAGGAAAGGCAGAACTGAAATGGCTACGAAGAAAAAGAGCAGCGTCGCCCACGAAAAAAGCAGCGGCAACGTCTTTGCCGATCTTGGCCTCGCTAATCCCGAACAGGAGCAGCTCAAGGCGCGCCTGACCCTGCAGATCTACCGCATCATCAAGGCCCGCAAGCTGACCCAGGCGCAGGCAGGGGGCGTCATCGGCATTGCCCAGCCGCAGGTATCGCTGCTCATGCGCAACCGCTCCGGCAATTTCTCCGTCGAGCGCCTGATGACCTTCCTTACCGCCCTTGGCCAGGACGTTGAAATCACGGTCAGACCGACGCGGAAGGAACACGGTGCGATGTCGGTCACTCTTGCTTGAGATAGTCGACCTACGCAGGCCCACGTCGCCGCGCGCCCCAGCTCAAATATCTCATCAGCAAGCCCATAACACTGTAAGGTGGAAATGCATCCACCTTCTACCATTCAGGGAGAGCCTTATGAGCCTGAACATAAAAAATGAGGATACGACAGGATATGCTAAACGATTAAGTAGTTTTGCCCTGATCAGGGCTGTCCGCACACCTGAAATCCGCACCGTGCACCCACCGGAATCTGGGACGATGATACAAGCACACCGTTTCGGTAGTGATTGCAGGTACATCCGGTAACGATCTGCCCGCCGGTTGAGCCGCTGCCTGGATCAAACGGCGGATCGACCCTCGGCGTCACCGGCTGGTCAGGTATATAGGGTTGCCTCGAAGCCCTTGTCTCAATGCCCACGTCGCCACCGCGAGGCCGTTCGTGCCTGCGAGCCTCGGCCCTGCGCGTGTGCGTGCCGTTCCGCCCTCCGTCGTCTTGCGATGGTTGATTATTGCGGGCTTGCGTGGTCCGCCGCGCTTCCGCCTCATTCATCCTCTGTTGCAATCGCTCGGCGCTGGTGTGAAACTCTCTGTCCTCCTGCTGTACTTCCGCAACGTCCCGCTTATACTGCTTTGCTTCCTCCGGCGTGGGCCTAGCCGGCTTCGCGTCCGCAAGCTCCTGCGCGACCTTAGATACCGCCGTCTCCGTGTCTTCGGGATGCTCAATTGTACTCTCGGCAAGCTTATCGAGCTCCGGCCTCAACCGCGCTTCGATCGAATCACTGAGCGCGGACTTGGTCAGATCAAGGAATGCCTTCATCACGGGATGGATTTCTTCAAGTGGCTTCATGGCCTCGAAGAACTGATCGAGCGGGCCGCCCGGTAACTCCAGCACCAGATCCTTGCCGCCTGGTCGCTTGATCGTGCGCTCGAAATATGGGCGCAACTTCGTCTTCAAGGCCTCAACGCGAGATTTCGCCTTCTCAAGCCGCTCATACGTAATGTTCCCTGGTAGCCTGATTTCGTCCGCGTCCGAATGCGGCGATTCTTTGGGAGCCGTGTGGATCGTCCGGTCCAGCTTCGCAAGGCGGTCGGAATCGCGTCTGAGGAGCGTGTCAATCCGGGGATCCCGTATGGCGTATTTCGTTCGCGCTTCTGCATACGTATCGCGGAGCCTCGATCGTTCGTCAATGGAGTTACTGAGCAGATCCCTAACAGAGTGGGTTCCGGGCAACGCTTTGCTGGCATTGTCGTATGCCCGTTGGATCGTCTTGTCCTCCAGGACGCGCTTGAGATCCTGCCGGAGCACGCCGTATTCCTTACGCTCCTGGCGCAGGTGGATTTCCAGGGTCGCCGCCGCCTCGCCCGGCGCAGAGCCGAGCAATGTGAACGACGAAAGGAGGAACACCACCGTACTGATGACATGCAACACCTTCTTGAAGTTCTTGAAGGCACGGAAGGGCGTTTCACGATCAAGAAAACGAATCCACCATCGGGCGAGAAGGTAGAGCACCAGAAGCCAGGCCATCGACATGCCCCAGGTCAGTTTGTACTCTCCTGTCAATCGTTGCAGCGCAGCGAGGCTCTCTTCAAGCCGCTCCAGCTTTTCGGCCGTGATCCACCGCCAGCCGAAGGCCACGAAAGCTAGCAAGAGGTGGTAGAACAACAGAACGATGGCGAGGCTCGCAGACCATTCGAACAAATGACCAACGAGTTTTGCCGGAAAGCTCTCGGTCTGACGCTGTCGTGCCAGGGTGCGTTTGCGTATAAGTAGCCACCAGGAGAGCAAGATACTTGCGAGGAGGACGAGCGTTGCCATTTCAACACTCCGAAAACGTCCAACCTGGGACGTTGCCCGATCTGACCGGAAATAGACACGCTGTTGCGCCTATTTCCGCGATCACGGATAATTCTACATCTGATTTCGCTTATATGCTGGCCGGCGATAAACGAAAGAGGGCGAGACTATCTGTATGAGACCCGCTGATCTCGACCGCCTGAAACAACCATATCCTGAAGAATGCGAGCGAAGCGACGCGGACGCCATGGCCTCCATCGGCGTCAAGCTGCCCCATTGGGCAGCGCTAGAGTCAGAAATATTCTCCGATTTCACGGAACAGCCTCCCTACGGCATCGGCTGGNNCCGAATCCTTATCGCCGACCAACTCTTTTGCTGCGTCACAAGCGTAGCGGGCAATATGACCGAAGCGGCTGGAATTCCTTGACGCTACCGATCGTGACAGCGACCGCTCTGTTGACGCCGTAAAAATGCAGAACGGACGCCTCACCCTGGCACCGCCGCCTCCCCGCAGTCCGCTCGATCAACTCGCCCCCGAATTCGTTCGGATCCACCAGGCCGGTATTGTGCGGGCGCTCGCATCTTCTCTCGATTGCCTCGCCGGAGTCGTCATTGGCGTCGTCGCCCTTCCGATGAGTATCCTCCGTGCTGACTTTGACAGAGCGCGCGCACGCCTCAACAAGATTACGGCCGCGTCCGATGACGGCGAACGGATGCAGGCCCGGTTTGCGGGCCGGCTCGAAGCCTCTATCCTGAGCGCGGGGCCGACGGGATGGCTGGACTGGACACTGGATTTCCGGAATATGCTCGTCCACCGCGGTCGAAGATTGGAGCATGGCCAGGTCCTGCGGCGAACTCCTGTGTTGCTCGGCCCTGACGGGGAGGAATTGCTCCGCGCCCGCCGGGTGGGCCATCTGCCGCGCGATCCGGCCCGATCGGATGTCGAGGTCTTGCTCGAAGGAAACACCAGATTCTTGCTGACGGAAGAAGCGGGGCGCACATTGAACGGCCTGATCGGCAGCACGAGAAACCTGATCGAGGCTCTGGCGGAGGAACTCCTGACTCTCTGGCACTGGCGTCGGGTTCACCCGGATGCGCTCCCCCCGCCGGCTGCGCAGTGGAAGGATGGCCCGGCCCATAACTCGACGGGGTTCAACGGCTATGCACCGGGATCGCTCGGTCTGGAGCCTGGCATGGGTATCACCCACCCGATCACCGCCCGCCGTATCCGCGCCGCCGCACTCGACGATACCGATCGTCCGCAGTGGTCGAAATTCGACTGACGCGCAGGGTCCGGAGGCTGTTGCTGCGGTCGCACTATACGCCCACGACGGCGCGCAGCTCAATCCACTTTGTGGCCGAGCATTCCGGTGCTATTCTCTGTTTTCGGCGGTAATCTCGTTCGGGACATGGCACATGAGCAGCACAGACAGCGTTGTCGATCAATTCCTGGCCGCATACCGGAGAGAATTCGATTATTATCAGGAGGCGTCAAGGCTGTGTGCGCAGCTGTGCGAACAGGAACTGCGGGGGAACGGCAAGCGTGTCATTGTTACTAATCGCGCAAAAGGTCCGGACCGATTGGCGGACAAGCTTCGTCGTCGGGAGCAGGAAGAGAAGAAGACCTATAAGACCGCACAAGATATCTATGACGACATCATCGACTTGTCCGGCGTTCGCGTCGCTCTGTACTTCCCCGGCGATCTTCAGGATGTCGACAAGATCATCCGGAACACGTTCCGGCTGCAGCGCAACCCGAAGACCTTCCCCGACGGTCGTTCGCCAAAACACAAGAAGCAATTTGACGGATACCATGCAACCCACTACTTCGTGGGACTGAGACTCGACAAGCTTGGCAATGACCAGCATCGATATTCGGATGCGCGCATAGAGATACAGGTGGCCAGCGTGCTCATGCACGGATGGGCGGAGGTGGAACACGACCTTGTTTACAAGCCGTTGAGTGGCGACCTCTCGGATGATGAATACGCCATCCTCGACGAACTGAACGGCCTTGTCCTGACCGGAGAGATCGCGCTGCGGCGGCTGCAGGTGGCGTTCGATCAGCGTGTCAATCAAGCTAATCAGGAATTCACCAATCACTATGAGCTTGCAGCGTTCCTCCATCGCGAGCTTCGCCTTGCAAGCCGCGATGCCGCCGAACCGGATATGGGACGGGTCGACCTTTTGTTCCAACTGCTGCGCGCTTACCAGAAGAACCAGTCGGGCCCCATAAAGCCGCTCCTTTCGGCGGTTGTGACCGACCCTGACAATGATCGCCCGATCGGCGAACAGCTCATCGATCTTTTCATCGGCAAAAGCAAGGAACGTTATTCAACCTTCGAATCAATTCGGGCATTCGACGTAAGCAGCCCTTTCTACCGTACCGGGCCCGACGAGAATGCCGAGCGAGGGGTGGGATCTTTTCTAACCGCATGGATTGCCCTTGAAAAAATCATCCGGCAGCGCACGGGAAGCAAGAAGACCATGTGGTTCCACAGCCAGATCCCTGGCGTTTCGCCCCCTCTGCTGCAGGAAATTCTCTTTCTCAGAAAGCTGCGTAATGAACTCGTTCACGGCGTTCAAATGCCGACGCCTGAGGCCCTTTCGGCAGCCACGATTCGCCTAAGAGCTCTTGTCCACGAACTAGATCAAACAAGGCCGCAGGCGGCCGGAAACAAAAGGCGTTCGCCTTCAAAGAAATCGTCGGAATGACCGGTCGCAAGCCGCTACTGACCTGTCGCCCGGAGTCCTCTTCGGCGACGAGTCGGAAGGTGCGATTCTGGACTTGGAGCAGCTTCGCGGTCTTTGCGGGTTTTGTTTGTGATGACGTCCTGCCGCGATTTGCGCGTTTCTTCACCTGACCGCTCTCTCGGCGCAATTCTATGGAGATTTCAGACGCAAAATCATTCATCGGCCTGGTGACGGAGGAAGCCCGCCGCCGGCAAGCACTTCTCGAGAATGCTGATCCGGACTATGCTTATGACCAGTGGATCTTCACTGATCTGCCCTTCCTGCACGACCTCTCATTGCTGTTTCTTGTAGCAATTCGCCACCACATCGAGCGAAGGCTTCTCTACTTTGCCGCCTGCGCTATGGGCCACGGCAGCGCGATCAAGCGCGCCGAGTATGACCTCCGAATGAAGGCGCTCCTCGCTTTGCCTCTCGGTAAAAGATGGAAGGAAATCGAAGCCCGGCTAAGTCCGACCAAATGTGCGCATTACCCCAGCATCGAAGCCCTGCGGTTGCTGGCGAATTCCTACAAGCACGATCCGCGCAATCAGCCCGATAAGGAACTCATCGTTTTCCTGGGTCTCGACTCGATGCTGACCTATGCAACCCTGCCGGAAAGCGGGGAGCTGCAAAAAGGCCTCGCGCTGCTCGTCGGACTGCCGGAGAAAGCCGGATACGCGGAGATCACGGAGCGATTCGTCGAACACGCCGAGGAGTTTCTCAAGGATGTCCAGTCCCGGAATCTCCTCAGCAAAGTCAACTGGGGCAGCGTTTCCTTGATTGACTTCGCTCACTAAGAGACATCCGCCAGTCGCTAATAATTCGGAAAACAATTTTTGGCCCAGCCGATGCGAACTCTGCCGTGAAGTTCTTCTATCGATATCGCCCAGAGACAAATCTCCGTTTATCGTTTGAACAATGTTTTAAAATGGAATCAATCGGCCATTTTCGCATGAAACCTGCACCCCCCTCCAATCCATCGTCGATCCCTTCGTGAAGGGAATCCAGGGAGAACTGGTCTCGGACCTGGTCGGCAATGACAATCCGCCGCGGAGCGCGGATTTTCTGTTCCGCCGCCATAACGTCATCGCCGAGTTGAAGGCGCTGGAAGCGGACAGCCTTGGCGAGTCGTTTCGCAGAAAGCTGGGCGAACGGGCGGCGGAACGGCAGCGCAAGGACCAGCTTCTTGTTTACGGCACGGCCCGAATCGACAGCCACCGGCTCCCTTTGGCGTGCCAGCACGAGCTTCTGGACCTGATGGCAGCGCCTCTCCAGCGGATTGTGAAAGCGGCGGACGCCCAGATCGCCAGCACGAAGAAAATTCTCGGCCTTCCGGCGGCCCGGAGCTTGCTATGGATTGCCAGCGACGTCAACCAGGACCTGCAGCCGGATACGGTCTGGTATCTCGTCACCCGCATTTTGCGAAAGACGCAAGGGGACGGAACGCCCCAGTACCGCCACATTCAGGGCATGGCTTATTTCAGCGCCCGCATGATCGCCGAAGTGCCGCAAACCACCCTTCCCGTCCTGTTCTGGTTCAGCGGGGCTCGGGACGACTCCGATCACGAGATGAAAGCTCTTCTCGGCGTGATGGGCGCGGCGTGGCCGCAATACGTCGCGTCGGCGCAGCAGGTTCAACTTCACCTCGTTGACAAAAAGAACACGCCGTCGGATCTTCGCTTTGCCGGGCCGCCCGGGCCGCTGCCAAAGATCTACATGAGCGATCCCCCGCCTGACAGCAAGACGGGATAGCCACGGAGCGTGCCTGTGACCGCCCGTTCGACCGTCAACGGCGAAAAGAAGAGACAATAAATTAGGAGGAGCCAATGGCAAAGCAATCCGCATCAGCAATCGCCGTCGTGGCTCTGGCTGTGAGCATATTCGCGCTCATGAGTAATATCACGAATACCTCCATAAATCTAGTCAAGTACGGTGACAGTCAACGCCAGGATCTCACGCCGCGCTGCCGGGTAAAGTTTGACTCGCCTCTCAGGATCGTGAATTCGAGGTTTCCGATTGGCGGATTCAACCTGTTGAGTGACACTCCTGATGGTACGCCGGCGACATGGGTGGATTTCGCTCAATACCAAAGGTCACTCGTGGTGCCGATCGAGTGCATCCTAACCAATGACAGCGAGAGGCCGGTTTCGGTCAGCGGGTTCCGGCCATCATACCGATTCGGAACCGCAGAGCCGAATCGGGCCGCTCTTTTGGGTTTCTTGCCGATGGACGGCTTCTCCGCAGAGTACAATGCGCCAGCGTTCGTTCCGCACCTTATCAAGGCTGGCGACGAGGCTCTATATCTCCTCAATGTGCGATGGCCTCTGACGAACCGCGCATACGCTACTTTTCGCAATACCTGCCCGGAAGGATTGAGGTCCGGCTCGGAACTCGGCGTCCTGGCTGCCTGCCTTGAGGCGCACAAACTCACGCTTGCGGACGATCCGGGATGGACCGTCTATAGGGGATTTGAAGGAGTCGAAATAGTGGTTTCCGGAGGCCGCAGCCGGGATGTCCTTGGCGTAAGTGGTCCCTATCACCTGACCGAACATGATTTCATTTGACTCCCCGTCTCGTCATGCTTCGATGCGTGCTGCCTAGTGCAACGCGCTCTATCTCTGATCAACTCGGTTCAACACCCGCCAACCCGACTGACGATTTCGACTACACCTTCCTCATGCCTTGTCAGCAACGCCGTGCCGTCGAAATCGTAACTCGCCACCTCCTTGCTAGCGTCGTAGCGTTCGAATCGAATATACTCGCCGCCAAATGCTGTTCCGTAAAACATAGTTTCGACGATCCAGATTTCGTGGACCTGCGCCAGATCGGGGAATGAACTCCTCCGCTTCTCGATCTCATCGATCATTCTTTTCGGGTGAAGGTTGATATGCCGGCGTTCGAGAAGAAGGACGCGCTTGCTGGCTGCGGTCTTGACGAGCTTCGGCAGTTTCTTCGCCAGCATCTTTTCGATGACATCGCCAAAGCTATCGCCGATCTGCTGCCGCCGGATATGCAGTTTGCCGTCGCCAGGAAGGTCAACGATTTTCAAGGTGAGGGTAATCTCGGTGTCCAGCTTGCCGGGAGATCCGGCGACGATACAGGGATGCTCCGAATCGCCCTTCGGGAGCGCGAGCCGGTTTGCTCTCAGCCACTCGTGGACCGCTTTTACTATCGTTTGCCGCACGCCCGGCTTTTGCAGGTGAAGTGTTCCGACCGGAACGAACAGCTGAATCCAGAGACCGGGGACGAGCAGCGTATCGTCCTTCTCGATGGACGGAAACATCGGCAACATCTCGGCTTGGTCCGCAATGTCGCCGACGAAAGGCTCGACGACGGTGTGCTCGATCGCAAGCGTCTCGCCGTCCGTCCGCTCGGCAAACCCGTCGATCCCGCCGTCTTTAACCTCGTCCGGAAACGTCAGCGCTGCATCTTTCCACGAACCCTTCTCGTAGGCGGAGACGAAGAGCCTGATGATGTGGTTCTCAGCACGGGCTGTCGTTGGCATGAAGGCTCCGGTCTAGCTGTATTTTACCGGACCGGACTTCGGTGACACGATAGATGCTTATGGATGAACGCGTCTTTAGCGTGCTCTTCAACAATATCTCCGCCGTCGTTGAAGCTCTGGAACCATTCACGCCGGCGACAGCCGACATACACCGCATGTGGTATGGTCCACGCGGATACTTCCTGCTCTCGCCCGAAGGGTTAGTACGCCGACGCGATCTCATCCGCCAGGCTTTGCGATACGGCGACTGGAACGAGAAATTTTCAGCGGAGTATCTCGCCGGGCGACTACGCGACATCATTGAAATTCACGCCATCAGCGGTGCCGATCAGGCGCGGGCGGATTTCCGGTTGCTCGTGGCGGAACTGGAGGCGTATACCGAGCAGCACAAGGTTTTTTTGCCGCTATTCGGCATTGACATTCCGGATGCGCCCGCGCGCTCATTAGGCGGGATCATGTTCCACCAGGCCAGCGCCGATTTTCTCCAGCGCATCACCTCCGACGATTTCATCACCGTCCCATATCTCAAGCGCCAGACCGACGCCGGGGTCTGGGCCGAGATTCAGGTCACCGCCGAACCAACCTATGCCGTTGCGCGCGCCGAGCAGCTGTGCGGTCCTGTCATCGATGTCTTGCGGTTCTGGATGGCCTGCATGACCAGGAACGGCACGTCCTGCGCGATCGGCTTGCAGGGCGACGTGGTCACCACTGAGCGGCCCCGCATCATCGTCAATTGCAACACGGGCGCGAGACGTTATGATCCCCATCATTCGCGGCGCGTTCCCGGGTTCCCGTTGTCCCAGGAGGTTCTGGACAAGCTCCGTGAGGCGCGGCTGGACATTGTCGCGCCGCTGCTCGACAAGCCCGCGAAAAATCAAACAGGCTTTCAAAAGCTCCTGCTGCACGCCCTGCATATCTATGGCAGCAGTAGGGTGCAGGCGGCCGCGGCCGACCGATTCCTCAACCTCGTTACGTGTCTGGAGACTTTCCTAAGTACCGGCGACGGGAACATCACTCAGGGCGTTGCCGAAGGCGTGGTCATGTTTTTCGCCGTCCCTGTCGCCGAGCGCGTGCGCCTCAAGAAGGAGTTGCAGCAGCACTACAAAACCCGCAGCAAAATTTCTCATGGCGAGCACGCCGAGATTCTCGCGGACGAGCTTTACCAGCTGGACGACCTGGTCAGAAGTTTCTTGGTTGCGATGATCGATTGCCGCGACCGCTTTCAATCGAAGCAGGATCTTCTGAGGTTTCTCGAAACTCAACGCCTGACCTAACGACGTTTGAGTGCCGCGCTCCGGCTTCTTACAGGAGCGACGGAAGCGCCCTTTTAACGAGCAGAGGGAGCCCGTCATCGTTCGCTTCCGTTCTATCGCAATGGTTTCGCCACGAACCTACAGAATAATTTCACCCCGGATGTTTCGAACCGCTATGGTCTCATTGGCATACCGGCGAGGGGTCTCCCAACCCAGTGAGAAGGGCCGACGCTCGCGTATCGGCACTCCGATCTTGAGCTCTACTATCCTTCCTGCCCGTCCCGTGCCGATGAGTAGATCTGTTATCAACAACTCTGCCAGTGGCCGGACTATTTCTTCCGAAACGGGAGACACCCTTAGCGGTTGCAGAGGATCGTCGATCTCCGCGATGAACGCCAGGTGACCGCGAGCCAGGGGATTGGGCTCCCCAAATAGAACAGTGCGCAGCGCCTTTTCAGTAATATCATCGGGCGTTAGGCCATCCATCGAGTATTGAAGAGAAGAGTCCTGAGGGCCGTCCGTACTCTTGAGATCAAGGCGGATGAGCTTCGAGCGGGCAGACGTTGTTGTAACGAGCACTTTGGAAACGTCTACGTACCTGCTGCGCCCCGACCAGGTGAAGCGGAGATTTTTCGCTCGGTTCCACTGATCGCCCCGGGCTTCTTCGAGGGCTCTGGCAACGGCGTCATCTCTCACCCGCGTGACGACCGTGAGAGTGTCACCGTGATCTTCGACCTGAGTGGCGCGAAAAACCATCCTTCCCAATTTGCACCATGGGGCGAGATCCTCGGCCGCAATCGCCCGGATTCTTTCGCTAACCTGAGTCTTCAAATCGGCGATTGTGCGAAAAGCCGGCACGACGTGGAACGTGCGAACGTCGTTTAGAAAGCTTTGTTCGGGTCCTTCGCGATCCGGGGTATCAGACGCCCACATGGCGATACGCAAGGAATTCCGCTCCGCATGAAGATACTCGGTGTGGGTGGCTGAAAATCTGGTTTTCAGCGGGTTGCCGTAGATTTTGCCGAGAATGCCTATAAAAATATCGGCGCCCTCAACTTCCGCCACATAAGCATCCTGGGGGTCCGCGTCCCGACCGCCGAATTCCTCGAACATCACGGCACGCAAACCTTCCTCACGGATGCTTGCCGCTACAGCCCTTCGCTCCTCTGCTAACTCCGACATTACGCTCGAAATAAATGCACGTTTCTCTCGCGCCCATTCGCGTATGCTCTCGGCGGAAGGCAGTTCAGCCGCCGCCGCACGATCGATGAGAAGTGGCTCAGCTGTTTCCTCGGATCGCCGTGGCATGACTTCATTGTATTGCCTGAAATCGTTGGCCTTTGTCATTCCGAGCGTCAGGCTGCTCCATGACCGCGATAAACTCTAATTTCCCCTGATGCCCGCCGCGAAAGCCAAGGCCGCATTCGTCGAGCCCATGCTCCTGCTCCGCAAGGAAAGTCTTCCGGAAGGCCCGGAGTGGCTGATTGAGCTCAAGCTTGACGGCTACCGCGCGCTTGCGATCAGGACCGACGGCAAGGTGCAACTACGCTCGCGCAACGACAATGATTTCAGCGCCCGCTATCCCGGCATCGTCAAGGGTCTGGCCGCAATGCCCGGCGACACCGTCATCGACGGTGAAATCGTGGCCCTTGATGAAGAAGGCAAACCCTCCTTCAATACGCTGCAGAACCACGGCTCCGCCGCCGCGCCCGTCCATTTTTTCATTTTCGATCTGCTGATCCTGAAAGGCCGGAATGTCATGGCCGAGCCTCTCACGGAGCGGCGCAGGCTTTTGGAGAAGCACGTATTTCCGGCGATGGCGGAGCCGATCCGCTATTCGCCGGTGCTGGACGGCAGCCTGAAGGAACTCATCCACTCGGTGAAAGTGCAAGGTCTCTAAGGGCTGGTGGCGAAGCGCCGGGACAGTAAATACGAGCCCGGCGAGCGTTCCGGCGCTTGGCAGAAGATGCGCGTCAACCGGGGCCAGGAGCTCGTCATTGCCGGTTATACGCCGTCCCCGAAGAACTTCGACGCCCTCGTCATCGGCTATTACCAGGACGGCAGGTTAATATACGCCGCGCGCACGCGTAATGGATTCAGCCGGGCCTCGCGCGCGGATTTGTTCAGGAAAATCAACCCGCTGGAAATCAAGGAATGCCCCTTCGCCAACCTGCCCGAGAAAAAAGCCGGCCGCTGGGGCGCCGGTCTTACCGCGTCGAAAATGGCCGAATGCTGCTGGCTCAAACCTGTCCTCGTCGGCCAGTTTGAATTTGTCGAATGGACTTCGGATGCGCATTTGCGGCACAGCCGCTTCATAGCTCTGCGCGATGATAAGCGCGCGACGGACGTCCGGCGGGAATGAAACCGCCCATCTGTGCGTGACTCCTCCTCGTCTTTTCTTCGCTAGGCTCCTTTTCGATTCGTCCTCACTATCACGGGTCGAGAATGCATCGACTTTGGCATATTGTCAGGCTCGATGCCCATCAGCGTAGCCGCCTTTGAGAGCGTTTTCTGTTCTCATCCGCCATTGATGGATAACTGACTGCGAGAGAGGCGAGAACAAAAACAATCTTACACGTTCCGCCGACGATATTGTGAGATCGAGCACTGGTAAACTGCTGGGTCTGTCCATGACTAGGAAACTCCAGTCTTACAACCGAACGTCTGCGATATTTCCTCGAGGCTGGCGAGCATTGAATAAACTGAAAAAACACCAGCCTAACCCCTCTCGCTCAGAGATAAGCGGGAACTATCACCTAACGCACTGACTCCGCTTCCTTCAGCTTAGTTTCAAAGACGCTGAAGGGCTGCGCACCGATTACTATTGCCCCGGACACTTCTTCGCCGTTCGTTTTTCCGACAACGAACGACGGCGTACCGTTGATTTGCAGAGAAGAAGCAACTTGCTGGTCGTTCTGAATTTCTAACTTGTGTTTTCCGCTCTCCAGGCAAGACTGGAATGCTGCCACGTCAAGTTTAAGGCTCTTCGCCGAGTCAATCAAACCATTCTTTCCCAACTTGCTTGCGTCGCTGAACAGCACATCGTGCATGGTCCAGAACTGTCCTTGGTCGCCCGCACAACGGGCTGCCTCTGCAGCCTGCATTGCATCGGCGTGGATCTCGACTAGTGGGAAATCGCGAATCACAAACCTGACCTTGCCAGTATCGATATACTTCTTGCGGATTTCCGAAAAGGTAGTGCTTTCGAACCTCCGGCAGAACGGACACTGGTAGTCGGTGAACTCCACGATTGTGACAGGAGCGTCACTTGCCCCCAGCGAATACCCGCCTTCAACGCGGAGCTTGCCTGTCTGCGGCACTTGGGGCATCGGTGGTAACTTGCTTGGTCCGGCGGGCCGATTTTGGTTCTCAAGCAATTGGCGGATTGCCTTAAGCTCGCTCAGAATCTGGTCGGCCTGCTGTCGCGTGATTCCGGAATCCTTGGCGTCGTCTGGCCCTTGCTGCGCCGACGAAGCAGAGGAACCAAAGAGGGCTAGCGCGAGAATCACTGCGCCCCCTGGATAGTGCATCGACTTTGGCATATTAGCAGCCACGATGCGCGCCAGTGGACGGTTTCGCCCTCCGCCAACCGATGATCGCAGCGATGCCGCTTGCCAACAGCAGAAGATTCGATGGCTCTGGAACGCTGCTCACAGAACCGGTAACCGTAGCCGCATATGACAGCGAGGTGTCCGTCGCGTCGGCGATAAAGTTGGAACCGTTGAAGGGGTCCCCATCGTACCACTGGCCGCTCAAGGTGAAGTCGCCGCTGTTGACGAATCCGACCGGGGCGGCAGGGTCCCACTGCAGCTCAAACAATCCGATGCTATTCACCGGATCAAACGCCTCCGTTACCGTTGCGCCAGGGGCCAGGTCGGGGAAGTCGAACAGCGATGTTGGCGCGCCATTCGAGAACGAATCCGAGTTTAGATCCGTGGCTAAGAACCAGTCGCTGGTACTGTCGTTTGTCAGGGAATATCCCCAGCCCACAAGAGAACCCGGCGGCCCGGAGACGTCGCCGTCAGGAGGCAGCAGGCCAAAAGTGATGGAATCCGCCAAGATGGGCGACACCAAACAAAGGACCAGTGCCGCAAACAGGGTAAAGCACCAATAATTCCGCGCATTCATAAAGTAGCTCCGCTTTCTTATGGGATGACTGTCTGTGCCATGGAATAGTTGTATGTATTTCCGGCGCCGTCTTTTAGGTTGCCGCTCTCGGTCATAGAGAATCTCGTCACTGTGGTTGGGACATTGAGCATCAAGTTCACTGATGTTGATGCACCGATACCAAGCCCCCCTTCAGCTGCCGGAAGGGTCGGGCTTGCCAACGTCACTGTTCCCGATCCGGAAAGCGTACGCAGGGTGATTTGATTAATATTGAGCGCCTGCGCGGCGGTGAAACCTGTATTGGTAAGCTGCAGACTCGCCGTGACCGTTGTGCCCGACTGTGCAACGTTCGCCACCTGGGCGCTTAAACTCGGAGCGCCGCAGGAACTCGCGGCGGTAACGGCCGTGGAGGCTTCCGCCGAAGTTTTCCCGCCCTCCATATTTCCGGTAAGGTCGGTGGCAAGGCTGAAGAACGAATACGAGTGTCCTACTGTACCCAGGTACGTGGCTGATGCAGCGGTCGTGTTGGAAAGCCAGGCTGTAAATGGGCCACCCGAATCCGACACATAGATGGTGAATCCTTGTAGCCCGCTTCCTAGGTCGCTCCCGGACCAGCTTACCCGGAAGTCTGGACAGGTCGATGTAGCGGCCGGCGCGGTGACATGGCTGACAGGCGGCGTATTGTCGATCGTATTCGTCCAGGCCACGGTGTTCATCGGCGAGGCCCCTTGAAGGACGATCGTCGCTTGCTGAGTAACTTGAGTTCCGGTTGCCAGACCTGGCGTGGGCGTAACGCTAAAGGAGACACTCGCTCCGGCCCACGGCGGCAGGAAGCCGATTAAAGGATTCAAGGGTGGCAATCCTGTAACCGGATCGATCGAGGTAAACGTCCACGTGAGCGTCTGTGTAGCTGGATTCAGCTTCGCATCCACGTTTACAAGGAGCCTCTGGGTGGGCCGAAGGTCAACGTTCGTTGTGAACTCATTCAGGTTGGCCCCAGGATTGAAGGCTCCAGCAGGGATTGGCACCGCGACAGCGGTGCCATTATTGGGAACAGTGACGACGGGCAACGTCAGGCTGGACACGTTCACGTTCGCGCCCAACGGTTGAGTTACCACCACCCGCTGAGCCGGAGCGGTAGCCGTAGGATCGTTATTGAAGGAGACGGCGTAGGATAATGCCTGTCCTCCGGCGGTCCAGCGTTGGCCGCCGAAGCCAGCGGGTCCGACGAGGTTATTAGGGTCCCGGGGCTGGACGCATGGTAGTTGCTCAGAAATGCAAATCGGAGTGCCCGAATGGCAGACTTCTACACCAGGCTGAGTTAAACAGTGGTCCAACGCTACGTGCTCCGAGTAACTGCACACACCACCAGCTGCCACGCAGCCCAAGAATGTCCAAGGGCTCACCTCACCGATTCCTTCGGCGCATGCTTCTAACACTGCCGCGCACCCTGCCTCTATGACTAAAGCTGAACCGAAGCAGGTGTTAAGGATCGCCTGGTCAATGTGGCAGTCGTCGGGAATAAAGCAACCTTGTGCTCCCAGACCACCTCCGCACACCGGTGCCAGTGGATTCGTTTGAGTCACTGTCAAGGTTTGGGAAGTTCCTGCTGCGATTGGAGCCGAGGGCCAGACCTGGAAGCTGTCCGTGGAACTAGTACATCGTACAGTTA
>PKZC01000173.1 GCA_003132905.1 Bryobacterales bacterium | reverse complement strand
CCAGATAGCGCGTGGGAAAATTATCGGTGCCGTCGGCGATGATGTCGAAGTCGCGAAACAATTCCATCGCGTTGGCGCTGGTCAGGCGCGTGTCGAAGGTCTTCAGGTTCAGGAAGGGGTTGATGCCTTTCAGCTTGTCGGCGGCGGAGTCGAGCTTCTTGCGCCCCACGTCAGCCGTGGAATGAATAATCTGCCGCTGCAGGTTGGTGTAGTCCACCACATCGAAGTCGACCAGGCCCAACGTTCCCACGCCGGCGGCCGCCAGATACAACGCCAGCGGAGATCCCAGCCCACCGGTGCCAATGCACAGCACTCGCGCGGCTTTCAGCTTCTGCTGACCTTCCATGCCCACCTCGGGCATGATCAGATGGCGGCTATAGCGCAGGATTTCGTCTTTCGAGAGCGTCGGAGGGGGCGCAGGTGGCGCGGCTACTCCAGCCGATCCGCCAGCAATGCTGGGCACAATGGATACGGTGTCGCCATCATTCAGCGGCGTCGCTTCTTTGTTCAAATACCGGATGTCCTCATCGTTCACGTAAACGTTCACGAAGCTGCGCAGCTTGCCTTCGTCGTTGTATAAGTGGCGGCGCAAGTCCGCGTACTGACTGGTGAGCGATTTCAGCACTTCTCCCACTGTGGCGCCGGCCAATTGCACGGAGTCCTTCTTGTCGGCAAACTGGCGCAGCGGAGTGGGGATCAGAATCTTAGCCATAGATCAGTTCTTCCTTGGGAGCTTCCGTCTGATCGAAGTCCGGACGGTAGCTGTTGGCGTGATCGAAACGCCCTTTCTTTATCGATAGTACGACGTATGAGAACCAGGGGCACGAATGCTCCAGATCGCGCTTGGAAAAATAGGCATCGCAATCGGGATGAGAATGAAAGACGCCCAGCACGTCCAGGCCTTTTTCGCGCGACTCGCGATCCACGCGATGCAGGTCTTTGGGATCGATCACGAAAAAATCTTCCTGTGGACCGGTGTACGAGTTCGGCACGGGAACAGCCTCTTCCACCACACCGTTCGATCCGATCATTAGGCCGCAGCCTTCTTTCGGAAACGTACTCTCGACATGGGAGACCATTTTCTCCCAGGCCGTTTTTTGAATTTTAATCATGCCAGAAGGGTTCGCTGAGATATTTGTAAGCACCGTCGCAGAGCACTGTGACAATCACTCCCGGCTGGCCGGCATCCGCCAATCTGCGAGCGATTTTCGTCGCGGCAACCAGGTTCGCTCCGGAAGAGATTCCGGCCAAGACCGCTTCTTCGCGAGCCAGGCGGCGGCACATCGTATACGCGTCTTCGGTCTCGATCCAGATATTTTCGTCCGCTAGCGCCGGATCGTAAATGCCCGGCACAATCGCGGTGGGCATGTGCTTCAAGCCTTCCAGGCCGTGGAAGCCCGTGGATGGCTGCGCAGAGATGCATTTCACACCTGGTACTTCTTCGCGCATACGGCGCGTGTTCCCCATGAACGTTCCACTAGTACCCATGGACGCTACGAAGTGCGTGATGCGGCCATCGGTCTGCGCAAGGATTTCGAGCGCTGTTCCGTTATAGTGGGCTTGCCAATTGGCCGGATTGTTATATTGATCGGGATAGAAATAGCGCTCCGGGCTTTCCCGGTAGATCTGCTGGCATAGCCGGATTGCGCCGTCAGACCCTTCGCCAGGGTCGCTAAAGACCATTTCAGCGCCGTAAGCTTGCAACACGTGCTTGCGTTCCATGGAGGCGTTCTTTGGCAGGCAAAGTTTGACCTTGTACCCAAGGTAAGCGCCGATCATGGCGTAGGCGATGCCGGTGTTGCCGCTGGTAGCGTCCAGGAGGACTTTATCGTGCGTCAGCTTGCCGTTGCGCTCGCCCTCCCGAATCATGTTTAAGCCGGCGCGATCCTTCACGGAACCGCCCGGATTGAAGAACTCGGCCTTACCAAAGATCTCGATCCCGGGGAACTCACTGGCGATTCGTCCCAGGCGGATTAGTGGCGTATTTCCAATGAGTTGCAGAAGATCCGTCGCGACCAGACGCGAGTCTGACGAAGCGGTTGTGGCGACCGTGGTGGACATTGATCTAATCCCTTGAATTTTATCACCTAATTGTTGATAGACAAACAGGCAATAGTTCCAGGCTTACTATCGTTGGATGCTCGACGAGAGCTTTGGTCGCTCGTTTTTGGTGAGCAGCGAGGCCGGCGTCTGAGGCGGCTGGTCGCCCCGCTCTATGAGGGGCCTCAGCTGGGGCGTCAGGTCTTTGAAGATCTGCACGGCCAAAGCGCTGGTGAATTTGTAGGAAGCTGCTTTGGAGCCGGGGACGAACGCCACGATGGTTCCGTAGAACCGGTCGCCAATCATAAACACGAAGGTCGCAGTCCGGCTGACCACTTTGTCGCCAATCACCCGGCCGTTGGCCGAAAAGCTCTCCAGGCGATTGTCACCGGTGCCGGTTTTGCCACCCACGGGAATGATCCGGCCCCCTGGCATCGAGATGCCGCCGTGGGCGCGCCGACCCGTGCCGTTCTCAACCACGCCGATTAATTGCTGGCGTACAAGAGCGGCGATCTCAGGCGCAATCACCTGCTGGCCGGGGGCGACCTGGCGAGCCATGACGGTTTCCGTCGGAGTGTTCGCCCCAAAATGGAGACGCTCGATCTTCACATTTGGATTGCGGACGCCATTGTTGACTAAAATCCCCATCAGATCGGCGAGCGCCGCGGGAGTGTCGCCCGAAACGCCGATCGTGGTGGCGTAAGAAGGCACCAGTGAATCGAACGGATAGCCCTGCCGCTTCCAAGCCTTGTGAATTTCCTGAAACGCCGCTTGTTCCATCAGCGTTCGAATGCGAATGTCTTGCTGGTGCTTGGAATGGCTTTGGAACAACCAGCCATACACATCCTGGCGGAGCTGCGTACTCTGCGCGGCCAGCTCTTTGAAATTAGCCTGGGGATGCTGTTCGCGATAATTCAGCATCCACAACTCCAGGGGATGGACGTGCGCCAGATAGCCGCGATCCTCCAGGTTGAACTTGTCCGGACCGTATTTTTCGTACAGTTCGGCTGGATTGTTTTTCTTGACGAGGACGCTGGACGGAAAATGACGCTGCATGAAAACAGTGAATTGGTTCAGCCCGGAGGCAGGCCTCACCGAGCGATAGATCACGGCAGCGCGCAGCGGAGTTAAACGCACATCGTGTAGCAATGCTTCCAGAGCCTGATCCGAACTCCCACCGCGATTTTTCGCATAGAAGCGCGAAAGGTAAACCTTCCCTTCCTCGTCCGCGAATCGCGCCAGATACTTTTGACGTGCTGTATCGTTCCAATCTTCCAGTACCGCGGGCGATGCGCCGGGTACGCAGTAGCGATAGTAGTTCACAATATCGCGCATCAATCGGATGAATACTAGGTTCACGGAATTCTGAAAGCCACTGGCCACGGTGAAGTTCTGGAAGTTCTCGGACTTCTCGAAATTTTCGAACACGTGCACGCCGCCACCGGTATAAAATGCCTCGCCCGGGTTGCCTGAATACTTCTGCTCCAGCGCCGCTTGCAACATGGTTTTTTCGCTGCGATCGGGCGCGCCGGCAAGATACTGCACCGCCCATTCGGTCAGGTGGTCGTCCGGAAAAATAGGAACAGCCTTCAACTCAGCAGCGCTCTTTCCGGCGTACTGTTGGTGCAACGCCGCTACAATCTCCAGATAATTGATCAGCGTCCGCAGTTTGGCCGTGGAGCCAAGCTCCAGCCGCGTGTTCTGATTGATGTTGAGCGGCTGATCCAGACTGTCGGTTTGGACGCGCAAAACATTCCGTCCCGCTTGGCGCTCATACAGCGTGAAGCTGTAAATGAGCTTCGAAGGATCGCTCTGTTCCAGCAACTGGTGCTGCGTGAGATTCGCCGCGGCGGCCTGCTTGGGATCGGCAATCTGCTCAAAGAATTTGGTGATTCCCTGCTGCGCACGTTGATCCACGCTGGTTTGAACCGTCAAATCCAAACGGTCCAGATCGTAGGCATTATTGAGTCCGAGCAGAGGAAGCAGCGCCATTCGGATGCTGTCGGGCGCCTTGTTTTCCACGTAGTTCATCGTCGATTGGGCCGGGGCGCGCCGCAATGGAGCGATGGCCTGCTGCAAAGCTAGGTCGCGCAGCCGATGGGAAATGATTCCACGTTCGGCGAGCGCCCGAAGGTAGCGATCCGTCTGCTTATCGAGCGCCGCGGGATCTTGCACCAGGTAAACATGCGGAGAACGCAGCGCCAGCAGTAGCGAGAGCGTTTGGCGATACCCTAGCGCCCGCGCCCGCATCTGAGGTGGATTCAGTGACGCTTCGGGCGCGCGAAGCAGCGGGTCGATTTTCGAAACGTCAGAGCCATACCATGCCCACAATCCGTCGCCTAATCCTTGCACGTCGCCGTAGCCAGGAGTTGCAGCCAGTGGAATCGAATTGACGTAGCCGCGAATAATATCCTGCTGGGCGTGTAGCGTGGTGTGGCCATCCTGATAGGCCGCCAAGGTCGCCGATGTCATCTGGCGCAGCTTGTCGATGGGCGAACCCGTTCGTCCCCCTGGAGAATGCCGCAGCTTTTCCAGTTGCGTCGCCAATGTGCTTCCGCCCACCACCTGGTGTTTAGAATCCACTTTGTGCAGGCTGTAATCGATCACAGCTTTACCCAGACGGTCCCATTCCACCGCGGGATTGCGGGTGGGATGCTTGGAATCCAGCATGTGACGGTTCTCGATGAACAGCAAGGTCTGAACTACGAGCGGGGGAATGCTGGAATAAGTTGGATAGATTCGCTCCGGCCTATCGAAGGAATACATATCCTGGCCGTCTCGATCCACGATCTGCAATCCAGCTCGATCTTTTTGCTGATAGACCGGATAGAGGCCGATGCGCGAAAACGATGCCAGCAATTCCGAACTGTGAGCCTGCGCTTCGATGCGGTAGCCATTTGCTTCCAGACGCGGTAGGAAGGCTGGAATGCGCGCATAGCCGAGCGTCCAATCGTAGGGCCCGTCCCCCGGATACTGGATGGATGCGCTCTTTCCTTCGGCTAGGCGATAAGAGAGATGGCGGTCAGCCGTGCGAAATAGTCCCGATTCGATCCAAGAATTTTTCAGCTCCAGTGTAACTGCTGTAACAATCGTCACACCCAAAACGGCCGCTATAGCAATGCGTTGCGCGAGTCTGCTTTTCAACCATGCCAGCCATCCAAATTTAGAACCGATTGGGAAATCGGCAGTCCAGTCGCCTCCGTGAAGATTCACAACCCACCACCTGCACGTTAGATGCACGACGCCCGCGATTAGATCGATCTTCTTGGTACTATCGTGGAGGTTAAAACATCATGAGCTCCAAAACAGAATATGTCGATCTCAAAGTCAGCGATGGAACGTCCATGCGCGCGTATATCGCCCATCCGGACGGCAAGCCACGGGCGGGATTGCTGGTGTTTCAGGAAGCATTCGGAGTAAATGCGCATATTCGCGACGTTACCGAACGTTTCGCGCGCGAGGGTTATCTCTCCATTGCGCCGGAGTTGTTTCATCGCACCGCTCCCGGTTTGGAAGCGGGCTACACAAACTTCCCCGAAGTGATGCCGCACTTGCAAGCGCTGACGGACGCGGGTCTCGCGGCCGATATTCAAGCTTCCTATCAGTGGCTTAAGAATGGAGAAGCGAAGGATTTGCCTGTGGGCGCCACCGGCTACTGCATGGGCGGACGGGCCGCGATTCAAGCTGCTCTAACCGTGCCGCTGCAGTGCGCGATCTCCTATTACGGCGGCGGTATCGCGCCGGGAGGCCTGTTCCCCAGTCTGGCGGATCGGCTGAAAGATCTGAATGCTCCAACCCTTTATTTCTGGGGCGGATTAGACGCGCATATCGGACCAGACGCGGTGCAGGCCGTCGCCACCAAGCTGAATGAAGCCAAGAAGGATTACGTGAACGTCGTGTTTTCTCAGGCCGATCACGGATTTTTCTGCGATGCTCGCGCCAGTTACAATCCCGTGGCCGCTAAAGAGGCCTGGTCGCTCACGCTGGAATTTTTGAAAATCCATCTAGCCAGCGCGGCGAAGAAAGCCGACGCCTAAGCTAGCGTTACAGGTGGTGGACGCCGCTCCAGCACAGCTGGATGCCTAGCGTGATCAGCCACACCGACAGCACAATACGGAATGCCCGCTGGGGCGTGACGGCCGCGACATAGGTTCCGGCGAACGCGCCGAAAACGCCTCCGATAACAAGCTTGATCAAGATGGCTAAGTCGTAATTACCGGCAGTGAGCTGGAAACCGCTTCCGATGAGCGAGAGGCAGAGGCCAAAGAAGAGATCGGTTCCAACCACGCGCGCGGCCGAGAGCGGCGTTAACCACAGCAAAGCCAGCGATCCAATAGCGCCCGCACCGGCCGACGAAAATCCCACCTCCGCTCCAATCGGCAATGCAATTAGAGGAAGCCAGCGCGATAAATCCCGCCCGCCACTGCGCGCCGGATGCAGCCACAAGCGGTAGAGATTGGCAGCCGCCATGATCACCACAGTGGAGCCCAGAGCAGCGTAAAGAATTCCTTGCGTGCCGCTGGTGTTGAGCTTAGCCAACATATACGATCCGGTGAGTACGCCCGGAAGGCCGCCCAAAAGCAGGTAACCCAGCACCCGATAGTCCACCTGTTTGCGATAAATCTGCATGGGAACTACCAGCATCTTCACGGCGACACTGAACGCCAGCGCCGTACCTACGGCGTGGGCCGGGGTGACATGCATGAAGAGGATGAGAACGGGAGCGGTGATCACGCCCGCGCCGACGCCCGTGACCCCGATGGCAACCGCGATGATGAAGCCGAGAACAATCTCCACGGGTTACTCGCTTTGAATGTGAATACCGCACTCCAGCTTTTGGCCACTCCAGCGGCCCGAGCGCGGATTGTCCGGATCTACCGGCGGTGTGGTGCAAGGCGCGCAACCAATGCTGGTGTAGCCCTGGTCGTAAAGCGGCAGCACGGGAATACCGCGCTGTTTCAAATAGGCCCAAACGTCCGCATTCGTCCAGTCGGCGAGCGGGCTTACTTTCAGTAATTGATGCCCGGTGGGCAACTTGAAATGATCCAAGGCCTGTAAATTCGCGCGCGTTGGCGATTGGTCGCGACGCAACGCGGTGAACCACACGCCATAGTCGCCGAGGCCGCGGAACAGGGGTTCCACTTTGCGAATGCCGCAGCAACGGTCGGGCGCGGTCTGGTTGAGGATGCCGAAACGCGATTCCTGTTCCTCCACCGGCATCTTCGATTCCAGATTTACCAGGTTCAGATGCATCCGCTCGGTCATCTGGTCCCGGTACGCGTACGTCTCGGGGAAGTGATAGCCCGTTTCTAGAAACAGCACTGGGATATTGGGTTGCTGCGCGATCACCAGATCCACCAGCGCCATGCATTCCGTCTGAAAGCTGCAGGTGACGCACGCTGCGCCGCCGTTTTCAGCGAATACGCCGTGAATCAAAGAGGTCGCACTGTCGATTTTCTGGTCCAACGTCACGGTTGCCCCATCCTTCGCTACTTAGATGCCTTCGCCGCCGGTCAACGATTCATTGCGCAACAAGATCTCGGTTTCTTCGAGCGACGCGACCACAAAGTCCGATGCCTCTGCATCGTCTCGCGGCAGGTCCCAATCCGGGCGTTTGCTCGACACCAGCAACACCAACAAGCCGGCGTGTTCGAGCGCAGCAATTGTTTCCGGGGGAGCGTGCTCCACTACGGTCACCGCGCATCCACGATCGAAAAGCCGCCGTTCCAAAAGCCAAGCCAGCGCCCTACGGTCGCCCAGCGATACAGTTTCGCCGCCATGCCGATAGCGCGCGATTCGTTCCACTGGCGTTACCCGCTCCTGCCGCAGATCGAGCACCACGGCTTTGGGGCGATCGCGTTCCACCACCACCGGGGCCAGAATCATCCCCGCGCCCACGGTGGCATTTGTTTCGGGATCGATCAGGATCACGCTGCCGGTGGACCGGTTCTGTGTATAAGCGTCGAAATAAATCGGACGGCTGGTTTCGATGCGCAGCACGCCGATGCCGTTCATTTCCAAACTCTGGGCCGCTTCGTGTTCCAGCGTTTTGATGTTGACGCGATGCTTTACCGCCTTCACTTCGGCCGGCAAAGTCTGCGTGGTGTGTTTCAGTATGTATCGCCGGTTCAGATCCAGGGGCTGTTCGTTCAGCCAAACTACGGTGGCGTCGAACTGGCGCGCTACTTCGGGTGGCTTCTGCGTCGAAGCCAGCATGTCGCCACGGCTAATATCCACTTCGTCTTCGAGCGTCAGGGTTACCGACATCGGCGCTACTGCTTCTTCCAGGCGGCCATCGAACGTTTCGATGCTCTTCACCTTGGATCGCTGGCCCGAGGGCAGCGCCAGAATGCTATCGCCGGGGCGAACGACGCCGGACACTAGTTGTCCGGCATAGCCGCGAAAGTCTTGATTCGGCCGGATCACGCGTTGCACGGGAAAACGCAGCGCGGCGCTACGAGTGCGATGGTGAACCGGAACGGTCTCGAGAAACTCCAGCAGGCTGGGCCCTTCAAACCAGGGCATGTGCCGGCTGGGCCGCACTACGTTATCGCCTTCCAGCGCGCTGATCGGCAGGAAGTATATTTGGGGAGCGGCATGTTGCAATACCAGCCGCCCGATAAAATCGCGATATTCCGATTCGATGGCGCGGAAGACTTGCTCGTCGTAGTTCACCGCGTCCATCTTGTTCACGGCCACCACGAAATTCGGAATACCCAGCAGAGTCGCGATGAACCCATGCCGTCGCGATTGCTGCAGCACTCCGTTACGCGCGTCGATTAGAATTACGGCCAAATCGGCCGTGGAGGCGCCAGTGGCCATGTTGCGCGTATACTGCTCGTGCCCCGGCGTGTCGGCGATGATGAACTNNGCGCGCAGGCCGTCGGTCAGCAATGAAAAATCGATGGGACCGGCCGACCGGTTCACCGAAGCTTTAGTCACTGCCTTGATCTGATCTTCATACACGTTTTGCGAATCGAAGAGCAGACGGCCGATCAGAGTGGATTTACCATCGTCCACGCTGCCCGCAGTGGTAAATCGGAGCAGATCCTTGGCTTGCTCCGCTGCGAGAAAATCCTCAATCTGGAACGCGACGGGCTTAGCAAGAGCGGCCATTAAAAGTAGCCCTCGCGTTTCTTGATTTCCATGGAACCATCCTGATCGTGGTCGATGACGCGATTCTCGCGTTCCGATCGCCGGAATGATACTAACTCTTCGATAATCTTCGGAATGGTGTCGGCATCGGATCGGATTGCGCCCGTGCATGGGCTGCAACCGAGCGATCGCATGCGGCAACGCACCATTTGCGGCTTTTCTCCCGGCAACACGGGAATGAACGGCTGTTCCAGCATGATGAGGGAATCACCGCGTACCAAAACCTCGCGCTCCTTGGCGAAATACATCGGAACGATGGGGATGTTTTCGGCGTGGATGTATTGCCAGATATCCATCTCGGTCCAGTTCGATAGCGGAAAAATGCGGAGACTCTCGCCCGGATGAATGCGCGCGTTAAACAGATTCCAAAGCTCCGGTCGCTGATTCTTGGGATCCCATTGGCCTTTTTCGTCGCGAAACGAGAAGATGCGTTCCTTGGCCCGGGATTTCTCTTCATCGCGCCTTGCTCCGCCGATGGCCGCGTCGAAACCGCCCTGACGCAGGCCGTCGAGCAGTCCTTTGGTTTTCAACAGGCCGCAGCAGCGCTGAGTGCCCAAGCGATAAGGGTTCGCACCGTCGGCGATGGCTTCGCGATTGGTGTAAACAATCAGTTTCGCGCCGATCTCAGCCGTATAGCGGTCCCGAAATTCGATCATCTCGCGAAATTTGTAGGTGGTGTCGATGTGGAGCAGCGGGAACGGAATCGCACCGGGATGAAAAGCCTTCTGCGCCAGCCGCAACAGCACCGACGAATCCTTGCCGATTGAGTAGAGCATCACCGGCCGCTGAAACTCCGCCGCCACCTCCCGAAGGATGTGGATGCTTTCGGCCT
>PKZC01000295.1 GCA_003132905.1 Bryobacterales bacterium | reverse complement strand
AACTGTACGATGTACTAGAGCGAAGACGATAGGGTTGTCAGCCATCGCCAAGAGCATTTCTGCCGTGACGCAGTTTGCCACCGACAAACCCAGAAAGACATCCGCGCCGTGCAGGGCATCGGCAAGAGTACGCGCCTCAGTCTCGATGGCAAACCGAGCCTTATATTTATTCATTCCTTCGGTGCGCCCCTTGAACACTACGCCTTTGGTGTCGCACATCGTGACGTTTTCGCGGCGAATGCCAAGCTGAATGTAGTGCTCGGCACAAGCAACAGCGGCAGCGCCCGCGCCGTTGACAACCACTCGCGCCTGGTCGATTCGCTTACCTGCGATCTCCAGAGCATTCAGCAAAGCGGCTCCGGAGATGATCGCCGTACCATGCTGGTCATCGTGGAACACCGGGATGTTGAGGGTTCGCCGCAATTCCTCCTCAATTTCGAAACATTCAGGCGCTTTGATGTCTTCAAGATTTATACCCCCAAACGTTGGCTCCAATAATTGACAAGCTCGAATTACCTCCTTTGGGTCCTCTGTGGCAAGCTCAATATCGAAGACGTNNATGTCGGCGAAGCGCTTGAAGAGCACCGCCTTGCCTTCCATGACTGGCTTCCCTGCGGCTGGGCCGATGTTGCCCAGGCCCAGTACAGCCGTTCCATTCGTTATGACGGCAACCAAGTTTGCCTTTGAGGTGTATTTGTAGACCAGGTCCGGTTCGCGATGGATCTCAAGACAAGGGACCGCGACGCCAGGCGTATACGCCAGACTGAGGTCTCGTTGGGTGAGACAAGGTTTCGTCGCTGTTATGGCGATCTTGCCTGAGGGTGATGAGGAATGGTATTCCAAGGCGTCTTCGTCACGAATCATTGGATAACTCCTAGTCGGCATCTCCCGAATACTGGTGCGAACCCGACAAACGCTGCCCACTAACCCACTGGATACTGATGATGTGAATCGGCGTTGGATCACATGCCGCAATCATTGGGCCATCAATGACGCCCTCCGGCCAAAACTTTCGGCTAGAACTGCTTTGCTGGGGTCGATTGCCGCGACCCGCGAAGCGGACTGCAATTATTGCAGACGCCTTGCTGGTGTCCATGTGAGGTGGGACGCCGCAGGCTTATATGATTTGGCCAAGCAAACGCGGCCGTGCGCACCCGGCGGTGCGCACCTGGCGGTGAAATCAACAAGGAGTCGGGGAGGCAGAATGGTTATCCGCACCATGGGGGGCTTGTTTCTTTTTGCGCTGGAATCCTTGCGCAAAGCGAAGGGCTATTACCGGCACGGTTGTCAACCTGTCCGGCGATCCGGTGGCGAAGGCTGTGATTCAAGCCACCAATGCAGAGACCAAAGCTGTCTACAAGGCGACCACTTCGGCCACGGGGGTTTATACTCTCGCGCAGTTGCCGGCCGGGACCTACGAACTAGCGAGCACAACGCTTGGATTCGAGCTCGTCGAAAGGAACGTTAAGGTCACGGGGGCGGAAACCTTGCAATTGAAACTGCATTTAGCTGACGTCCAGTTAAACACGTTGGGAGACAACCTTGCTCTCCTCATCTCCTGGTTCAGCCCGCACGCAACCACACCCGGACCAACTCCCCGCATGCCGGATGGCAAGCCGGACCTTTCCGGAGTCTGGTATTCCCAACGACCCGTTGATCCTGGAAAACCGGAAATGAAAGCATGGGCGGAGGCGATCTTTAAAGAGCGCGCGGAGAATAATCACAAAGACTTCCCGCAGGCGCGCTGCCAGCCGCTCGGCGTACTTCTTAGCGGTGAGACCACGCACGCCTGGAGAATCGTTCACATACCCTCCTTTCTGATGATGATCTCCGAAATGGATGTTCCCGGCTATCGCCAGATCTATCTGGACGGGCGCGGTCACCCCAAAGATTTTGGTCCCACTTGGACTGGCCACTCCATCGGAAATTGGGAGGGGGATACGTTGGTGGTGGATACTGTCGGGTTCAACGATAAGTTCTGGCTCTCGCCTGCCGGAGAGCCGCATACCGAAAAGATGCATCTGACCGAACGCTGCCGTCGCCCCGATTTGGGTCACCTGGAGATCGAGTTCACCATCGAGGACCCGGACACTTTCGTCAAGCCCTGGGTCATCAAGAGGGTTGCCGATTTCGCTCCCAAGGAGGAGGTCGAAGAGGTCATATGCACCGAAAACGAAAGCGACCGCGAGCACATGGTCGGCAAGTGACGCATGGGTTGCGGACGTCTGGCTCCCGATCTCCTTGCATAGCCCAATGTCCGGTTTGCGCGTTAACCAGGATGTGAGGATGCCTGCGGGATTAAAATTGTTCAACACCCATGACCCTTACCGCCGGGACTCGTCTCGGCCCCTACGAGATCCTCGCGCCGCTGGGCGCGGGCGGCATGGGCGAGGTGTACCGGGCAGCTGGAACGCGACGTAGCACTCAAAGTCTTGCCCGCGACGTTCCTGCGCGATCCCAAACGCGTGGCTCGCTTCGAGCGGGAAGCCGAAGTTCTAGCCTCGCTCGATCACCCCAACATCGGACACATTCACGGAATCGCGGACTCCGGGCCGTGGTCCATCGCGCCCTGAAACCCGGCAACGTGATGATCGACGGGCGCGGGCAGCTACTCCATCATGGATTTCGGTCTGGCCGCGGTGGCCGTGCTGCCCATTGATGCCGCGAGTTGGCTACAGTAGCATTGAACTCCTGGAGGTGAACATGCCGAATCCGCGACTGGCAGGGCTATTCGTGCTTCTGGCTATGAGCACGCACGCGCAATGGTTGCACTATCCGACGCCCGGAACGCCGCGGACACGCGATGGCAAACCGAACCTGGCCGCCAAGGCGCCGAGGGCTCCCAACGGCAAGCCGGATCTCTCTGGGGTGTGGCAGGCCGAGTACGCACGGCCCGGCGAGAATGAGCGGCTGTTCGGCGACGTGTTTAAGGATTTTGTGGTTCCGGGAGACGACCCACGCACTTTCTCGAAGTACTTCCTGAATATCTTGGCGGACTTCAAGCCGGAGGAAGCGCCTCTGCGCCCCGAAGCCGCCGCGTTGTTCCAGAAACACTTTCAGGGCGGAAACAGGGAGAGTCCATCGACGCGCTGTGTTCCGCAAGGCATTCCTCGCGGTGAGCTCGATAATTATCTTCCTTTCAAGATCATTCAAACGCCGGCAGTGATCGCGGTGCTCTATGAAGAGAGCAACACGTATCGCCAAATATACACGGATGGCCGCCAGCTTCCCGTTGATCAGCAACCGACGTGGATGGGCTACTCAGTCGGTCGTTGGGAGGGCGATACCTTGGCCGTGGATGCGGCAGGCTTCAACGACCAGGGCTGGCTGGATGCAATGGGACACCCTCAAAGCGAGGATCTTCGGATTCGGGAGCGGTTCCACCGGCGTGATTTCGGCCATATGGATTTGGAGCTGACCATCGACGATCCCAAAACGTACATCAAGCCGTTTACTGTAAAGGCGACCGAGGTGCTGATACCGGATAGCGATGTATTGGAGTACGTCTGCACGGAAAACGAAAAGGACCGCGCCCATCTCGGAAAGCAATAAAGGCCGATTGTTCAGCGAGAAGGCATATCGTCCCGTCGACATTGGCGGATGCGGCAATAGTTTCCGTCGGGCAACCTTCCACTCTCCATGAACCTCAATCTTGAGACCTGTAGGTTATTGATTTCTCGTTGAGCGTCCGCCGGGGTCAGATGCCCAAACTTTGCACCCGTAGGTTCAAGGTATTCTGAACCCGCGAGAACGCCCGCGACAGCTACTTTTGACGACGGTGCTGGTAGGACCGAAGGGTCAGATAGCTACCGGATACGCCGTGATCCAGGCACGATCCAGTTCTGGATCGAGCAAACTAGGCTGACTCACGGTCTTCTAAGTCTGGGCTCGCTGCAGATCGTTGGACGCGTTCCCTCGACGCGAGAACGAAACTCCGCGCGGAATCAACCGGTTTTCGTAGGCCTGCCGTTCCAGTTCTTCGCGGAAATCAGGATGCGCCAGGGCCATGATCGCTTTGGCGCGTTCCGCGACGGACTTTCCTTTCAGGTTGACGATGCCGAACTCGGTAACCACATACATCACGTCCGAGCGTGGCGTGGTCACGATGTTGCCGGGCGTGAGGGTGAACACTATGCGGCTGCGGCGCTTCCCTTGTTTCTCGTAGGTTGACGAAAGGCAGATGAAGGACTTGCCTCCCTTGGATGCATATGCGCCCCGAACGAATTGGAGTTGCCCACCGGTGCCGCTGATGTGGCGGTGGCCGTCGGACTCCGAAGCCACCTGGCCCTGCAAATCGATCTGGGTGGTGTTATTGATGGACAGTACCTTCTCGTTTTGCATGATGATGTGCGGCGAGTTTGTGTAATCCACCTGATGGCAATACATGTCCGGGTTGCGGTTGGCTGTTGCGTAAAGAGCGTGGGAGCCCAGCGCGAACGTATAAACCACCTTGCCCGGATCCAACGTCTTCCGCGATCCGGTCACACGGCCAGAACGATAAAGCAGGCCGAGGCCGTCGGTCAGCATCTCGGTATGGATTCCCAAGTCTTTCACGCCGCTTTCCAGCAACAGGCTGCATACGGCGTTGGGCATGCCACCGATCCCGATCTGAAGACAGGAACCATCCTCGACCTCAGCTGCAATGAGTCGGGCTACCGTGCGGTCGGTCTCGCTCGGCTCCGGATTGGGCAGCTCCGTGCACGGTTGATGATCCCCCTCAATGATGAAATCGACTTCCTTCACATGGACGCCGTTGTCTCTACCGAAGACGTAGGGGATTTCACGATTGATTTCGACGATGATCAATTTTGCGCGTTCGACGATTGCCCGTTGCCAGACATTGGTGGGGCCAAAGTTGAAGTAGCCGCCGTCGTCCATCGGGCAGGTCTTGAGGATGGCGATGTCCACGGGATCGAGAAAGCGCCGGTAATAATCCGGCACCTCTCCTAGATTCAGCGGGGTGTAGTTGCACCGGCCGGCGTCGTGCTTCCTGCGGTCGTAGGCCGAGAAATGCCAACTGAACATGTGGAAGTGTTTGCCTTCCGGATCGTTTTCGAGGACCGCCCGAGGACGCAATGAGAGGCAGGAGCGGATTTTGACGTTCTCCAGGTCTTCTTTCCGTGCGGCCAGCGCCTTATCGAAAACATCGGGCTGGCAATGCGACGCGCCGTAGTCCAGCCACATGCCGGATGTGACGAGACTGGCGGCGTGTTCTGCGGAGATCGTTACAGTATTCATCGGTGAATGCTTTACGAGCGGTTATCCACGTTTCTCAAACGAGTCTGTAACGAATTCGCTCGGATAAGGCCCGCGCTGAATACGTATGTCCGTAGAAGTGATCGCAAACCGGCATCTCGGCCTGAGCCACCACCCGATGGCTCCTGGATTGTCGCTAGCCTTGATCG
>PKZC01000116.1 GCA_003132905.1 Bryobacterales bacterium | reverse complement strand
GGGGTTCTAACACGGGCTGTTAAGCACCGCGGCGTTCGTTAAGAGGTGCTGAGTCACTTTGGCAGTGCGCAAATCCGAGACCCCGGACGCAAATACTAGGGGCAAGACGAGTTGGTCTGCTAAACGCTCGTCGATTGCGCCATCGGTAGCAAAGAACTCCAAAAAGCTGGTCAACAGCTTCATCAGCGACACGCTCGGCCCGGCCTGCCTCGCGCGCCAATCCCGAAGTAGCAGCACTGCGATTGTTCAAATTCGCCAATGAGCAATAACATGGTGCCCCGGAATCGCGACGGCATTTGCGCGACGATTATCTCAATGCTTGGGAACCGGTCTGCCAGTCTGCTCAAAGCCTGGTTCCGCTGTCGCTCCGCGACGTTGACGTCCAAATTTGCGACCGCCGAGATGCCGTGGATCCTTTTCAAGGCGCCCCGCTCGATCAGGCTGATCGGCAAGACCCGCGCGGCCGGGCGAACGGCCGCGTGAACGATGCCGGCGCCCTGTGGATAAAAACCAGCCATTTCCATCTCGAGTTGAAGATCGAACCCGAGCGCACGCATGTAACGAATCCAGTGCAGATCGAGGTAATGGAAGCACGGGCTCCAAGGCACATGAGTCCCGCCTGTGACCGTAACTGATGAGGGTTCTTTGGCGAAGCTCAGGGGCGTCAGAATCGTCTGAAGCACGAGTGAGGTGGATCCTGCAGTTCCAATGTCGAAGTGGAATTGCCCGGAATGGATGCCATGGGGCTCGAAGATCAGTGACTGTGACCCGAGGTGAGCGCCTTCAGTTTGCGCCATTCCAACGGTTGCAGCTGCCCGCACAGCTTTCAAGTGTTGTGGCATCAAACCGGGTTTTGAGCGCCGCGAACGGATGTTTCTGATCTTTAGTCCCTTGCCGGTTACGAGCGACAAGGCCAAGCAAGTTCTGAGCACCTGCCCTCCGCCTTCGCCGATCGAGCCATCGATCTCGATGGCGTCGGTGCTTTCGGCCGTCGGAGCCTTCATGTCTAGCCCTGCCGGAAGGACTCCAAGGTCCAGGCATCTTGTTGTGGCGATATGAAATGACGGAGCACATAAGTGTTGCCCTCATCCGAGCGTACTTTGAAGTAAGTCGCATCCGGGCTATGCCACTGATCGAGCACCTCCTCGACCATGTGGTCCTGCCCATCGAGTCGAAAGCGGACGGGGCGCCGAACAAATGGAAGTGATTGCTCATGGGCGGCTGACCCTTGATTCGCGGGCGGAGATGTCAGCAGGGCAGGCCTCTGCATCATGGAGAACGGACTACCTGAACCTCATTGCCAGCGGAATCGCAATCGCAAGCAATACCAGGAGAATCAGCAGCAGATATTTCCAATTGGGCATTGTTCACTCCTAACCAGCAGCGCTCATTGGGCGCCGCAATGTAGATTGCACGTCACGCGCCAGTCACAACGATTCTGCATATGGAACTTCAACTGCTTTGTTCAGTGTGGAGACTCTCATGAACGGCAGTTTACGCCAGAGGAGAATGTGAGGAGACTACGATGAATACGCTTTTCGCCCAGGGCATCTACATCCGGCTCACAGAAGATAACTCGGCCTTCCTATGCACGATCAAGCGCGGTAGATTCTATTCCAAGACCACCGAGGTCGCGTTGAACTGCCAGCTCGCACCTGAGCCAGTGGACGAGAAGGCGCTGGTGCCCATGAAACGGCGGTCCTCACGTTGGGCTTCTGAGGAACGATAGGCTATGAACACCGACTGTGAAACTAAAGTTCCTGGGAACCCGCGGTGAAATCGATATCAACAGTCGACTCCACCGTATGCACTCCTCGTTGGAGATTTCCTATCGCGACCATCGAGTGATGATCGACTGCGGTGCGGACTGGCTTCGCAGGGTGCACCGGATTCAGCCTGAAGCTATCGTGCTCACCCATGCCCATCCCGATCACGCCTGGGGGCTGAAGAACGGCGCGCCATGTCGGGTCTATGGTACGGAACAGACCTGGTGCCGCCTGCAAAGCTTTCCTCTGCCGGATCGAGCGGTAGTCGAACCACGCGCCCCTTTTTGTATCCACAACATTGTATTTGAGGCTTTCCCCGTAGAGCATTCGCTTCGTGCGCCCGCTGTCGGATATCGAATCACGGCGGGCCGGATCAGCATTTTCTATGTGCCGGATCTGGTCCACATCTATGAGCAGCACGAGGCCCTTTCCGATATTCGAATGTATGTGGGAGACGGCGCCTCACTGCGCCGGCCGATCATTCGCAAAAGCAATGGTTCTCTCACAGGACATACCTCCATCCGGACGCAACTGGGTTGGTGTCGCCGAGAGGGCGTGCAGAAAGCTCTGATCACGCACTGCGGGTCGCAGATTGTTGGAGCTGACTCTCGACTCATCAACGCGGATCTCCGCGCGCTGAGCGTTGAACAAGGCGTAGAAGCCCGAGTGGCTTTTGATGGCTTAGAGCTTATGCTGCCGTAAGAAAAAGGTGCGGCCCAGCCAGACGCCTCGCGTTTAGCCGGGCCGCTCCGTTGACGTGGACGATCAGTTAGGCTGCTTTGGGCTTCGCTGCCTCTTGAATCGGAACATCTTGCCTTTTCGCCTTCACCTCGGGGATTGGAACACTGACCTCAAGCACGCCGTTGTTGAATTGCGCGGCTGTTTGATCGGCCTTGGCCCCCTCCGGCAGCGGGATTGAGCGATAGAACGCTCCGTAGCTCCGCTCGGAGTGGTAGTAGGCCTCACGCTTCTCTTCTTTCTCCTGCTTCCTTTCTCCCTCGACGACCAGCGTGTCCCCATCGATATGGACCTTCACGTCTTCCTTCTTCACGCCAGGAAGCTCGGCGGTCACCAGGAGTTTGCCCTCTTTCTCCTTCACCTCGATGGTGGGAGTCCAAGCGGCGCCCTCTCCCGCTGCTCGCGGAGTCTGGCCAAAAATTCGATCCATTTCCTCTGTGAACTGTCTCATGAGAGCAAATGGATTCACTGTGAACAGGTTGCCGCGGAATAGCGGCGTCTCAAACCCCAACACCCGGGTGAGTTCCTGTCCCTCTTTTTTCGGGTGTTTCACTACAGCGACTTCTGCCATTGCGTTTTCCTTTCGTTTAAGGTGAGAACTGAGCACGTTGCAGGTGTCCCAGTGATACCTGGCATGCACGCACCTCAGATCCTGTAGGTTGCAAACGTAGGACCTATGCCGAAAGGGCCAATACGACTATTTGTCGTCGATCGGTCTAGCAGGTTTATCTTTCGCCTCCTCAATTCTGCGTGAATAGGCTCAGGGTGGGTGCCACACCACAGCCCGAGCCTCACGACGGTCGGTTTCACCTCATGATTCTTGGCGGCTTCTGGCAGATTGGCAGGAATGCTTGATCGGTCGACGGAACTCGGCGTGCACTCTGCGAGCCGCAGGGAGGATCAAATGCCAGCGACAACCAAAATAAAACATGCCGGGCGGCCGGACGACGACATCGCGCGGGATATTCGACAAGCCCTGAAGCTTGATAGCGATGTTCCCGACGAACGAATCAGCGTTCAGGTACACAGCGGAATAGCGACGCTCGAAGGGAATGTTGAATCGAGTCTTCAGAAGGAAGCTGCTGCAGCGGACGCCAAAAAGGTGAATGGTGTTCGCACTGTTATGAACCAGATTAAGTTCTAAATGGGCAGCACTCGGTAAACACAGAGAATGCAGCGCCCCGGATCAGAAGCCGTTTAAGAGCGATCAACGGTCCGGGGCGCTCGCGAGCCGGGATTCGGCTCGTGCGATCGAGAATGCGGTCTTGATAGCCGTATCTGGATTTAGAGAAATGGAATCAATGTCCTGTCCCGTAAGCCATTCGGCGAATTCCGGGAAGTCGGACGGCGCCTGGCCGCAAATACCGATCGGTTTTCTAGCACGATGTGCAGCTGTGATGGCATCCGCTATCAAATGGCGAACAGCAGGATTGTTCTCATCGAACAGTCGCGCGACTGTGCCCGAGTCGCGGTCCAAGCCGAGCGTGAGCTGGGTTAAGTCGTTCGAGCCGATCGAGTAACCATCGAAGACCTCGAGGAATTCCCGGGCCAGCACCACGTTGGACGGCAACTCGCACATCGCATACACTTGCAGCCCGTTCTCACCTTGGATAAGGCCATTGATGCGCATGGCTTCGATCACTTTCTTGCCTTCCTCCACGGTGCGGCAAAACGGAATCATCACTACGACATTGGTGAGTCCCATCTGCTTCCTCACACGCGCCAGTGCCGCGCATTCCAAAGCGAACCCTTCCGCATAGCCAGGATGATAGTATCGCGATGCGCCGCGGAATCCGAGCATCGGATTCTCTTCAGCTGGTTCGAATTCCTTTCCTCCGAGTAGGCGGGCGTATTCGTTGGTCTTGAAGTCGCTGGTTCTCACGATGACCGGCTTCGGATAGAATGCCGCGGCAATCTGCCCTACGCCCTCACTAAACCTCCGGATGAAGAACTCTCTGGCGTCTTCATTCCCGATTCGCTTCCGAATCTCTTCGATCGCGCCCGGATCCTGGAGCTTTGGGAAACGGCACAAGGCCATTGGATGGATACCAATATGGTTCGTGATGATGAACTCCGTGCGAGCCAGTCCCACGCCTCCATTGGGAATGACAGCGAACTTGAAAGCCTGGCTGGGATCGCCAACGGTGAGCATGATCTTGGTGTGGGTCTGGGGAACCGACGCGGCGTCAATCTGTTCGACAGCAAATGGAACACGGCCGGAATAGACATGCCCCTCCGAACCCTCCGCGCAGGAAATGGTCACCTCCTGGCCGGTTGTGAGAGCGGATGTCGCATTTCCTGTGCCGACGATGCAGGGGATTCCGAACTCTCGTGAAACGATTGCCGCGTGCGCCGTGCGTCCTCCTTCGTCGGTGACGATTGCCGCGACCCGCCGCATCGCCGGCTCCCAATCAGGATCGGTGTTGTGTGCCACGAGAACCTCGCCGTCCCGAACAGTTCCCAGATTGGCGACGTCGCGGACCACATGGACCGGTCCTGCACCAATCTTCTCGCCGACCGCCTGCCCGACAACCAAAGGAGTGCCGCCGCTTCCTTTGAGCCGGTAGACATGAGCAGTTGCCGTTCTTGGCTTAGCTGAGTGGACGGTCTCAGGACGAGCCTGTAGCACAAATAGCTCAGCCGTGATCCCGTCTTTAGCCCACTCAATATCCATCGGCATGGCACGTCCGGCGAGTTGTGAATAATGTTTCTCGATCAGACACGCCCAACGGGCTAGTGTCAGCACCTCGCTGTCAAGCAACGAGAGGCGTTGACGGTCTTCTGAGGGAGTGGCTTCACTCTGGGTTGTGCGCGTGCCTTGTGCGTACACCTGCCGCACCTCCTTCGATCCCAGGCGGCGGCTTACAATGGCGTCATGGCCTTGCGTCAACGTCGGCTTGAATACAAGCCATTCGTCGGGCGTCACAACCCCTTGCACTACAAATTCACCGAGGCCATAGGAAGAGGTTACGGTGACAACATCCCGGAAACCGGATTCGGTGTCGAGCGTAAAGATCACGCCGGAGCTTGCCCGGTCGGAGCGAACCATTGGCATGACGCCGACTGACAACGCCACTTTGAGCTGAGGAAAGCCGAGTCGTGCGCGATAACTGATGGCTCGGTCCGTGAATAGCGAAGCGAAGCATTGATGAACGGCGTGCAGCAAATTCTCCGGTCCGCGCACGTTCAGAAACGTCTCAGCGGCTCCTGCAAAGGATGCTTCGGGCAGGTCCTCAGCAGTCGCCGACGACCGGACGGCAAGCTCGCAGTCCCGACCGATTCTGTTTGTGAGATGGCGGTACGCGTCAATGATCGATTGATTCAAATCCTCCGGAATGGGAGTTTGGAGAATCGCGGCGCGAGCTGCGTGCCCGCGCTCGGCTAGCTGCTCAACATTCTCGGGATCGAATTTCTCGAAGAGCGCATCGAGCTTGCTTCGCAGTCCAGCTTGGTCCAAGAGGTGCCAATAGGCGTCCGAGGTGATGGCAAATCCGTCTACAACGCCGACGCCCTGAGGCTTGAGGGCCCTAAAGAGTTCCCCGAGCGATGCGTTCTTGCCGCCAACACGTGCTATGTCCGCCATCCCGATCGTTCCGAAATCTGCTGTGAAGGTTTCCACTGCCGTCTCCTTTTGTGCCGTGCTCACTTTTCCTGAAGTGATTCGATGTAGTCCGCGAGATTATGAACCCGCAGTTTGACCACCAATTCATCGCGCCTGAGACTGCGAAACACATCTCCCCACATTGGCATCTCCTTGGATCCGTGGGCGGTGATCTCCGCGTCGCCTTGAATGATGTTGGAGACGCGGAACGACGGAAACTGGCCACCGCTCTTCTTGCTGAGCAGCGTCAGGTCCGGCAGCGCCTGTTTGAGCGCTGGCGCGGCCGGACCGTTGCCCTTCCCGGCAAGCCCATGGCAGACGGCGCAGTAAGTGCGATACATCTCCGCCCCGGATGTTGGGTCCGTGTATTGAGGCGATGTTGGTTTGATCGTCGGTTTCTGCTGCTGCGAATATCCCACTAAAGCGAAACTCACCATGACAAGCGATATTGGAAGATTGCGCCAATACATAACTTCCTCCTCGATGCTGCATCCAAGCTAGCGGCGGCCTGAGGGCGCCGACATCCGCGGGGGCGCTACCGTTCGGGGTATACCAGGGGACTGGCCGCGGCTCTGAAATTCTCTTTGGCGGGTTTGGCCGAAGGAACGCGACTCGCGTTGTTGCTCCAGGCCAGGGTTGGCAGGTGTTCTCTGCCATTGTCCGGCGTTGTTCTCGCGGTACCAGCCCTCCGACCGATGCTGGTAAACCTGACGGTCCCTGCCCGCATACACATCCGGACGCGTGCCGGCTCCCTGCGGCGAGATCGCACCACGTGGCTCGAACGTGCGCGCCACAACGGCGTTGCCTTCCCAATGACTGTAGGCGTTCACATTGCCACGAACCCAAGTCCGGTTGGGCGTACCCCAATGCGGGTTCCAATGTTCGTAGAAAGCCCGATGGACAACTGGCGTGGTGTGATACCACCAGTAATGGCCTACAGGCCGCCAGAACCAGCCGCCGCCCCAATAGCTGAACTGCTGGCGCCTTGCTGAAGATGATCTTCGGCGGCTCGTTCTTCAAGCCGATCGACTCAGCTTTCGTCTCGGCCTGAGTGATCGCAAGATCGGCCAGCAGACGGTCGAGCGAAACGGTTCGCGGCCAGTTCGAAAGACTGTCGCGCACTGCGATAAGCAATGTTGGTTGCAGGGAAGCGGCTGAAGGGAAATTCGCGTCCTTGACGACGATGTCCTCGAACGAAACCAGCCGTGTTTCTCTGTCGACCTCCGTCCTTGCGTTGATGGAAACGATGCCAAAGATCTGCGTAGGGTCCTCTTTTCGCGTGACGATTACGGCAGATCGGGCTTCGATGCGGTTATCCTTCCAACTGTCGACCTGGGGCTGATAAACGACCAGGTGGATGTTTCCGCTATCGATCTCTCGCGGCCAATTTCCATCGCCGCCGACGGGCGTCTGCGCGAAAACCGGCGAAAAAACAAAACAGCTCAGTGCAAACAAGACTAGGCGATTCATAAACTCTTCGCGTTCTGCTACCGGAGGTGCAACTGCTCGACCACTTGCCCAAACTAGCTCTGCGTTGGCAGCGCTAGAGTTTGCAGTTCTGTTGGGCCATATTTGCGCAAGCGGTGAGTGAAAGCACGCAAGTCCAGGCGGAAGTTTTCTGGCGATTTGCCGACAGGAATGCTGGCAGCAAGATTGCTCCTTCACGGACAGATGAAGTGGACGACCCCCATCGTGTCTGCGTTGCTCCTGGGGCCCTCGGCCCTTGCGGCGGATCACAAACAGCTGCGCGTTCCAATCCTCGTCTACCATCGCTTTAATCCCGCAGCGTCAGGACCGACGACGATTACAACAACAAACTTCCAGTCCCATTTGAACTTCTTGGCCGAGAACGGCTATCGTGTGATTCGCTTGCGGGAACTTGTCGACTTCCTGCTCGGACATGCTCCGGCTCCTCCGCCCCGCTCGGTCGTGATGACTGTGGATGATGGCCACCGCTCTGTCTATACGGAAATGCTTCCTTTGGTGCAGAAGGCAAGGATTTCCGTTACGTTATTTATCTACCCCTCGGCGATTTCTCATGCCAGTTACGCGTTGACCTGGCCTGAACTTCGGGAATTGACTGCCAGCGGACTGTTTGACGTACAGTCGCACACGTTCTGGCATCCCAACTTCAAGATCGAACGGCGCCGCCTCGATCCCCGAAAATATCAGGAGTTCGTCACGTTTCAATTGACGCAATCCAAAGCGACCCTGGAACGCATGCTAGGCTGCCGGGTCGACCTGCTGGCTTGGCCCTTTGGCATTTATGACGATGAATTGATCCAGATGGCTGCCCACTCAGGCTACGTAGCAGCCTTCACCATCGAGCGGCGGGCAGTACGAGAATCGGATTCCATCATGGCTTTGCCACGCTTCTTGATCGAGGGTTCCATGGATAGGAGGGCGTTCGAGCACATGTTGCAAGCCGCCGAAAAACCATGATGCTGCGGCGTACCTTCCTTCTGACCGTTGCGGCGCTCGCCCGCAGAAGCGCCGAGTCTCGTCTGGAAGCCGTCCGCGATACCCGAGAGATCCACCTGAAGCCGTTCGCCCCCAAAGCTCTCTACCTTTCCTCGTTCGGACTTGGAGCGCGGTCCGTGCGGGAACCCGTGATTCGCCTGTTGCAGGAAACCGAACTGAATGCGCTGGTGATCGACGTCAAGGGCGACCGAGGCTGGATCGCCTATCCGAGTACCGTCGCGCTCGCCCACGAAATCGGCGCACAGAAAATCATCCCAGCTAAGAATGGCGAAGAAATCTTACGTTCGCTGAAGTCGATGGGCGTCTATCTGATCGCGCGCATAGTAGTGTTCAAGGACAATCCGCTGGCACTGGCGAGGCCTTTCCTAGCGGCCAAGAACAGTGGCGGGAGCATCTGGCGTGACCGGGAGCACCTGGCTTGGGTCGATCCGTTCCAGCCGGCGGTCTGGAGCTACAACCTCGACATTGCTGAGGAGGCTGCCCGCACGGGTTTCGATGAAATTCAATTCGACTATGTCCGGTTTCCGGACGCGCGCGGCTTAGTGTTTTCGCGGCCCAACAACCGGGAGAATCGCGTCCAGGCCATTAGCGGCTTTTTTCGCGAGGCGAGAAAGCGGCTGGCTCCTCACAAGGTCTTCCTCGCCGGAGACATCTTCGGATACGTTTGCTGGAACCAGGGGGATACCGACATTGGGCAGCAAATCGAAACCATCGTAAGCGATGTCGACTATGTGTGTCCGATGCTTTATCCTTCCGGCTTTAAATTTGGAATACCTGGTTATCGGAAGGCAGCGGCGTACCCCTACGAAATCGTGAGGTTCTCGCTTGACAAGGCGTTTGCGCGAACCCAGGTGGATAAGAAGCATTTCCGGCCGTGGCTGCAGGCCTTCCGGGATTACGCCTTCGATCGGCGTGTTTACGGACCGCAGGAAATTCGCACCCAAATTCGAGCGGCCGAGGAGTTCGGCTCCGATGGCTGGATGGTGTGGAACCCCCACAACGTATATCCAAGCGCTGGCTTTCGCCCTAAGGCGTCGGGCCGCTATCCAGAGAAAGCGTCTTAACGCGACGTACACCTTTGGGATCGAATGACAACCCGAATCACCAAATTACCAGAGTGAACCGCATCCGTAGCCTAAGAGTCCGATCGCGGTCACGATTTAGGCAGAGCGTTCGAGAGGAAGCGGCGGATGGCCTGGCTGGAATCAAGCGCCAGCGTTTCGCGCGCGATCGCTTCGGCTTCAGGCAGGGTCCAGCGGGCTATGGCCTGCTTGAGTTCGGGAATCAGTTTGGCGCTGACGCTGAATTCTTCGAGCCCCATGCCTATCAGTACCGGCGTAGCAAGTGTGTCGGCGGCGAACTCGCCGCAAAGGCACACGCCAATTCCCGCGTGCCGGCCGGCTTGGATGGTGTCGCGGAGCATGCGCAGGACCGCCGGTTGGAATGGGTCCGCCAGCGGCGCGACGCGGGAGTTGGTCCGATCAGCGGCCATGACGTATTGAACGAGGTCGTTGCTGCCGATGCTGAAGAAGCTTGCCTGGCGAGCCAGTTGATCGGCGACGGCCACCGCCGATGGAACTTCGATCATGATCCCGACTTTTCTGTTTTTCTGGAACGGAATGCCGTCTCGCTCCAATTCGTTCTCCACCTCGCTCAGGACCGCTTTCGCTTCGCGTAATTCAGAGACCGAGGAGATCATCGGGAACATGATGTCGATAGCGTGCCCGGACCCGGCGCGGAGCATGGCCCGGAGTTGCGTCCCGAACAAGTCTCGCCGGCCCAGCATTACTCGGATGCCGCGCCAGCCGAGTTGAGGATTGGCTTCTTCGCCGATTTCAATGTAGGGCACGGGCTTGTCGCCGCCAATGTCGAGCGTGCGGATGACGAGCGGGCGCGAACCAAGCACCTCGGCTACTGGGCGATAGGCGGTGAATTGTTCTTCCTCGCTTGGTGCAACTTCGCGCCCCAGAAACAAGAACTCGGTGCGTAGCAGGCCGACGCCTTCGGCGCCGCAATCCAAAGCTTCCGACACTTCGTTGACGCTCTTGAGGTTGGCCAGGACACGGATACCATGACCATCGCGTGTTGTCGCCGGTTTCTGGCGCTCCTGTTGCGCGGTGCGGCGGCCTCGAAGCCAAGCTTCGCGGCGACTCTCGATTCCTCGCGCTTCGCCAGCATCGGGCGATACCCAGACTCGTCCCTGTTGCCCGTCTACCGCAACTGTCGTCCCTTCCTCGATGGCTGATAGACCGGGCCCCAGGCCCACCACCACCGGGATGGCCATCGCGCGCAGCAGAATTACGCTGTGCGCGGTCGCACTGCTCGTCTCTAAGCACACAGCCAGCACCATACTTGGATCTAATTGCTTGACCTCCGAAGGCACTAGATCGTGCGCGGCGAGGACGGAGGGTTGGCGCAGAACGGCCCACGCGTTGCTGAGTCCCGTGAGTCTTCCAAGCACGCGCGCCGTTACGTCCGCGACATCGGCCGCACGAGCCCGCAGGTAGGGGTCTTCCAGAGAGCGCAGCCGTTCGGCGAGCTTTCCGGCCGCCGATTGCCAGGCGAATTCGGCGTTTAACCGGTCCGCGAGAATGCTGTGCGAGGCGCTGCCGATCAATGCGGGATCTTCCAGGAAGAGCAGTTGCGCGTCGAAGATCCCGGCCTCATATTCGCCGGCATGAGTTTTGGCCCACTCGTAAAGCGCGCGGGTCTCCTCCTGTGCCGCTCGGATGGCTGTCTGCAAGCGTTGCCACTCAGTTTCAGGGTTGTCCACAGTTCGAGCGGTGGCCTTCATGGCGCTGGGACGAAGTTTCACGAGCGGTCCGATTGCGATACCCGCCGAAGCCGCGATGCCGATGAGCTCGCCGGGAGCGGGCTGTGTGGGCGCGGGCGCAACTGGGGCCGGTGTAACTTCCGCGTTCTCGCTCTCGCCGCAGCCGGATGCAATAAAATTCGTCAGCTCGATCAACGCCTGTCGCGCTTCGGTCCCTTGCGCGCGAATCCGCAATTGCTGTCGTTGGCGCGCACCCAAGCTGAGGACACCGTTGATGCTGGCGGCGTCAAATGGACCCGCGGGGACGGACAGGTTCTCGACTGTGACTTTGGCCGGGAAACGGCGCGCCAGGCGGATGAGATGCGCCGCCGGACGAGCGTGCAACCCGAGCCGATTAGTCAGTGTGACCAGCGCCTCTTGCCAGGGTTCCGAGCTTTCTGGTTCAGCAGCAGGCTTTGGCTCCGCGTGGCCCGCACTGAACTGCGCCACCTTGGCTTCCAAAGCAGCCTGCGCTTCGCGAAGGATTTCATCTAAGCCCGCGCCCGCTGCGGCCTGACTCACTGCCGCGACTGCCCCTTCCACCAGCGGTGCGGAGCACAAACGCACGCGGCTTCGTTTGTCTTCAGGCAAAAGATCCAGCGCAGTCTCGGCGCTTAATACGGCGCTCCCGAGATCCATCAGGACCAGTACGCCGTCTTCGCTGTAGACCGACTCAATCGCCTGGAGCACTTTGAAGGCGTCGGTGCCGATTGGATTCGTTGGGTCAACGGTGCCCCCAGCCGCCGCCAGACGGACCTTGCCCTGCGCCGCTTGAGCCGCAAGCTCACACACGCCTTCGGCAAGCTTGGCGCTATGGCATACGATGACGAATCCGATCATGAGTTGTTCGGATGACCCCAAACGTTGGCGGCGGTCTTGAGCAGAAGATAGGATGAAGTCGCGCCAGGATCCTGGTGGCCGATGCTGCGCTCCCCCAAATAGCTGGCCCGGCCTTTGCGCGCCTGCATCGGAATCGTGGCTCGCATACCCGCCTCGGCTGCTGCTGCGCCTTCGTCAAGGATACTCGCCAGACCGGCGCCTTCTTCCAGGCTCGCTCGCATGGCCGCCAGCGCGGGGAGCAGGGCATCGACCATGGTTTTGTCGCCTGCGATAGCCTTGCCGCGTTGCTGGACACCCTGGATGCCCGCCTGGAACATCGCCACTATGTCGGCCGCATCGAGCTCCGTTTTTCCGCTCGTCGCCATGCTGGCCCGAAGGAAGAAAGTGCCATACAAGGGTCCGGCCGCGCCCCCGACCGTTCGGATGAGCACGGTGGCCGCTGCTTGGAGAATCGACTGGAGATCGCCAGGAACATTTGTGCCCAGTTCTGTTTTGACTGCGGTGAAGCCACGGTCCATGTTGATTCCGTGATCGGCATCGCCGATAGCGGCATCCAGATCCGTCAGCAGTTGCCTGTTTTCCGCGTAAACTTGCTGCAACGCCTCCAACCACGCCAGCACATGATCCTTGCGTACGGACACGTAGTCAGATCCCCCATCGCAGGGCCGGCGTCAGCACGGGATCGTCCCACAACAACAGCAATTCGTCGTCGGCCTTCAGAAGCGTAATCGAGCAGCCGGCCATTTCGAGGCTTGTGATGTAGTTGCCCACCAACCGGCGTGCGATCACGATCCCGTGGCTACGCAAAATCCGTTCTAACTCCTGATACACGAGATACAGCTCCATCAGAGGCGTGCCGCCCATGCCGTTCACCATGGCGATGACCCGGTCGTTGTTTTGAAATGGAAGGTCCGCGAGGACGGTCCGGGCCAGGCGCTCCGTGATCTCCCGCGCTTCGAGGAGTGCGGTTCGTTCGCGGCCGGGCTCTCCATGGATGCCGATTCCCATCTCCATTTCGTTCTCGCCTAACTCGAAGGTCGGCTTGCCGACGGCAGGCACGGTGCACGATGTGAGAGCCATGCCCATGGAACGACCGCATTCGTTCACTCTCCGGCAGAGTGCTGCCAGCCGCGCGAGATCATAGCCACGTTCCGCGGCCGCGCCGCAGATCTTCTCGGTGAGTACGGTTGTTCCGACGCCGCGGCGGCCGGCGGTGTAGAGGCTATTTTCCACGGCCACGTCGTCGTTGATGATCACCGCCTGCACCTTCACGCCATTCACTTGACAAAGCTCGGCCGCCATTTCGAAGTTCATAACGTCGCCAGTGTAGTTCTTGACGATGTGGAGAACGCCGACGCCGCTATCGACCGCACGCGTAGCAGCTTCGATCTGGTCCGGTGTGGGAGAAGTGAACACCTGGCCGGGGCAGGCGGCATCCAGCATGCCTTTCCCAACAAACCCTACGTGCATGGGTTCATGACCGCTGCCGCCTCCCGACACGATGGCGACCTTCCCCGCGACGGGTGCTTCCGCCCGAATCACGTAGGTTGGGTCGAAGCAGACTTTGAGAATATCCGGATGCGCCAGGGCTAGGCCTTCCAGGGAATCGCGGACGACGTTCTTCGGATCATTGATTAGTTTCTTCATCCCGGAGATCGCCCCGCCCAGCCAAGAATAGCCTAGAGTCGATCTTCGCGTCTGACTGGCTCGCCGCCCGCAGGCGTGTCCCGCCAAAGTGGCGTAAGTGTCAAACCAGCGCCGGCGACCATTACGCTGCGAAGCCGTCGCGCGACGGCAAGAGCGAAGCCGGCGGATGCAGGTAAGCCAACCGTTTTGAAGATCAGTGCGTAAGTGCCCTCGGCTGCGCCCACTTGGCCTGGAATAAAGAAGAAGGCCAGGCTGATGAACTTGCTGGCCCCTTCGATCAGGAACGGTTTCAGGATCGACAAAGGCTCTCCCGTCGCCCTCAGGAGTATGAACAACTCTAGAACGAGAAGCGCTTGTGCAGCGAACTCGGCTGACAGAATTGACAGCAACCGCAGCGGACGATCGCGCAGGACGATGAACAATAGGTCTTCTGTGTCGCGGACATCCTGATCCTCGAAACGCACAGGCTTTCCAATTAGTGGGAGCCTCTTGACAAACTTGATTATGGCGCCGATCAAATAAATTCGACAAACGATCGCGCAAGCCGCCGCGAGGAGAAATGCACTCATTCCGTACACAATTACCCTTGCCGCGACCGTCACCACTCTGGAGAGCTCGAAATTGCCGAGCAAGTAAATCAGAGCAGCGATCGCAAACGCGGCCGACGTCAGGGTATAGATCAGGTACTCTGAAACGGTCGCCGCTACGGCGCGCTTTGGGCTCAAGCCCCGTTTCTGGAGAAGCCACATTTTGGCCGGTTCGGCCAGAAACGGCCCGGTGAAGGTTAAGAACTGGATCGCTTCTCCGGAAAGCCGGATCCTTAGCATGTCCCAATATGAGGAATGTCCATTCGCTGTCGCGCATTTCCAGTAAGCGAAGGCCCGAACCAGTTGGTGACCAGCGTAGGTCGCCACGATTAGACCGAAGTACCAGCCGATACCCAGAAGCAGGGAAAGGATTTTGGCAGCGCCCAAGTGAAAAAGAAGATAAGCAAACAAGACGCAGCCGAAGCCGAGCAAGACGGCACGGTAGCGAAGTTTGGGTCCTGTCCGAGTCATGACGCGATTGCCACAGTAGCTAGTGTCCACCTCTTACCTTCGCTCAACTGTCATCAAGACAGTGAGGCACGCCGGCGTGTTTCGGACAAGTTAGCGCACAATTGGATTCGCGTTGGGATAATCCGCGCATGAAGACTCCAGCTTGCGGACGACGTCGGCCAGATTCTTTCGCATTCCATCTCGCAACCGGCCGCGCAAAATGGCACGCCGCAGTCCTCCCAAGAATCCGCTGAGCAGATCAATGCGCGAGCGATTCAAATATACGAGGTACATGCCCGGGTTCGAAGCGTCACCGGGATCGTCCAGCGCGGCTGTCAAACCCAACGAAGCGTCAAAGTAATGGCTGGCGTAAACTTGCTGGGAGGCGATCGCCGCTCGTCCCGGCTGCACATACACCGAGACGTGTGTGATGCTGGCCACGGGCTTCACCCCAAAGCTTTCCGTCGACCAATAGAAAAACTCACCGACGCCCGGCAAGGGCTCGACCGGATACTGCGCCAGGTACTCACGAAATTCCGGAACGAATTCCCCCAAACCAGGCCGGGCGTCGAGCACCCCGCGAAATTCGCGCGCCAATCGAACTGAGTTCGTCTTGTCGTGATATTCGATCAGCGCCGAGTTACCCTCACGCAAGTACGTCTCGATGTAGCGCAGCAACTCCTCGCGGACGACGGCTTGAGCCCGAACATCATGATCGGATCGGGACCAGTCCACATCGCGGCTAAGACGCTCAATCGCTCCGGCCGGAAGCTTGACGTTGCAGTTTCCGATCCGGCAATTCGGCAGGTCAGCGAGGTCGCGGGTTTCGAGACTGAATCCTTCCAAATCCTGCTGACCTACAGGCGGCGTAAACTTTCGAATCCTCAGAACAGCCGGATTCTTCTTAAAGGTTTCGATGTCCTGGAACTTCGCGACGAAGCACGCGGTCGTCGCACGCAGGTGTGCCACTCCGACTACCGCCACCTCGCGCTTTTCCTGTGTGTTCAAGACCCTCGCCTGCACAACGCCGCTGTTTACGGCCTTCCACTGATCTGTCGTTAGACTGGCGAAGGAGCGCAGCCCGGCAAGATCCCACGTCTCGGCACCGGCAGCCGCGACGAGCGGTGTTAGTAACGCAGCAAAGATAATTCCAGGCGTTGGAAATCGCGTCTTTCTCACTATGCACTGGTCGCGAGGCCGTTTCACCAGATTCCTACAGCAACCCTCTGACCACGCCCAAAACTCTACCGTCCACCTTTGGTGCTCATGGCCACTCGAATGCTACAGCAGTCTGAAGGAAACCCGAGCATGGCTGAAGATCATAAGTGCGAGCATCCGGCATGTAACTGCAATACACCAAAAGACAGTAAGTACTGCAGCCAATACTGCCACGACGCTGCCGGAACGTTGGAGCTGTCCTGTAATTGCGGGCATCCTGGGTGCGCGGAAGAACTTACTCACCGCGGATAAATGCTAGCGGGCAGGCGTCTCTATTTCATCTTGGAAGGCAGCTTGATCGTCTTCCCTGCGACCATGAACACGCCTCTTCCCAGGTGATGGATCGTTCGCGGCTGCTTGCGTGAGGGGTCTATCCAGGCTTTGATGACTTGTAGAATGAAAACGTTGTATTTCGGGGCCATCCTGGCATCGACGACCCGGCATTCGAGGTTGGCGTAGCACTCGTTGATGAGCGGAGCCTTGACCTTGGAAGCCGCAGCCGTCGTTAGCCGAAACGTCTTGAACTTATCAATCTCCCGGCCCGAAGTATTCCCACATCCCACAACCTTGTCGGCCAGTTCCACGGTGGGAAT
>PKZC01000165.1:3356-4407 GCA_003132905.1 Bryobacterales bacterium | reverse complement strand
TTTTGCCGGTCATCCGAGTATTGCTTCTTGTCAGTGGCGAATGTCCCATTAGCGAAAAACGAGATGTCAATCGATTCGTTGCCCGCAATAGTGGTGAAATGATACCGGCCGACGGGTGAGTAACCACTGCTATGACTCTTATTGTCGGTATGCCCACCACATGCCAATGTGACGGCAAGAAGCAAGACAGCGCAGCGCAAAGCAAGCTCCCAGATTGGTGACCGTCGAGAAGNNTTCCGCGACCGAGACGTCGCCCGCCAGTTCGTAGCCGACCTCCGCTGGCCGCACGGCGTCACCTGCCCGCATTGCGATGCCCCCGAACCGATGTTCCTTGCAAGCCGCAAGATTTGGAAATGCCGCGACTGCCGGAAGCAGTTCTCCGTCAAAGTCGGGACGATCTTCGAGGATAGCCCGCTCGGGCTGGAGAAGTGGCTGCCCGCCCTGTGGATGCTCGCGAACTGCAAGAACGGCATCAGCTCCTACGAACTNNCGAACATGCACACCTCCAAGCAGAAGCGGCTCAACGTCCGCGCGGGCGCTGCCCACATGGAAGCCGTGCTCGGACTGTTGGAGCGGAAGCGGGGCGCGCAGCACTCGACCGTCCGGCTTGCCCACCTGCCGACCACCCGCGCGCACCACATGGAGCCCGAGATTCGCCAGAACGTCGAGAAGGGCGCCAACCTGTATACCGACAAGCATCCGAGCTACAAGAAGCTGGCGAAAGTCAGCTTCGGCGACGACTACACCCATGCCGCCGTTGATCATGCCGTCGCGTATGTGGACGGGCAGGTGCATACCAATGGGCTGGAGAACTTCTGGAGCTTGCTCAAGCGCGGCATCAAAGGCACCTACATCTCGGTTGATCCGTTCCACCTGTTCCGCTATCTGGACGAACAGGCGTACCGTTTCAACAATCGCAAGGTGACTGACCTCGACCGCTTCATCGGTGTCGTGCGGTCGATTGTAAACAAGCGCCTGACCTACAACGATCTCATTAGCGCCGACATGGTACCCACTACGACGTGAGGCAAAGTCATGGCCAAAGCTGCGA
>PKZC01000165.1:0-3338 GCA_003132905.1 Bryobacterales bacterium | reverse complement strand
GGCACAATTACATATCGGAAGTAGGCCGCTGACGGGACACTCTGAGCGGTCGCGGTCGGTCGCGGTCGGTCACGAGCGCAGTTTTTTTCTTTGGTGGTCGTGGCCGTTTGGGCGCAGGAAACAATCCGCCGAAATTGTAGCGCCATTGTAATGCAAAACTCATGGTTATTCCCCCATCCAGAGGCCCAGTTCTCAACCTCTCCCACTCGTTTGGACTCGGACCTCGCGCGGTATCATTCAGGCGATCGACCACCCAATTCTCCGCAGCGTGAAGGATGGCCACAAGCAGTGGACTGGCACTCAGAATCGCGCGCAAGGCTTGGATTGAGGTGTACGGGATGAGCACCTCGGATTTTTTTTCGCGCGCTACGTTCGTCCTAGCAAAGCTTGCTTCTGCCCTTTCGATCAGTTTGCGAACCGCTGAGGGGTCGTCCAGTGCATCGACTAGAGACAAGAGCCTGGCGCCGAGCCAATCCCTTTGATTCACATAAGCGAGGNNTTGAACATCCGTTTGGCATCGGGCTCCCCGCCTTCGGTTTCCAACAACGACTCGCGATGTTTTCTGGCGATTCTACATAGCTTTGCGTCGGCAAGTTGCGACTTGGTAACGTATTTCCATTCGATAATTTGCAGGCGAAAGGGCGTCCGTTTTTTCGCCGTTTGGTAGTCGGTCAACAACACGAGATTATCGTATTCGCTTCCGTATAGTCTCTGATAAGCGGATAGGAATGGCTCGCTCGTGTAGTGATTTTTCGATGGAGATTTTATGCCTAACCCAAGATCAGGAAGATCCACACCATGTGCTGGATTCAGCCGTAAGCGCAGAGCACCAATCTCNNGAGCCAATGGGGCACTTTGCCGCCCCTGCCCACTCGCGCCAGGACTGGCCGGATTGGTTCAAGGTCCTCACCTCTCAGAACCGCGTTGACTCTAATGACAATGTCGTCGAGGCGTTCACGGACCAAGTCGCGAAGTTGCTCCTGTGTCGCCATTGGACCGGACGTGCTCACGCGTGGATGGCCATGCTGACTTGCGTGTCGCGCGTCGGTATACTCGCGCCATCGCCAAGCATCCTAGCCAAAGCCCAACGAACGAGCGGTGGCGGCGCGGCGTTGCCGAGCAGTGCGTATTGGTCGTACACCGACACGGCTGCGCAGTGGTCGTCGGGGAATCCCTGCAAGCGCGCATACTCAACATTCGTGAGGCGTCTGTAGCGTTCGCCAATCTTGTAGCGCTCATCATGCCTGCTAGCGGTGGCCGTGAGCGNNAGATGGTGTACCCCATGCGGGCGCCGCCGGATTGATTGCTAAGAATCTCCACGCCGTCCACGAAGCGATCTACCGGCGTGTTCTTATGCAACCATGTCAATGTGGTCTCGGTAAAGTCAAACTTGGAATCGACGTAGTCTTCCAGCACACTCGCCAATAGGACCGGCTGTTGCTTCTCTGAGAAGGTAGGAAGATCAGCAGCGAAAAAACGGCCGGCACAGCATACGCCCCAACCGGGGAAGCTGGCCCCGTGCTTCTCAACCGCCAACCAGCCCTCTGGATTCGCCAAGTCAGAGAGAGATTTAGAGTTGAGTTCGGACAGCTCCGCCTGAGAAGTCAGTCGGACCGTTGCGTCCCCTGCGGAATCGCCCCTAACACCCACCATCACGACGCGTTGGCGATTCTGTGCAAGGCCGAAGTGCGTAGCATTTAAAAGTCGCCACTCGATGCCGTAGTCCAATTGAGAAAGGGCGCGCAGAATTGTGGCGAAGTGGCCACCGCGCTCCATTTCCAACAATCGCTTGACGTTTTCAAGGACAAAATAACGAGGCCGGCGCGCGCGTAAGACATCGACAATGACCTGGAACAGAGTACCCCTGGGGTCTTCGATTCCCTGCTTTTTCCCCGCGCTGCTAAACGGCTGACAAGGGAACCCGGCGGTGAGGAGATCGTGAGGAGGAATGTCGTCGATGCGTACCCGAACATCGCCTGCGACGATCGATTCCGCACCGAACCGATCGCGGTAGACTGCACACGCCTTCGCGTCTATGTCGTTTGCCCAGACGGTGCGGATTCCTAACGAGTCCGCTGCAAGTCTGAACCCGCCGATGCCGGCGAACAACTCTACCGTTTCAATGCTCTTCATCTCAATGTCTTTGTAGTTGGCAAAAGAATACTGCCGTGGCGTCGACCATACGTCATTGGGGAGCGTGCTTTCTTTGGCAGCCGAGGCCGCTGGGGCATCTTGCCGACCTGACAAGGCGCCTCGTCGCGGTGCCGAAGGCGGAACTGGCGCCGAAGCACGAAATACCGCGAAAGCATCGAAAGAGTTAGGAACTCTTTTCTGCAATTGCCTGCCGCAATGCCTGCACAAACACCTTCGTGTCCAAATAGTAGTTTGGAAATGCCTCGCGCAATGAACTGAGGGATTCGACGGACACAAGCACAGCCTGGGCGCCGCTCTTGTCTTTGATCCGCTCTTCAGCCTTTAGGTATTGCTCATTAGCGTCTTGCAGGTCGGTCTTACGAAAGCCGGTGACTTTAGTTGTTACCGTCTCCGGGTCGAGTTCCAACAAAAACGCCGCCGCCTCAGAGACATTGCTTGTATATTGCGTGACGTTGCCGAAGCTAGTGAGCACGTGGACCACGCGGAGTTCCGTGGCCACCTTCCGTAGCTCATTCGCGACTTCTTTTCTGCTCGTCGGCGTGCCAGGCACTAACGGACGCTTCTCCCTGAAAGCGATTGCGCTTCCCATAAGAACGAAGAACCGCTTCCATTCGTCTGTGCCGATGTTTGACTTTAGTGCCTGCCCGGTAAAGGTTGAAACCGTTTCGACGGCAGTAGCCCACGCGTGTTGCAGGCGGGTGCGTATCTGAATCTCGACACGCAATTCGCTGTGAGCAGCGTGTGCCGGTGAGCTGGTGCCGTATTTGTAGACATAGTGAATGCTCCGGTACCCGTCCGTCTTTGGGCATTCGACGTAGTCGTACTTCTTCACCAGATAAGGTCGGTCCTTCGCATTCGGGTTCTTGGCGATGCTATCTGCGTAGACCTTCGCAAGGGCATCTAGCTTAACCACACTCGGAAGGACGGCACGACACCCGCCTATATCCTGCATCTGCGACAGCTTCATNNCCGTTTCAGGCGTTGGGCGACGATGACGCCCTTGTCAATCTTTTTCGCCCTGATCCATAGCGTCATCTTCACGACTTGAAGTGGATAGCTATGCGAGGACCGCCAGTTGTTGATTACGGCAAGGGCATCGAGGTACTCCGTCCCGAAATCTTCGGTCCAATACTCGGGCGTGATGTCCATGCTCCGCACCAACACGGCGCCCGCCGCGTCAACCT
>PKZC01000418.1 GCA_003132905.1 Bryobacterales bacterium | reverse complement strand
GCGATCCCGGCGAGTCGATGGCATGATCTCCACAGCGGAGTGTTCAGTCTACTTTGAGCAAGAAACTGGACGACACGCCGGTCCGTAAACGAGAAAGCACTGGCCGGCTCGCGTTTCTAGTGGCTGCCGGTATTTTGCTCAGCCGCATCATTGGATTAGTGCGTCTGCGAGTGTTCTCGCATTACTTCGGGCTGCGATCGGACTCGGCGGACGCCTTCAACGCCGCTTTTCGCATCCCTAACTTTCTGCAAAATCTGTTCGGCGAAGGCGTGTTGTCGGCATCGTTCATTCCTGTCTACGCGCGCTTGCTGGCCGAGGGCGAAGACGAGGAAGCGGGGAAGGTAGCAGGCGCGGTAGGCGCGACTTTGGCGCTGGCGGTCGCGGTGTTGTGTCTGGCGGGTGTGCTGGCCACGCCGTGGTTGATCGACATTATTGCGCCGGGATTTTCAGGATCGAAGCGTGATCTTACTATTTCGCTGGTGCGAATTCTTTTCCCGGGCGCCGGGCTGCTGGTGTTTTCGGCTTGGTGCCTGGGGATACTGAACAGCCATCGTAAACTCTTTCTCTCTTATGCAGCGCCGGTGATGTGGAGCGCCGCGATGATCGCGACACTGGTGATCTTTGGCGGCCGAAGTTCGCTCTCGCAATTGGCGGTCACGCTGGCTTGGGGATCGGTGGTGGGCAGCGCGCTTCAGTTCGGCATCCAACTGCCCGTGGTATTGCGCCTGGCGAAAAACATGCGACTGCGGCTCGATTTAAGTTCCGAGCATGTGCGCACGGTGATCCGGAACTTCGCGCCGGTATTCGTCAGCCGCGGAGTGGTGCAGATCAGCGCCTACATCGACGCGTTGCTCGCAAGCCTGCTACCAACCGGCGCGGTCACTGGATTAATCAATGCGCAGCTCATCTATGTCCTGCCGGTGAGTTTGTTTGGGATGTCGGTATCGGCGGCCGAGCTGCCGGTGATGTCGAGCGCCACTGGTAGTGCCCAGGAAATCCAGGAAGCGCTACGCGGACGCCTGGATTCCGGGCTGCGTCATATCGCCTTCTTCATCGTGCCTTCGGCTGCGGCTTTCCTTGCGTTCGGCGATTTGATCGCGGGCGCGCTGCTGCAAACCGGCCGCTTCACGCAAACCGACGCGCAATATGTTTGGGGCATACTGGCCGGGTCTTCGGTTGGATTGCTCGCGTCCACGATGGGGCGATTGTATTCGTCGGCTTATTACGCGCTGCGCGATACTCGAACGCCATTGAAGTTCGCCGTTTTACGCGTCGCGCTCACCACCGTGCTCGGGTACATCTGCGCCAAGCCGCTGCCGCTGTGGCTTGGGATCGATCCGCGCTGGGGCGTGGCGGGATTGACGGCGTCGGCTGGAATCGCAGGCTGGGTGGAATTTGCTTTGCTGCGGCGCGGGATGTATCGCAAATTGGGAGCTGGTGTCTCCATTTCCGGGTTTGTTGCAAAGCTCTGGCTGGCGGCGGCGCTGGCGGTTGCGATTGGAAGCGCGGGCCGATTGCTGCCTTATGCAACGCATCCAATATACGGCGCCATTGCGACGCTTGGGCCGTTCGGCGTCGTGTACCTGTTGATTGGCTCGACTATTGCGCCCGAGGGGCGGCGCTTGATGATGCGGCTACTTCGCCATTGAAATCTCGAAACCGATGTCGGCTTCCTGGATATCCACGGTGCGAAAATTCGCCTGCGCCAGCATGTGCTGAAATTGTTGGCTGGTATAGGCGCTCTTCAGCAGCATGGTCCGGAAGGCCAGCATCGTCAGAACTTTATTGACCGCGCCGAGCCCCATGCCCTCCACGTGATGATTGATGTCTTCCATGGAAGCGTCTTTCCTGAGATCGATGATCAAGCCTCGGCCGCCGGGTTTCAGCACGCGGCACATTTCCTGCAACGCGCGAACGGGCTGCGCGAAGTTCTTGAAGGCCGCGCGGCAGAGCAAAAAGTCGAAGGTATTGTCCACAAAAGGCATGCTGGAAGCGTTGCCTTGACGGAAGTCCACGCGGACTCGGGCTTCGTCGGCTTTCTTGCTCGCGATCTCAACGAAGGTGTGGCTGATGTCGAGGCCGGTAATCGAGTAGTTCCCCAATTTCGCCAGTTCAATGCAAAAGTAACCGGGGCCGGGCGCGACTTCAAGCACACTGCTGCTGCGCGGAAGTTGATCGGCGATTCTCCTAGCGAGTTTGACGAATTCGTCGAGCGTCTTGCCGGTATTGGTGGTGTACCACTTTGCCACCATTCCTTCCATACCGCGATCTTTATGAGGTTTCGGTAATGCCGGCGCCATACAAACACAAACGAGCACCCGGGTCTGGAAGTTCAGTGAAAAAATAAGAACCCGATTTTGTTCGATCCGGCGGCAGCATACCAAAGCTTGTTGGTAAGCAGCTCGGGCGGCCGGCGGTCACTCCCGGCGGAGAGGCCGGTGGGGCGAGTGTTGGGTGCGAGTGGAAATTCGGTGATGGCGCCATCCATGGTGACGCGGCCCAGTTTGTCGCGCCCGGTGAACCAGATGTTCTTATCGGGGCCGACAGCGATGTTGATTGGCCCGCTATGCGGCGTGGGAATTACGAATTCAGTGACCACTCCGGAAGGCGTGATGCGAGCCACTCGATTGCCATCCACCATGCGATCATCCATGCGGCCGTCCAGCTCCAGGAACCAGAGATTGCCGTCGACGCCGGAGGTGATATCGCCGGGTCCGATATCCGGGCGGGAAAGCGGAAATTCGGTGATCTTGCCTTCTGGTGTGATGCGGCCGATTTTCGCGGTATTGAATTCCGAGAACCAGACATTGCCATCTGCACCAGCCGAGAGAGCACGCGGTCCGCTATCGGGAGTGGGGATGGGAAATTCGGTGACGACACCAGAGGGAGTGACGCGCCCGATCTTGCCGCCTTTGAATTCGCCGAACCAGATATTACCGTCGCTAGAGAGCGCGATGGCGCGGGGCTGAGATGCGGGCGTAGGAATATCGAACTCCGCGATGTTACCGGCGGGCGTGATGCGTCCGATCCGATTGCCAAGATGCTCGCTGAACCACATGTTCTTGTCCCCACCAAGCGCGATGATGCGCGGCTGGCTGCCAGGATGCGGGAGATCGAATTCCTTTAGTCCAGTGCCGTCGGATTCGATTTTTCCGATGCGATTGCCCGCGCCTTCGGTGAACCAGATGGATCCGTCGGGCGCGATGGCAACCGTGGTAGGGCCGCTGTTGGGATGCGGTAGATCGTATTCGGTTGGATGCCCGTCGGTAGTCAATTGCACGGCCAGGAGCAAAGACACAAAGAGTAGGCAGGGCAAACTGCGAAGAATCATCAATAAAATTCTACGCTACGATTCGCGGAATCAAGTTCGCATCCCTTCAGTGCGATCGTGGAACTAATACCAAACATGGGTTTTGCTGGCGGCGTGAAGTCTGATTCTCATGCGTCTTCGAGCCCGGGCAAGTCTGCATGCAGAAGGGCCTTAGGCCATAGGTCGCTTGACAGATTTGTAACGGCAGGATATAAGTTTAAGGAATTGCTGCATTCAAAATGCATGCGTTGGAATTGACCGCGCGATTCTCGCTAGCGCGGAAGTAGCTGCAAAATTCAGGGCTGCCAAGGCTCGCACAGCCGAGGCGATACGAAGGGGAATATGAAACGAGTTTTGACCACGTTGTTCGTGCCGGCACTGCTATGTCTGGCTTTCGGCTGCACGCTGTTTGGGCAGTCCGTCTCCCAAATATCTGGGACCGTAAAAGACGCCAGCGGATCTGCGATTCCGAATGCTGAGGTGACCGTCACGCAGACCGATACCGGGCTCACACGTACTGCACAAACCGACGCCAGCGGAGTTTACTCGCTGCCTAGCCTGCCTCTGGGGCCATATCGGCTGGAGGTTAAGAAAGAGGGCTTCTCCAGCTACGTTCAATCCGGCATCGTTCTTCAAGTGGAGTCGGCGCCCACCATCGATCCCGTAATGAAAGTGGGCGCCCTCTCGGAGTCGGTGCAGGTGGAAGCCGCGGCGGCGATGGTGGAAACTCACAGCACCGGCGTCGGCCAGGTGGTCAACTCGCAACAGGTACTTGAGATGCCGCTGAACGGCCGCCAGATCACCCAACTCATCACGCTGGCCGGGGGCGCGAACACCGTACAGTACGGCTATGGACAGGCCCCGTCCTCCGGCAATCTGATTTCCAGCAAAAATTATCCCAACGAAGCGCTGGTAAGCGTGGCGGGCGGGATGCTGAACGGAACCACGTACTTGCTAGACGGCGGAACGCATAACGATGTCTTCAACAACCTGAACCTGCCTTTGCCTTTCCCCGACGCGGTGCAGGAATTCAAAGTGGAAACCAGCGCTCTTCCGGCCGAATACGGACAGCACTCGGCCGGCGCGGTGAATGTTGTTAGCAGATCCGGCAGCAACGAATTTCATGGCGACGCATTCGAGTTTGTGCGCAACGGCGATTTCAACGCGCGGGACTTCTTCGCGCCGGTTGGCGACAACCTGAAGCGAAATCAATTTGGCGGGACGGTTGGAGGGCCGATCAAGAAGAACAAGCTCTTCTTCTTTTTGGGTTACCAGGGCACACTGATCCGTTCCGCTCCGGCCGCCACGCCGGCCGTCGTTCCCACTGCAGCCGAGCTTCTCGGCAACTTCCAGGCATACGAATCGCAGTGCTTCTCGTCGCCCAAGACGTTGGCCGCTCCCTNNCGCAGGCAATCCAATTCGCGAGCCACTTCCCTGTCGGCCCAGGGCCTTGCGGCAACGTTACCTTCGCCGAAATAGCCAATCAAGACGAGCACATGGGCTTGGCGAAAGTGGATTACCAGATCAGCTCCAAACAGTCCTTCTTCGCGCGTTATTTTGGAACTCACAGTCTGACGCCGTCCAGCTTTACCGGGACTGAGCTGTCCGTTCAAAACGCCGGTACCGACGATGAAGTAAATTCGCTGGTGTTGGGCCACACCTACATCTTCGGACCCGGCGCTCTCAACACCTTCCATGCCACCCTGGATCGTGATGGCATCACAAAGTTTCAGGTGCCGATTGTCACCCCCACCGACATCAGTGTCCAAGGCATATACGTAGCCCTGCCCAACTTTTCGAACATCAACATCACCGGCGATTTCATGAGCGCTGGGGGATTTGCCACGCCCGGCCACGTGAACACCACCACATACCAGTTCAGCGACGACTTCAGCCTGATCAAGGGTTCCCATCAGATGCAGTTCGGAGCCAACTTTATTCGCCCCATGCAAGCGACGACATTTTGTGTGTACTGCAATGGGCTGTTCACTTTCTCGGGCCAGGATACCGGCAACGCCATGGCGGATTTCGTCGCTGGACAGCTTGACTCGTTCACCGACGCCAACGTCTCGCACGATAACGAAAAGTGGGCCTATTTAGGACTCTACGCGCAAGACAACTGGAAGGTCAGTTCGCGCCTGACGATCAATTACGGCCTGCGTTGGGAGCCGTATCTCAACGGCCNNTCAACAACAAAATCACGCACTTTGACATGCAGGACTTTCTCGCTAATGTCCATTCCACGATTTATCCCAACGCTCCGGCGGGCACGCTGTTCCCGGGCGATCCCGGATTTCAAACCGGCGGTCGTCCCAACCAGACCACCTGGAACAATTGGGCGCCGCGCGTCGGCGTCGCTTGGGATCCAACCGGCAACGGCAAGACGCTCATTCGGGCATCGTGGGGCATGTTCTACGACATGCCGCAGACGCTGTTCTACTACAACGCCTCGTCCGAACCGCTGTGGGGTGAATCCATCACTCTGACCAATCCCCCGGGCGGTTTCGCAAACCCGTGGCTGAATTATCCGGGCGGAAACCCGTACCCGACCACGCAGAATCCCAACACCACCTACCCGACCGCCGGATATTACGAGACCGTTCCTCTGCATGTGAAAAACACCTACGTCCAACAGTGGAACTTAACCCTTCAGAAACAGTTGGGATCGAGCTGGTTATTGAAGGCCAGCTATCTGGGCAGCGAAACGGCGCACCTTTGGACGGATCAGGAGCAGAACCCGGCCGTCTACGTTCCTGGAAACTGCGTGGCCGGTNNGGGCCCGTGCTCAACCACCGCTACCACTCAAGCGCGCCGTCTGCTCACGCAATTGAATCCCAGCCAGGGACCCTATTACGGCACTGTAGAGTTGTTAGATGACGGCGGAACCGCTAGTTACAATGCGTTGATCATTTCGGCGGAGCACCGCCTGTCCAGCCACTTCTCGATGCTCGCGNNATTGCATCGGCGACGCAGTTACATCGGAGCTTTCGGGACCGGTTTATACGGATCCCGCCGATCGCCGCTTTGACCGCGGAAATTGCACGGCCGTGGACATCCACCACAACTTCAATCTGTCCGCGGTGTTGCAGTCGCCGCATTACTCCTCGCGACCGCTGCAGTGGATCGCCGGAGATTGGCAACTCGCGCCTATCGTGAGTCTTCACTCGGGCAGCTATTTTGGGGTAACAACTGGTGTGGACAACGCGTTGACCGGAATCGGCGCTCAACGTCCCAACCAGGTGCTCGGGAATGTTTACTGTGCTGACAAGACCATCAATTGCTGGATGAACGCGCAAGCGTTTGCGTCGCCGGCTCCAGGCACGCTCGGCGACCTTGGAATCAATAACCTGGAAGGCCCAGGCTACTTCGACGTTGACATTTCCCTGTCGCGCCAATTCCGCGTCAAGGAAAAACAGTACTTCGAAATCCGCGCCGAGTCGTTCAACATTCAAAATCGCGCCAATTTCTTGAATCCGGGCACGGTGGGTATCGCTGGCGGTAGCGCCAATTCCGCCCTGAACAGCAGCACGTTCGGCAAGATTCAATCGGACGTCCAACCCAGGATCATGCAGTTCGCGGTTAAGTACGTGTTTTAAGTAACATCCGGGCCTGCTTCTTCGCCTCATAACCGACACGAAACATTAGCCTTCGGGCTTGACGCTTCGTGTCGGTTGCGATATACCTTACAGAGGGGGCGCGAGTGCGTAGACCGAGCAGTTTTGCGTCGAATTGGATCGCTAGCGGTTTGATGGCGGCCGGCGCAGGGCTCTTAAGTGCGCAGTCGGCTTCCGTTTCTCCTCAACACGCACTGATAAATCAGT
>PKZC01000436.1 GCA_003132905.1 Bryobacterales bacterium | reverse complement strand
TCACCAGCGGCAGCGCCGCCGCTTGGATCAAATCGAGCCCCTTGGGGACCTTCGCCAGGATCGCCGCACTGACGACACAAAGTTCAGCGTAAGTATTGTCTGCCATAGAGAAGACCTGATCGCCGACGGAAAACCCTTCCACCTCCGGCCCGATCTTCAAGACGGTTCCCGCCATATCGACCCCTATGAGGCCCGGGAAATGGATCGGATAATAATCGTCCGTTAACCCGGCACGCCGCTTGTAGTCGAGCGGGTTCACGCTCGCGGCGGCGACTCGCACGAGCACCTCGCCTGCACCTGGCACCGGATCCGGATAGTCCTCGAACTTCAGAACCTCCGGACCGCCATACTTGTGGACGACGACTGCCTTCATTTCATGCCTCCGCGGTTCACGTCACAGCGCGTCTGGTGGCGCTTTTCTTCTCTTCCGCCGGTGGATGCCCAGATCGTGCCAGGACCCTTCCGAGAGGTTAACACCATAGTGCCGTGCAGCTGTCTGGATGTTCGCGAACGCCAAATCACGATCTTCATCGGAGACGTCGATGACTTGATCGAACCGGGCGACGGCGTTACGCACGTGCTCTGCGTCGGTCAGCGGTTCTTTTCGCTGTTTGGGAAATGCATAAACGCTAGCTGGCAGGTCACTCTCCGTCGTGAGCCGTCCGTGTTTCTCGTGAGGTTCCCAAGTCGCTTCAGGCATGTCCTGACGGTTCTTCCTCTGACGTTCCACCGGGTGCAATTGAATGGCCCTCTCTAAATCGCTCAAATTCCAGTCTCAGAAGGCTGGTCGATACTCGTGTGTCGGCAGTTTGAGTCGATCGGCCGACACAAACGTCAAGACGGCAGGCCTGGGACTCGACAGGTGCAATGTACTTCCGCATCTCATAGTCTCCCGGACGATGTCGCCGCTGCACACTCGGATTACGAACGCGTCACGGCGCGCACAGTCGCCGAGCTGGAAAACGGCGTGCGCCCATGGTTCCAGCCTTGGAAGTCTTCGACCTGAGCGCCGTCTGCCCGCTCCGTCACAAGGGTCTTCTTTGCTGGGGAGCGTACGGATCTTCGGTCGGATTACGCGCCACTCGTACGATCGGTCGCCGGCGTCTGCGACTCCGACCTCCGTATGTGTTTCTGACTACGCGTCCAACGTCCTTCGCAGGACGGGACTTCTTGGTCAGATTGCTGGAGTTTGGATCCGTTGCTTAAAAGCGAACGTGGTGGCATCTGTCTAGAGTAAGTGCCATGCACGCCTTCGTGGATTTTCGGCAATCTCTTCGTTCGCTCCGCCGCAGCCCCGATTTTACCGCTGTGGTAGTTGCGACGATGGCGTTGGGGCCCCTCCAGGACACTTCGTCATCGTCTACACGAACAGGGACTGCTGGCCAGCCCGGCCTCTCCCGTGCGGCCTGCGTGCGCTCCTGATGTTGCAGCCAAGACCGTACTGCGGGCGCTTCGCATCTGCGGCTTTGACGCAAAACGGCCAATCGGCTCGTCGCTCCCAAGGGACTTCTCACCCATCCCGAGGGCGTACAAACTCGCGCGTTAACGCCTGAGGATTTTAGGGCGTAGCCGATTGGCCGAAGCTGTGCCGTGCTGTGTTAGGATGAACGTCGTTCAGTCGGACAAGGGGCTGGTTAGGACCGCAGCGCCGTATGACGTCAACTCGCCAAAGCTGGCTCTTCCCCCTACTTTTGGCCTGTTTCTCGCTGCCTGGCGCGGCGCAGCCGGTTCCTTTGCAGAACGGCCGTCAGGTCGAGCTGGCGAATCCACAATCGGCGTGGTGGTTCTACCGGCCCGAGCGCGTCGAAACCGAAAAACCCGAGGAACTCCTGGAGGTCCTCGGAATCAAGAAAGGGGACGTGGTCGCGGATGTTGGCGCAGGACCAGGGTTCTTTTCGCTCCGTGCTGCCCAGCATGTGGGACCGACGGGGAAGGTTTTCGCGGTGGATGTCCAGCAGGAAATGATTGATGGGCTGCAACGGATGGCCCACAAATCCGGTTTGGAAAATATCGTTCCGATCCTTGGATCTCCCAATGATCCCAAGCTTCCCGCAAACAGCGTTGACGCGGTCCTGATCATCATTTCGTATCATGAATTTTCTCATCCCGCCGAGATGATGCATCATATATACACAGCGATGAAACAGGACGCGCACATGCTGATCGTCGAATATAAGGCTGAAGATACGAACTCACACGTGTCTCCGGCCCACAAAATGAGAGCGGTAGATATCCTAAGGGAAATTTCTGGCTTTGGTTTCATGCTAGATAAAGTCATTGACACGATTCCCACACAGCACGTTTTTGTTTTTAAGAAAGACAATCGGCTCAATTAAAGAGGGAGGTTCCTTATGTCGAAGCGATTCGCGATTACAGCCTGCCTGGCTGTTTTAACTTCGGTTTTGCCGGCGATAGCGCAGGACGCCGAAGTCGGAAAGGAATATCAAATCACGATCGAGTCTGAACAAGACAATCAATACACTGGCCCTTACGGAGAGGCAAAAATCGGTTCGATCTTCGTCCTCGTCCCTAATGCCAAGAAGGCCGAGAAGTACAAGGTAAAAATCACGGATATAAAGCCGAACCAGTACACCAACAACAAGCAGGCTTCTTGCACCTTCGAGCAAATTGGCGGAGATCGAAAGGGCAACTGCCTGGGTGCGCCCTAAACTCTGCGTGTGCGTGTCACGAGGGCAGATTCCAGCTAACGACTGAGTTCTCCCCGGACGCATAACCGGTATAAGGCTTTTGGCGGGATCCTAGACCGTAGAAGCCTTCGGCGTCATCACGGCTTACTTCCCATGGCGCAGATACAACCCTTCGACGCTTCGAGGAAAACCTGTGATTCCATACAGTCGGCTTCTTGCAATAGGAGCGATGTTCATCGGGGCTGAGGTAAGCTCGCCAATCAACTTCATGGAGGCGCGGTGTGCCCAGTCGAACGTTCGGCCACGATAGGGCTCCGCTGGAAATCGTGCTGCACCTTCCAGCATCGGCCGCCTCTCGTTTCTAGAGCGGGCACATCACGTGCTAACGAGACCGAACAGATCACATGCTAACAACACGCTGGCCATTGCCTTTGCGTGGCACACCCGCATGTGCAAATACGGAATTTCCGGACCGCTCGAAGGAACCAGTGACCAGAGCCTTCAATTCTACACTCATCGCCATTGCCGCCATGCTGGCGGGCCTGATTGCCATAACCGGAACACCGGTGCTCGCCCACCATTCGTTCACGATGTTCGATCAGTCAAAGACGGCGATGCTGCGTGGCACGATTAAAGATTTCCGCTGGACCAATCCCCACGTGTTCATCGAGTTGCTGGTGAAAAATGACCAAGGGAACGAAGAAGAGTGGAGTATTGAGATGACCAGCCCCGAGCATCTGGCGCGGGATGGCTGGCGGCCGGGAACGCTGAAGCCGGGTGATAAAGTTACCTTGAACATCCATCCCTTACACGGCAATGCCAAAGGCGGCGAGTACCTCTCGGGTACGGGACCGAACGGACCGCTGCTCGGCCAACCGAGACCATCGGAAGGTCGCAAGTGAATCTGCGCAGGTACGCGCTAGCCGCCGCGCTCGTGATAGTGCTCCTCACGGAGTCCATCGCGGCTATGCGTGCGTCGTCAGAGTCAATATTGCCAGATTGGAGCGGCCAGTGGCAGCAGGTTGGCGCGACGCCAAGTCCAGACGGAGGCTTCTACGAGTCGCTCGATCAGGTCCTCAAAGAGATGCAGTGGTCGCCGCCGAACAAGCCGGCAGTACAGGCAGAAATCGACAAGATAGTCACGACGGAACGGAAAGAAATGGCGGCCGTGCGGCGCGGAGCAAATCCGGGCGGCGCCGTGCGCGCCTGCACTTTGGATATCCGGCGGTGATGCTCGACTCGCCCCTAATGTTCGAGGTTTTGCCCACGCCGAAGGAGACCGCCCTGATCTTCTCCAGCCGCGAGATTCGCCACGTTTACACCGATGGGCGCGCGCATCCCGGCAAGGACGATCTGTGGCGAACGCGCTGGGGCGACTCGATTGGCCATTGGGAAGGGCAGACGCTCGTCATCGACACCGTTGCCATTGACCCTGCGGTAGATTTTCTGCATCTGAGCGGCACGCCTGTCGTGGCCTTTGGCGGGATCGAGGAAATGCAGCTGATCACCTACTTGAGCCCCGAGACGCACTTCATCGAGCGGCTCCGCATGATCGATACGAACCATCTGCAGGACGAAATGACAGTCATCGATCCCGTTAATTTCACGAAGCCCTGGCATTTGACCCGCACCTTCGAGAGGGTGCAGACCATCCACCGCATGGTGTACGAAGACTGCGAGGGCGAGGAACGCAATCCCATCGTCAACGGCCACTTCACCCTCGCGCCCCCGCCGTCACCAGCAAAACGATAGCAATCGAATTGAGAAGCGTGGACTCGTGCCCGACCCAATCGGTGGCACCGCCTCGAGTGCGTATGTGGAAGCTTACCGCATCCCGTCGGAGCCGGCCTTCTCATTCCATCTCGTACAAAGCTCGGATTTGGATGGCGCGTGCACGAAGTCTGCTTCATGGGGAGTCAAGGCTTCACACGGCGGTATGTCGCCATTTCGGGCCTGTGACCGAACCTCTTTCAGCTTGCCAACCCAAGTAGTGAATGATAAAGGACGCTATCGCCAATCTCGTTCCGCGCGAAGCGAGCGGATCGCTGCCCGCTGTATTCTAAGCGGTCTTGCTTGCGACCGAGATTTCGAAGCGATCGTTAACCGCGTCCAGTAGCTTTTGTTTGCTCCCGATGTATCGCTCTGTGGTCTGGACAGATGCGTGCCCAAGCAAGAACCTAATCTGTTCAAGTTCGCCGCTGGAATCATGGCAGAGTCGGGCACAGGTACGACGAAGATCGTGGGGGGCAAGATTGGCTATACCGGCCTCCCGGGCACTCCGCTTGACCGCATACCAGACAACGTTCGCGGTCACACCAGCCTCCTGGCGCTTTCCCAGTTTTGAAATTCTTCGGAATACTCTTCCCTCGCTCACGTCCGAATGCGAGAGCCATGCATCGAGCAACTGCTTCGACCACGATGGCACCGGCACTGTTCGCAGCCTTCTTCCTTTGCCGATCAAATCGACGATGACCCAGCGTCCCTCTCGGATTTGCAGTTGCTCGAGCGTTAGTCCCACGACTTCAGAACGGCGTAACCCACATCCGAGAAGCAGGCCCACGATTGCTCCATCACGCCAGCCACGTAAATTTGTTTTCGATGCGGCATTCACGAGCTCCTGCGCCTGGTTCCGTGAGAGCCAGTTACCGATTTTCCGGCCGAGCCGCTTTACGCCCTGAACCCGCCGGATTCCAATCGCTAATTCCGGCGTCAGCCAACCGCTCTCCGCTGACTCGTCGGCAAGTCTCCGGATTGCTGAAAGATGCGAATTGATCGTGGAGGCGGAGAGACTGAGGCTTTCCAGATGTGACCGGTATCGGACAACAACGCCGCGATTGAACGTCAAACGAGGTTCGCTGCAGTACCATGCGATGAATCTATCGATGGCGAACGCGTAGCAGCGCCGAGAGTGAACCGAGGCCAGCGTATTGAGAACGGCGGCCTTCGATTGTTCCAGTTCAGGGATGGTCAGCGTCTCAGAGTGAGCGCCAGATTCACGATGCTTTTGAGGAACCATAGAGCGCGGCTCCTTCCAGCCGCTCCCACAGTTTTCTCCCGACGGAGGATCTCCCAGCCCAACCACCGCCGCGTCTAATTCCTGTCCACCCGGGCAGCGGAGCTGCATACCATCCTACTGAGTGGATGCATCAGGGGATGAGCGTGATACGTTAGAGCCAAAGTTCCGATGCACAGGTTCTCTGAGCTCGCTTATAGCTGCACTGCATTCACGCTGGAGGCTCTCAGACAGGCGAACGAGAGAGCAATCGAAGGGTTGCAAACGAGCGGAGCAACGCATTTGGTCAAAACGCTCCAGATGGTTCAGCTGCAGAAAGCCATATCGGCAGTGGGTATGTTTTCGCTTTTCGAAGCGATGCTTCAGGATGGCCTCGAGTGCCGCAATGGCTTTCGGGAGGCCGAGCTAATCCTGGAAGGTGAGGGAGAAACGGCCTTGAAGGAGCAATTTGTCGATCTCCAAAATGCGATCAACGCTCTCAAGCACGGGCACGGCCGCAGTTATGAAGCCTTGGTCGCAAAGGCTGACCGGTTGCCGTTCAGGATTAAGCGACCTGGGGAGGCGTTCTTCTTCGAGGGAGACGTTTCGGAAATCGCAACGCTAGTTGAGGTTGACGATGCGTTCGTACTCAATTGCGCCGAAGTCATTGGCAAGATTTCGACCATCGTGCAGAAGAAGCAGCCAGGCTTCTTCGGATGATGGCATGGCAGTGTTGAACGAGCGCTCTGAGCGAGGTCTTGTGGCATCTCGGCCTGGGCTGCGGCTGCCTATAAGAAGGCCAAATCCGGTGAACAGAAATTTGCCGCATCCACGCGGTCATTCAGGAATGGTGCTGACGGGATAGTCGCACCGAACCGCTGCGGTCGTCGGCACGGTGGCAATTGCAAAGCTATGCTCGGCGGGGCGACGGTTCAAGGAACAACGCTCGCGGATTATTGAAGCAAACGTCCTTTATCATTCACTACTCGGTTTGGCAAGCGGCGAGAGGTTTTGGGGCCACTTGTCCGAAATGGCGTTTCCCGTCAACTTGACGGCGAACAGCCCAAATTCCGGTTGGCGCGGCATTCGTCGTCTTGGCCATTGGCGGCGCCTTAGATTCTGTGCTGGCCAAGCCGCACGAACTTTCAACGACTTCGCACTCTCGCATTTCACACCCGACGATGTCACCATAATTGGATCTAGGGCACGCGCGCAACTTTCGGTCGGTAGACTATAGACAACTGCGACTTTCGCTAGCCCAATCTCGTTCCGCTGAATGAGAGCGCGGATAATCTCGCGCTTGGTATTCCAGCCTGCGTCCCTCAGTTGGTTCTGCACGTGGCTCGATATTTCGGTAAGACCGCTCCTCACCGATCGTAAGTGTGCCTGCCGGCCTTCAGGGGAGGTTTGAGGAGAGCGATCTGCGCGTTTTGCTCCCATGGCCACGTGTCACAACTCCTATTTCCAATCCACATCGAAAACCAGCCACATGACGAGCAGCCCCAGTAAGATGCCCATAAGCCGATCGCGGCTCGTCCCTAGCGATGTGCTGGCTCCGAAACCTTGGAACATCGTGAGATAGTAAGCGAGCGCCATTTGCCGTCCGAAATAGTTGAGTCGCCGACTTGAGGTTACGAACCAAGCGGCTACTGCGGAAACAACCGCAAATAACAACGTGAATCCCACGATTGAGTCGAGTGACGGAAGCACGAACATCTGCGATCCGATGCCGCAAATCACGCCGCCGGTGATTAAGCCCGCCAGACGCGTTGTCAGTCGCTGGCGCGAGGAGCCCGGAATCCCGAGAGGCGCGGCAATGAGGCATGTGACCGTGCAAACGCCGAGTCCCGGCCAATCGATCGCGGACCAAACGACGTAGCAAATAGTAGCCGCCAGGCAGCCTTTGAGGGCAAAGGAAACGTATTCGGGATTCGAAAAGGCATCATCGACGAACATGCGTGGCGGATTCGCCGGCGCCTCCGGCACGTGGCCATGAAAGGCGAAGATCCATTCGGTCAGCACGGTCGCGATGCTTCCCAGTACGATTCCGAATGCCGTCCAAACGGTGGTTTCGACATCCGGCCAGGGTTGATCGGGACGCATCCAAATGATGTTCACGGAAGTCGCGGCGATCAAGATGATGCCAAAGCCGAATGCGGTGGCATAATTCACTACAGTGCGCGCGACAAAAAACGCCAGAAAACAACTGGTGATTACCCACAGAAAATGAAGCAGCGGGTGATCGATAAAAAGCACCATCCCGGCGAGCGCGATTGCCAGTCCCGCGATATTCCCTAAAACGATCTCGAAGCCATGCCGCACTGTAGTGCGTGGGTCCAAACGAGAAATAGCCAAAGCATAAAAGACTGCTAAGAATCCATTGGGGAGCTGGAAAATCATCACCAACAGCATGGTGATGACGCACGCTACGACGGTGCGCGCGACGGTAGCTGTTCGTCCGGGATAGGGCGACAGCTCATCCGTCAGGAATGCGCCGAAGCGGTCCAGGTAATGACCGTGTGGTGATAACGGGTCTGCGGAAGTCGCCATCAGGACTGCGAATGTACGATCGCCATCGCCGAAACACCGATGCGGAAATACTCCGGCGAAGCTGAATCGATGCGAATGCGAACCGGGAAGCGCGTCGCCAGGTGGACCCAATTGAGAGAACGCTGGACGTCTGGCAACCCTGGCGCGATGCGTCCCACCAGGCTAGGGTCCGGGGTCACGCCAAATCCAGTGCTCTCGATAGTTCCCTCAAATCTTTGGTTCGGCCGTGACATAACGAACACGTCCGCTTTCATCCCGGGTTGAATTCGCCGCAGCTCGGTCTCACGGAAGTTCGCGATGACCCACCAGGTTCGTGCGTCGATCAGCGTGAACGCCTGCTGGCCTGTGTGGGCGTAAGCACCTTCGGAAATCGTCAGATTCGTTACGTGGGCATCGAACGGCGCAATCACCTTGCAGCGGCTCAAATCGTACGCGGCATTCTTGACTGCCGCTTCGCGGCCTTCCCGCTGCGCGATCAGTGGGGCCAGTAGCGAGATGCTTTTCTTGGACTGATCGAGCTGCGCGGTGCTCTGCTCATACCCAGCTTGCGCTTCGTTTTGCTGGGCAACTGCGGACGCCCACTGGGCTTCGGCAAGAGCCAATCGCGCGCGGCTTAGGCGTACGCCTTCTCCGCGAACCGATCGAGCGGTCCTGGCCTGATCCACCGAATCGACCGTTACGAACTGCTCGGTCAACAGAGGCTCCAATCGGATCACGTTATTCTCCGCGTAGGCATAGTCCGCCTGCGTTCGGGACAGCTCTGCCTTGGCCGCATCCACATTGGCTTTGGCAGCTTCCACCGCCGCATTGCTGCTCGCGATCTTCGCCTGTGAGCTTTTGTTGCTCGCCTTGGCGGAAAGCACCGCGCTGTCCTGTGCCGTGATCGTGCGCTCCAGATCCTTGATCTGGCCTTCGAGCGTTGCTTGCTGCGAGCGCGCGGTATCGAGTGCATACTGATAGGGAATTGGATCCACTTCAAAAAGTACCTCGCCCTTGCGGACAAACTGGTTGTCTTGTACGTTAATTTTGACGATGCGCCCGCTCACCTCAGGCGCGATGCCGATCAGGTTCGCAAAAACCTCGGCATCGTCAGTCTGGGGATTTCTCCCGATCTCGCGCACAACAGCAAGAACCGCGACTGCGGCGCAAAGAAGGATCAATGTTCCAAGGGCACGGCCAATGAGCTTTCGAGACATAATTCCTCAATACCGAAACCAAACCAGCCAGATGCCGCACGCAAACAGAGCCACCAGGCTGGGATAAATAATGGGTCGCGGTCCCACTTCCGCATCCAGGCCCGCGCGGACCAACAAGAATCGAACCGCTAACGTTAACAAAATGCCCGCCAGCAGACAAAACATCCAGATCGGAAAGAACGAACCGAGTATATTCACTAACGGCGCCATACTTAATGTTGTGCGGCTGGAATCGGATCCGCCGCGCGAAATGCTAAATCCGCGATGCTCTCCAGCAGGCGCACGCGCGCAGTGACTTGAGCTGTTCGGGCGCGAGCTAAGTCCCGTTGCGCCGTGGTTACGTCAATGAACGTTCGCACGCCGGCGCGAAATGCTTCCGTCGCCGAGGTGTAGGACTGACTCGCGGCTTCCAGCAGCGCGTCGGCGGCTTCCTGCTGCTGTTGAGCCGTCTTCAGATTTGTGTAGGAGGTCCAGATTTCATTCTCGATTTCGTTCCGCCCAGATACCACTTGAGATTGTGCCGCCCTTCTTTCCGATTCCGTGCGCGTGATCTCATTGTGGCGAGCGCCCCCATCGAAGACGGTCCAAGAAAGGCTCAATTGCGCCTGGTAGGGATAGATCGCAGAACGGGCTGGCGGATCACCTTTCTGCTGACCGAATGCGTTGGTGTGACCCCAATATCCCGAAAAGCTCAACGTCGGATCATTCGCCGAACGCGCCCGTTGACCCTCAGCGTCCGTCGCACGCAATTGCGCCACCTGCGCCAGCAGATCCGGCCTCTGCTCCAGCGCGCGCTCCATCACGGTCTGAACCGGCTCCTCGATGGATTCGGCTGTCGGCATCTTTGAAACGTCTTGTACCCGAAACACGACTGCGGGTGACACTCCCATGGCCGTCGCCAAGGCGCCACGCGCACTTTCCTCCAAGCCCCGAATCGACGCGAGCTCATAGCGCGCCTGTGCAGTGGCGGCCCGGGCCTCCAGCACGTCCGGCAAGGTCGCTAGACCATTAGCGAGTTTGGCCTCAATTGCCTCCTGTACGGTTTGCGCGTCTTTGAGGGTCGCTTGTGCGGCATCCTCTTGGCCCAAGGCGTCCAAGAGCTGATAGTAACCTTGGGCGACATTGAAGATGATCCTCCGGTGCGCGTCGTTGAACGTGAAATCGGCCGCGAGCAAGTTGGCTTTGGCGGCGTCGATTCGCGCGCTGCGAGCGCCGAAATCCAGAACGGTGTAGGAAAGGTTCAGTGTAGCGGGAAAGAGCGTGGTGTCTTCATGATAGAACTTGCCGTAGAACAATGAGTATTGATTGATCGAGGCGGATGCCATCGCCGCGATGGTAGGGAACAAGGCGCTGTTGGCGACACCGACAGCCGCGGCCCTGGCCTTGGCGCGCTCCCAGACCACGCGCGTGTCCGGATTGGTTCGTTCGGCGACATCAACCAGTTCCGCCAGTGTGTACGCCTTGTTCGGATCGAGAGCCGCGCCTGGCGCTCGGGTCCGTGCTAATTCCGCCTGAAATCGCGGATCGGGCTGAACGGGCCACGCCTTGTCCGGCGACGGCGGGACTTGCTGTCCGTAGAAGGGAAGAGTGCTTAGGTGCAGAAGAATGAGAATGCGTAAACACATGAGTGTTTCGAACCTAGTATGCTAACGTAGACACGCGCTGTGTGCGAGCCGATGTTGCTCTCCTTCAAAAGACTTCGCTGATACCTTGCCAAAAGTTACGGGGAGCGGAGTAAATGCCGGTCTTGTGTAAAAAACTCCTCCGTATCCGTAACTTACGACTTCCGTGGAGCGAAGTACAGGGCAAGGTGACCTCTGGCCATTGCGATGAGGGCCAACGCACCTCTCATAAAGGAGACCTGCTTCATGCATTTAGGATACTGGCTTCAATTCTGGTGGATGTTCCCGGTTGCGCTGGCAATCTGTATCACGGTTTGAACGATCGGAGTATCGGGGGCCGTGATTTTTGTCCCCTTCTTCACTATTGTTTTTCCTCTTCTCGGCCACCGGCTTGAACCGGTGCAAGCCGTTGAGGTGGGGCTGTTGACGGAGATCTTCGGCTTCACTAGCTCTACCTCTGCCTTTTGGCGGGCCGGACTGATCGACTTCAGGATCTCTGTATTTGCGCTTATGTTCGCAGTTCCGACGGCCGTGCTCGGAAGCGTCTCGGCACACTTCCTGCCTTCGCATTGGTTGCTAGTGATCGTTGGCGTTGGCTTGGTCCTTTTTGCGTTTCTATTGATTCGCGAGACCGGTGAGACTGGCCAGAGCCACGCCGGCAAGAACGGTGAGACCACCGAACACACTGATGGCCAAGGACGGTCCTATCGTTATCGAAGGCAGAATGACGCTTGGCGCGCGGGAACGGCCGCGGTTGGCGGCGTGTTTCAGGGGCTGGTTGGATTCTCAGCTGGGGAAATGAGCACCGTAGAACAGGTGCTCCGGGGAATTCCAGTGCGTCTGGCGGCGGGAAACGCCCACATGATCATCGCCGCCGCTTCGATTTCTGCTGCAATAACGCATCTAACGGTCGATGCGACCACGGGCGCCACGATTCCCTGGAACATTCTCGCGGCGACGGTGCCTGCGGTCATGATCGGTGGTCAAATCGCGTCCTTGGTGGCTGGCCGGATGCCCCAAGCTACGCTGCGGTTGGTGCTGTCAACCTTTCTTGCGCTGGTCGGCGTGATCAGCTTTTATCGCGCCTCGCTTGCGCCGCAACTGAGGTGGCCGCCCTGGGTGGTTTTGATCGTTCTTGCCTTAGTTGTCACGGGTTTGATCTGGTTATTAGTTCGGCCCCGCCCCAAGGTATGCACCAAGCCGGGTGGCGCATGCTGCTCCATCACCCCGCATGAGCTGGAAGACAATCCAACCGCTTCGGATAAACTTTCCGATTAGGAGATCCTTGTGAGCTTCCGAAGAATCCTGATTGCCGCCGATTCCACGCCTCTCGCAGTCCATGCGGCCGAGCTGGGCATTGAACTTGCTTCCTCGCTCAGAGCCGAAATCGCGTTCGTGCACGCGATCGAACCTGGTTTATCGCAGGCCCCAGGCGTCCTGCCTAGCGATTTAATTGCGGAGGCCGAACGCGAGGGCAGAAGATTGATCGCCGGGTTCCGCCCTCTCCTGCCGCAAACGAGCTCACCGCTGGAGTTCATCCAGGTCGGCAAGCCGGCTTCCGAAATCGTCAGGACAGCGAAGGAATGGCCAGCGGACATGATTGTGATCGGGAGCCACGGACGCCATGGAATCCAGCGTGCGTTGTTGGGAAGCGTCGCCGAGGCAGTTATGCGTCACGCGCCGTGCCCAGTGCTCGTGATACGAGCGAGGGAGTAACTTATACGATCGGTTCTCGGATTATCCAGGACGCTCGGGAGCATATTACTAATACTGTGCCGCTCAAAAGCACTGAGCTCATCGTCGCAGTGTTACTTTTGGGGGTCTCAAATCCCCTGTTAGGATACTCGGGTTCTCGGTCTTATAGCCAGATGTCAGAGGTGGCTCATTTCGCAGTGCTCACCAGCGGATTGGACATGTCGATCACGGAAGCTAACGAGAGCGATGATGTTATCTCTATGAAGGAACTTCAACAGCGAATTGACACGCCGAAAGTGGCTCGGCAGCTATATAAACGGGCGGTGCACGAAGATCGAAAGGGATACCATCACCAGGCTTTGAGCTTTGCGATGGAGGCGAGCCGGATCGCACCAGATTTTTACCAAGCTCATGCCGCCATGGCCGCAGCCTACTTAAGACAGGGCGATCTGGATGCGGCTGACAGCGAGATTCGTGTTAGTCTCGCCTTGAACCAGCATTACTTGCCTGCCCATGAGCTTGAAGGTGTGCTTCTTTACGCACGAGGAGATTTGAACGAGGCATCCGAGATACTCACCGCCTTCATTAAGGATGCGTCGAGCCGCTGGATAGCCCACTACTTTCTTGGTTGTGCTCTTCGTGACATGGGGAAAGGGTCTTTGGCGTGCGAACAGTTTGTTACGGCCGCAAGAGTCCGCCGTCATCCCGAACAGTTGCTTCCACCGAGCCAGGACAATGACGCCCAGATAACGCGTCTTGTAAGAAAGATCCGGAATAGTTTGCGTAAGGGCCATCCGGAAATGAACAGGATGGTCACCGCGAAGCCGGCGTCTGGTTGTACCGCGGCGGAATCAGGATTCCGCTAACCAATGACCTTTCCTCAAGTATGGAAACGGATCTACTCCGATTGCGTATTCGGGTTGGAGGGCTTTTTGTAGATCATTCGGCGGCAGCAAATGAAAACACCGCTGAACGCTAGAACGGCAGGGACAAGTCCCAGGAGACTCCAAACGGCCTCCGTAAACCATCCGAACCGGCCAAAATGCAACTGGGAGAGCCAAAACAGACCTTGGTCGGTAAAATGGTCAGCGGGATCGAGGATGAACAGGGGATCAAAAAGGTGTGGGAAAGAAAAATAGATCCCAGAGATTCCCCACAGCAGAATAAAGAAAAAACACCAAAATCCGAGCGCGCTGTGAAGGTCCCAGTTGATCCGCGCAAAGTGCGCTCTCCAGCTCACGGTCAGGCTCCGACGCCAATTCTTCAGTCCCGGCCACCATATAATGGCTCCCGTCAAACAAAGCGACGTCACACAAATTGCGCCAACGCCGTTTACGAGACGACCGGTTGGTCCGGCCAATAGATTCTCGTGAAGGTTGACGAGCCACTCGATGGAGAACTTCCTCGACAGCTCGTTGCGGTAGACAATCACGCTCCCGGAAAGGCTCACTAAGAGAATATACGCAGCGGCTCCCGCTCCCACCCACAGGTGAATCTGGAAGAAGGCATTGCGCACGCGCGACCTCTCGGGGTGTTGCAGCCATTGTTGCCAGGCGGTCATGATTCTTTCTTGAATTGCAGTATAGCCGCGATTGTGCACACAACTCCTGGTTGACCCGTATTCAGGTTGGGCCCTACTCGTCGCCGAGAAGGCCTGTGATCTCCCTCTCATAGGAATTCTTGCTCACCAGTCCAACGTGGGTCGAAGCAATCTTGCCCTCCCGATCGATGATGAAAGTCGTCGGGAGCGAATCGACGGTGCTGTAGAGATGAGACACTTCGTCGTTTCCAATTACCACCGGGTAGTTGATCTTGTGTTGGGCGACGAAGGGGGCCACGGACTTCCACCCGTCATCGTCCATGGAGACCCCGAGTACGGTAAACCCACGATCTTTATATTTGCTCTGAAATTCGACGAACCACGGGATTTCGACTTTGCAGGGACCGCACCAAGTGGCCCAAAAATTCAGTAGGACCACCTCACCTTTGTAGTCTGCCAGTGAAAGCTTGGCCCCTCGAATGTCGGTAAGTGCAAAATTGGCGGCGGCTTTGCGTCGCTTGGCTGCGACCGCCGATTGGATAGGGTTCGAACAGGACCCGCAAGCAATGAGAAGTCCGATGGTCGCAAGTATGGAAAAGGCCGGGGGAACCCTCAGAATCACCGGGAACTCCTTCTACATCTATCCTTCGCTTCGCAAGCGGGTCCCGGTTACGGCAAGTTCCACAGTAACCTGGGCCGGGAATCGTTCGAAGTAGATTGTAGGTGATCCCGATTACTGAAGTATTGATTATTGAATGACTTATGATGAGTCAAGTCGGCTAGCGAGGATCTAATCGAGACGCCGCGAATGTTTGAGTCAATGAACGCCGGAATCGTGGGCACAACGACGCGACAATTCGATCGTACCGGCGAGAGCGATCTGCCCGCATTGATGACTGGATACCAGCAGGGCGATCCAGAGGCAGTAGATGAGCTGGTCCGCCGTATTTCCCCCAGTCTGTTGCGGTACTTCGTTAGCGCGAACGGCTCCGGGGAGGATGCCGAAGATTTGCTTCAGGAGTGCTGGATTCGAATACATAAGTCCCGTCACACTTACCAGCCCACCGAACCATTGCTGCCCTGGGTGTTCGCGATCGCGCTCCACACACGGCTCGATGGCTACCGTAAGCGGCGGAGACGGGAATCGAAAGAAATGCTGGTCGCCAGGCTGCCGGAAGTTGCGGTCGAAGGCGCACAGTTATCATCAACCACCGAAGAGGAGTTCACGCGGCTCTTGGAACAGCTACCGGATAGTCAACGGGAAGTAATTCTTATGCTGAAATTCTCTGACCTGAGCTTGGAAGAAGTGGCCCGCGCGACCTCTTCAACTGTCGGATCCATTAAACAGAAGGCGCATCGGGCCTACGCGAAGCTCCGACAGATCCTGGAGAAGGAAGGACGTTAGAAGAAGATGACTCCGGCACTCAAGATAGACTGCAAATCAGTGGACGCCGAGTTGGATCGGCAGTTTGGCAGCCCCGGCCAACCGTTAGCGCCATTAGCGCGTCAGCACTTGGATGAGTGTGAGCGATGCACGAAGCTCTATCGGTATCTGACTCAGACGGCCCCCGACTGTGCCGTTTCGCCGGAACTGCAGCGACGAATCTCAGAAAACGCAAAGAGATCACTNNCTCAAGCCGGTGTCGCGACTGCGATCCACTTCAGTGCGAGCCGCCCAATTGCTGATCGTTTTCGTGCTCTTGGCCGCAGCGGTCACCAGCATGATGAACATTCTCGGCATCGAGGCGATGAGTCCGGGCCAGTTGGCCGGTATCAGTGCCGTTCTCGCGCTCGGTGTTGTTTTGCTATCCCGTTCGCTGGCGTGGCAGATGACTCCCGGCAGCATGCAGAGGATTCCTGCCTGGGCCGCTGTCGGGATTCTGGGTGCTGGTCTGCTGGTCGGCACTATAGTCCTGTTTCCATGGCAAACGCCGGAAGCCTTTATCGAGCGGGGCTGGCGTTGTTTGCGGACTGGGCTTGCACTGGCGGTTCCTGCTGCCATCTTGTTTTGGCTATTGGTCCGACGTGGCGCATTTCTCAATCTCACAACGCTAGGCGCTACTTTAGGCGCGATCGCTGGACTGCTCTCGGTAACCGTGCTTCAGTTCACTTGCAATATGCAGGAAATCGCGCACTTGTTGGTATGGCATGGCGGCGTGTTGGTGATTTCGACTGCCGTAGGAGCGCTTATTGGGCGTTCAGCAGGGCGTCTTCGTCGCAATCAACTGACCTAAACACGTGGTAGTGCGCTAAATCAGATTTAGCGCACTACCAAATACGTCGCAGCAACGGAATCCGAGCGATACTTGAGAAGCTGACGAAATGCTGCAAGAAGTTCCTGCTGCCCGGAGGCAAGCGGATTCCTCTCTGCGCCCACAACTCGATTGGTTACTGCAAACGGCTCACGTGCGTACGGGTTCGAGTCGGCATTGCCGAGCTGTGCCGTTGGTGGCCCAGTGGGAGAAACATGATGAAGCTCCCTGCCGAGAAGCCTTCGCAGCGTCGCTTTCGAGATTTCTGCCAGCCGGCCCGGCGATCTTTGCAGAAGCTTCTTAGGAGCGAGGTCTCGCCGATGGCCCGGTTAGTTTGGAGACGGTGTACCAGGCGTGTTCACGCCAGGGCTGACGAAGCACTCGAACCCAAACTGGTGTCACTGGCGTGTGATCGACGATTGGGAATCCAAGTTGACGTAGTCGCCATTTCGGGCAAGTGCCCCCAAAACCTCTCGCCGCTTGCCAATCCAAGTAGTGAATGATAAAGGACGCTATCATTCGCATCTCCTTGTCGCGCTGCGATGAGGTCCCGTCCCTATGGTCCGATTCTGGGAAGTTGGATCCAATTTCCTTCGGGCGGATAACGCGCCACTCGGAGAAAGGTCGGATTTGGGTATCGCGGGCCGGAAGTCCGCTTCGAGGAAGTGGGCCGCGCTGGTGGTGGCGCCGGGCACACTCCTCGAACGCCGTTCTTGGCCAGGTGTGAACCCCCTAGTGGTCTTTCGATCGCCAATTCAGTTAAGTGTGGCCCGACATGGTTGGGCGGAACACCGAGCGCCTTGTAGGGGTTATTGGAGCCGATACAAAACCAGTACACCTGGCCTTCCCCACGCCCCATCTTGCTCAATCCCTCGTTATACTCTCTCTCGAATGGGTGCAGATTCATCGTGGGGCGCATCGTGACGGGGAAGCCGTTTGGTCAGGTGCCGTTTCAGGCAAACGTCGAGCTGCTGCGACTGTTTCTGACGCATCGCGAAGATATCGTCGAGAGCATAGAGGCCGTTCTGAACGCCCAGCGAAAGCCGATCGGGTACCTGCAGGACCAATCTCTTTTGTCCCGCCATTTCGAGGATTGCTTCTTTGCACGCACTGCGGTCACCGCAAGCCAAAAACATCTCAGAGGCCAACTGGAAGAAGCGCATTGGGCCGGGGGATTCAGACCTCGTCAGGTTCAGGATCTGCATAACGACCTGATCCATCCGGCGGACATGATGATTCGCGGCTTTTATTGCTGGCAGCAGACGCGGTGGCCGGGTCGCAACGGTCGCATGCATTACGCGCACACGCTGTTCAACTTGTATGTACTCCGGTGTCTCCAGTTTCTGAGCATGCGGATCTGGGATGAGGGCCCGAGCGGCTTTGCGAAGGAGAAGGCCGGCGGGCGGCTCGCGGAAATTCAAGGCGTGCTCGATGAGCTCTGGAGAAGCTCACCAGCCGATCAGCCCGTGATCGTGCGCGATGCGCGCTGGTTGATTCCGTTGGCGCAGAGCCTCATTACCGATGAGTTGGCGCCCTATTTCGAGGTCGCCCGGCAGGTCACAGAGAGGCTTCAGGAAGCGGACGGGCTCGAAATCCAGAAAGCCCATGTTCGAATGCCTGGCGGGCATCTGACCTCGCAGATTCGCTACTACTGCACGAAGGATGGCGTGTCTGTCAACGAGCATAGCGTCGTTCTTCGCACGCGCACCTCCAATGCGCTCGATTTCGCATTGCTGGTTCAAGGTCTCGTGGCGCTGCTCAAGGCCTATGACTGCGCATTGCAGAGCGGCGATGAGCGAATGCGGCTCGACATGGCAGGCGCCATCTGTCAGGGCATAGCTGCCGATCCCGAGTTGTTTCTGAATCGCGTCGACCTGTTGAGCGCTTACAGCATGATCGAGCACGTTTTCATCGCCCCGGAGGCAAAAGAGGAAGCTCGCGAGGGCCATGTCACTTATTCGCCCCTGGGACTGCGACATGTGCAGCTGCTAAAAGAGTACGGTGCACTGATTGACCGATTGATCAAGTCGTTGCGTGACGATTTCCCGCGTTTCAGACCGGTTGACGGCGGCTGTTCTCCATACGGATTTATATTCGGGTTGCCATCCCATCTCATCGAGCACATGGCGCTCAAAGCCTTGCAGCCCGATGCAGAAACGCGATTCAGCCTGGAAGATGTCTTTAACGATGGGGACACCAGCGCGGCAAAGCTCGCCTGGGTGAACGGCTGGCGGAAATTACCACACATCGACCGCGAAGTACAAAGGTTGTACGACTACCCGCAACAGTTCGCTGAAGACGTTTACGACCGCATCGAGAGCGAGTTCAGGCGGCGCGATTCAAATGCCGAGGCATGCGACGGTTCAAGAACCGGGCGCCTGTATATCGTGTCCGGGGACGACCCTGAGACTGATTCGAAGGCGTCGGCGACTCCGGAACTGCCGGCCCGGTACCTCGGCTCTTCGGACAGGCAGATTGTGGCGGCGCACAAGGCTGAGCCTTATGACCGGGAGCAACTGCTGGCATGGCGGCAGGAAGGGCATTTCCTTGTCAGTTACCAAACGCCAGACGGATGGATTGCCCTCAAGAAGGACCTGCTCACGGAGGTCCTTGGTGCGGGCCGCGATGCCAGGATTGTCGGGCTGCCGCTCGACGCGGCTCAGGTGTTGCGGCTCATGTGCACCGATTTGGTGATACCGGAGAAGAGCCTGGAGCGAACATGAATTGATATGGTCTCGGCACCCTCCGTTAGGCGGCTTCCCGCTATGTCTTTCTCAAAGTAGAGGTTCGCACTCGCTGGTACAGTTCCGATTAACTACATTCGCCATCCTGGCCATCGTGAACCAGGTATATACTGTCTGGGGAACGACATAAAGTCCTATGCGATATTTTGGCAAGAGCTGTGCCATTGCTTTGTCGGCCGCCGCTGTGACAGCGGGTCTTTTCTGGCTCTTCACGCCAAACGCGCCGCTAGTCTCCGCCGCCGTTTCGGACTCTCCGGGCCGCGTCGCCGGCAAACCTGACTTCAACGGGATTTGGGAAGCCAACAACACCGCGAACTGGGACCTTCAAACTCACCAGGCGCGTCCGATGGTTGCCCAGCCCGGTCTGCTCCCAGGATCCGTCGTTCTCGCAGCGCCTGTGCTTGGACTTGGCGCCATCGGCTGGGTTCCGGGAGGGCTCGGCATAGTGGAGGGCGAAGAGATTCCTTACAAGCCGTGGGCGGCCGCGAGAAAGAAGGAAAACCTGGAACATTGGATGGACCGTGACCCGGAGATCAAGTGCTTCCAGCCTGGTGTGCCGCGCGCCATGTACATGCCACGTCCATTTCAAATCATCCAGGGTGGCACCAAGATTATGATGGTGTTCGAATTCGCGAATGCCGAACGCACTATCCATCTCAACAAAATGGAGCCGTATCCTAACGTGGCGTATATGGGATATTCGGTGGGCCACTGGGAGGGCGACACACTGGTGGTCAGCGCTTCGAATTTCACCGATGCGACATGGTTCGACCGGTCCGGGAACTTTCATAGCGATGCCTTGCATGTCACGGAACGGTATACTCCGGCTGGCAAGGACGTCATCCACTACGAAGCCACCATTGAAGACCCACAGGTATTCACGCGTGCCTGGAAGATCAGTATGCCCATTTATCGCCGTCTGGAGCCGAATGCCGAGTTAGCGGATTTTCGGTGTGTCGAGATGGTGGAAGAGACCTTGTACGGGCACCTCCGGAAACAGCAGCTCGTCAAGCACTGGGAGGGCAACACTATGAATGTCGACATCACGCGCAAGATCCCGCCCGGCGAGGCTGTCTACGAGCGCTACGTGTCGGGGAACCCGCCACCAGCGAAATGAAAGGAAGTTTTGAAATGAAGAATCGGGAGTTCAGTCCTATGCGAGCCAAGTTAACTGTTGGAGCTGTTGTCGTCATGACCTTACTGTTGTCCGCGCCTCCGCTGTCGGCACATCACGCGTTTGCAGCAGAATTCGACGCGAACAAGCCGGTCCATTTCACGGACGCAACCGTTACGAAGGTCGAATTTATCAATCCCCACAGCTGGATTCATGTGGACGTGAAGATGCCCGACGGCACGGTGGAGAACTGGGCGATCGAAGCCGGGAGTCCGAACATCTTGCTGAGGCGCGGCGTCACCAGGGACACGCTGAAGCCGGGGCAGAAGATTGTAGTCGACGGCTATCAGTCGAAGGACGGGTCGCACCGGGCAAACGGCCGCGACCTCACGCTGCCGAATGGACAGAAGCTGTTCCTCGGATCTTCGGGTAACACAGGGGCGCCCTACGAAGTGCAGCGGCCTGGTGTGGATACAGTGAAGTAGCCTGGCGGCGACTGGAGGTGGCGATGAGCGACCGATACCTAATACCACTGGGTACACTAGCGGGCATTCTCGGACTGGTGTCCTTGGCAGCGGTTTCAATCAGCGGTCAGACTCCGGCGTCTACCGCCAAACCGGCGGGTGCTAAAGCAACAGGAGTGGCGAACGCGGGAACCCCGCCTCGTACACCGTGGGGCGACCCGGATCTACAGGGTACCTGGTTCGTGGCGACGGAGGTGCCGCTCGAGCGCTCCGCGGCGAATGCGGGCAAGGAATTCTTGACCGACGAGGAAGTGGCCGCGTCAGATGAGAAGAAAGGGTTGAATCCCGGGCGCAATTCCCGCTCGGCGGATAAATCCCAAGACGTCAGTGGCGCGTACAATGCGGTTTTCAATTCGGTTTTGAAGACAGGCAAGCGGACATCGATGATCATCGATCCGCCGGATGGGAAAATTCCGCCGCTGACTCCGGAAGCGCAAAAAAGGCAAGCGGATCGCGCGGCTGCGGCACGCGGGCACGAGTTTGACGGTCCCGAGAATCGCAGCTTGCAGGAGCGTTGGTTGCTAGCGACTAACGCCGGTCCTCCCATGACGCCCGCCAATTACAGCGCCAATTATCAGATCGCGCAGGGGCCGGGATGGGTAGTGCTGGTGAATGAACTGGCGCACGATGCTCGCGTGATTCCGCTCGATGGGCGTCCGCATATTAGCTCGAACATCAAGTCCTACATGGGCGATGCGCGCGGCCATTGGGAAGGCAACACGCTGGTGGTCGA
>PKZC01000447.1 GCA_003132905.1 Bryobacterales bacterium | reverse complement strand
TCTCTCGGCCGACAAAGATCGAGTGCTCGGCGAAGCGTTTCGCGTCTTGAAACCCGGTGGACGCTTTGCCGTCTCCGACGTCGTGGTGCGGGGTGAAGTCCCCGAACAGGTGCGCCGCAGCATGGAAATGTGGGTTGGTTGCATCGCCGGCGCGCTCCAGGATCACGACTACGTCGCCAAGCTTGCCAAAGCCGGATTTGACGAGATCGAGATCGAGCCCACTCGTGTCTACAGCATCGATGACGCGCGGCAATTCCTGACCGGCGAAGGCATCGACGTGGCCGCGATTGCGCCGCAAGTGCAAAACAAATTTATGAGCGCCTTTATTCGCGCGGTAAAACCAGCTCCTAAGGAATGTTGTGGCCCGGCGTGCTGTAGCTGAGGCTCTCGGTACGGCATTCTTGTTGGCCGCGGTAATCGGGTCCGGCATCATGCGAGAGCGCTTGGCCGCTGGAAACGTGGCGATCGCGCTCCTGGCGAATACGATTGCCATGGGTGCCGCACTCGTCGCGCTGATTCTCGCCTTTGGCCCTATTTCAGGACCCATTTCAACCCCGCCGTCACGCTGGCGGAAGCTTCGCAGCATGGCTTACCCTGGCGCGAAGTGCCGGTCTACATTACCGCTCAAATCGGCGGCGCATTCGCGGGCGTCGCGGCCGCTCATCTCATGTTCAACGAACCTCTGTTTCTTGCCTCGCGCCACGTCAGAGCGGGCAACTCGCAGATCTTCGCCGAATTTGTTGCCACGTTCGGGCTCCTCTCGGTGATCTGGGGTTGCGTGCGGCACCGATCGTCGGCAGTCTCGTTCGCAGTCGGCGCTTATATCACCGCCGGCCACTGGTTCACGTCCTCCACCTCGTTTGCCAATCCTGCCGTGACGCTGGCCCGAGCTGCATCGGACACCTTCGCGGGCATTCGTCCGGGCAATGTTCCGGGGTTCATCTTCGGACAACTGGCCGGGGCCATGGCGGCGACGTGGCTATTCGGTTGGCTGCTGCCTGCCCATGACCGCTAAGAAACGAATTCTGATTCTTTGCACCGGCAACTCGGCCCGTAGTCAAATGGCCGAAGGACTCTTGCGACACGACGCCGGCCAGCGCTTCGATGTATTCAGCGCTGGAACCAAACCCAGCCACGTTCGGGAGGAAGCGATCGCCGTGATGCGAGAGCTTGGAATCGACATTTCCAGCCATCGATCCAAGAGTGTCGACGAGTTCGCCGGACAATCATTCGACTACGTTCTTACCGTTTGCGACAATGCCAAGGAAAGCTGTCCCATTTTTCCGGGCAACACCGCGACAATTCATCACGCTTTTGAAGACCCCGCCGCGTTTCAGGGCTCCGACCAGGACCTTCTGGCGCTCTTCCGCAGAGTGCGCGACCAGATACGAGAGTACCTTCGCACCGACCTTGAAGCGTTAAGCTAAAAGGGTTATTTCCATTCGGCGCAGCATCATTCTCATTGCCGTGCTTGCCATCGGCGTCTCGCTAAGCCCTGCGGAACTGAATGACAAACTCTCGCCCGCGCTCGATCACCCCGCCATCGACTACTTCAACTCCTCCAAGCATCCGCCCCGCGACGTCGTGGCCGATTTGAAGCGCAAAGTCGAAGATGGCAAAATCCAGCTGAAGTTCGACGGCGAAACAGGCTACCTGCGGGCATTGCTTCAGGCCCTGAACGTCCCCATCGAATCGCAAATGGCCGTCTTTTCGAAAACCAGCCTGCAAGCCGCGCGCATTGAACCCAGCAACCCGCGCACCATCTTTTTCAACGACGGGGTGGCGGTCGCTTGGGTCCACGGCGGCTTCATCGAATTGGCCGCGCAAGATCCCGAGCAGGGCTTGATGTTCTACACCGTGGATCAGCAATTCGGCGCGCGCCCAGTCTTCATCCATCGTGACGATTGCCTCGCTTGCCACCGCTCCGATATCAGCCTCGGCGTGCCCGGCATGATTGTGCGCAGCTTCTACACCATGCCCGACGGCGGCCCAAAACTCATTCTCGGCGGTTTCATCACCGACCATCGCAGTCCACTCGAAGAGCGCTGGGGCGGCTGGTATGTCACCGGCGCGATGGCGCATGGCCGCCACATGGGCAATGCCATGCTCGCCGATGCCGATCATCCGGAGTCGATGATCACCCGCCAAACTCTGCACGTGGCGTCGCTCCAAGGCAAGTTCGACGCCAACCACTATCTTTCCGCGCACAGCGACCTCGCGGCACTTCTGGTTTTCGATCATCAGACGTACATGATGAACCTGATCACGCGCGTCGGATGGGAAGTTCGCTGCGCTTTATATGACAAGGCAACCCCGCGAGCGCTCAACCAGCTGCTTCGTGAGTCCGCAAACGAGCTCGTGGACTATCTGCTCTTCATCGATGAAGCTCCGCTCCGCGGTCCAGTGCACGGCACGTCCGGTTTCGCCCAAAAGTTCGTCACCCAGGGCCCCTTCGACAGCCGCGGCCGCTCACTCCGGCAGCTCGATCTGCGCACACGCCTGCTGCGCTATCCATGCAGCTACATGCTTTACAGTAAGGCGTTCGACAGCCTGCCGGAGCAAGCTCGCAGCGCGATCTACCAGCGCATGTGGCAAGTGTTATCGGGTGCGGAGAAGGGAAGCCGCTATGCCCGTCTTTCCCTGGCCGATCGTCAGGCCATCGTCGAAATCCTCAGAGACACCAAGCCCGGCCTGCCAAGCTATTTCCAGAAATGACGGGGCATTGAATGCGGACAGTTCTTTTTGGTCTGGCGCTGAGCATCACCTGCCTCGCGCAACCAACGCCGGATCTGGAGGTCGTCGTGCCGCCTTCCGCGGCGCATCCCCAAGATTGGCTCCGTCCCCAATTTCGCGACAATCCGAGCCGGATTATCGGGGCAAATCAGCGGGCTCTCTGGCGGAGTTCGTCGCGCCGGATGTGATCTCGAAAATCGTCGTCGATCAATACGCCGGTCCCCCTGACGATGTCCGCCGCTACCTCACCGCCATGCCCACCGCCGCGGCCCAATACTTCGGTCCATCCCGGGAACTCTGCGAAGCGGGGGCCAATCCGAACGGACCGCTGACGAACGGCGCCGGGCTCGCCTTCACCAGCACATCCACCGTTACTTTCGAAAGCGGCAGGAGTGGCAAGCTAGCGGTGGCCACCGTTTTTGTGTCCAAGGCAGCGGGCCCTAATCTTAGCTTTAGGCCCAAGGTGTTCGGCTTGTCTCGTACTCCCGACTGTCTCGGGCTTGACAAAGTACCGGTCGACACCCTTTATGTGAGCTACGTCGACCCTGACGGTTACAGTTGGGCCTTCGCGGTCCCGTTGCAGAAGAAGAATGAGCTGTTCCTTGAGTTGTCTCGAACGGTGCGCCTGCGACTGGTCTGATATTACCTTCGGTGCAACCAGTTGCTCTCCCGCCGCCGTCAGTCGAAAAACTGCACCGAGGCGACCTTGCCGTTGACCACCCGAACCCGCGCTGTGCCCTTGTCGTCGAGATTGTAGATCAGCGTCTCGATTGGCTCGTCCGCCCCCTGAATCGCCATCACCGAATGCGGTTTACCCACCAGCGCCTCAACCGCCGCGCGATCCATTCCCGCCTGGACCTCGGTAATCTTATTGCGCGTCACAACCTCAAGTGCAGGCGGTCGAACCGGCGCTCCCTGCGGTGCAGCCGATCCCGTGAGCTGACTGCCGCTCACGCGCGCGTAGATCCGTACCGCGTTGTCGCGCTGTTCAACGGTAGACGTTGCGCTGCTCATTTGGCCGAAAAGCGGAGCCCCTTGTGGATTCTTTTGCAGACGTGCCGCAAGATTCTTCGCCGCTAGCGCGCTCGGTGTATCCAGCCACGCCTCCATCGTCAGCCCGTCGCGCATCGCCATGCCCACCGTCATCTTCGTCACGCCCGGAAGCTGTGCCGCCATGCTCGCCGTCACCCGCGGCCTGGAGCAACCCATCTCCCATAGGACCGTTTGGTACGCCTGCAAGGAGGCAGCGGCGCGAGCAGGAATTAAGAAGCGCATCGGACCGCATACGCTACGCCACAGCTTCGCCACGCACTTGCTGGAGGCAGGAACGGACCTACGAACCATTCAGCTTCTGATGGGCCATGCGGACCTGAAGCACACCACCTTGTATCTTCACCTGTCGAATCGCCATTTGCGCGCCGCGGTAAATCCGCTGGACCAGATCACCATTGGTAGTCACAACCCGTCTCGAAAGCGGCCGGAGAACTATCAGGCGTGAAACGGCCACCCTGGGAGGTGGCCGACGTCATGCACAAGGCAGGAACCAGATTCATCGAACGCTATCGCGCATCGTTGACTTGGGCGCAGCTCAAAGTACTCAACGCTATTGCCGGCTGCCGCACAGCGGCGCTGGGTGGACATCGCGATCAATGCGCTCGATGCGGTTATCAGGCCATCTCCTACAACTCCTGCCGCAACCGGCACTGTCCGAAGTGCCAGACCAACACTCGCGAGAAATGGCTCCACGACCGGGAGCAGGAACTGCTCCCGGTGAGTTATTTTCATCTGGTCTTCAGCGTTCCCCATGCACTGGTACCGCTGATCTGGCAGAACAAGAAAGTTCTTTTTAAACTCCTGTTCGAAGCCAGCTCGGCGACCTTACTCGAGGTGGCGGCCGATCCCAAACGTCTCGGCGCAGAAATCGGTTGCCTCAGCATCCTTCATACGTGGGGCCAGACGTTGCAGCCCCACCCGCACATCCACTGCGTCGTGCCTGGCGGCGGATTGTCCGCAGATCACGCTCGGTGGATTTCGTCGCGATCCCACTTCTTCCTGCCGGTCAAGGTGCTCAGTCGCGTATTCGGAGGCAAGTTCGTCGCCGGTTTGAAGCGAGCTTTCCGCAGGAAGAAGCTAACTTTTCATGGCACGTGCCGTCCGCTATCGAACGAAAAGGCGCTCGCTCAGTTTCTGCGCACGCTGTTTCGCCAGGACTGGGTGGTCTACTCCAAACCGCCCTTTGGCGGGCCGAAACATGTGCTGCAGTATCTGGCTCGCTATACCCATCGAGTAGCGTCTCCAATCGCCGAATCGTCGACGTGACCGACACGCACGTAGCATTCCGTTGGAAGGACTACGCCCATCGCAACAAGCGCCGCGTAATGAGCCTGACTCACGAAGAGTTTCTTCGCCGCTTTCTCCAACCCGTCTTGCCGAAAGGATTCCCGCGCATCCGCTACTTCGGATTCCTGGCCAATCGGCGGCGTGGTCAATTGCTCTCGTTGTGCCAGACCTTGCTGTGCAAATCGCTCCCGGCACGTGAGACACCCGCCGCGCCGCTAGCTTCCTCCACGGAACACGCAATCTGGCAATGCCCTCGTTGTCAAGGATCGATGCAGATCCTCGAACCACTCACGGCACTACAGATTCTGTCGGAGGAATGCAGCTAGGTCTACCTCATTGACAGTTCGTAGTCGCCGAAACATGGTCGAACTTGGTATGCTCCTTCGCTCAACTGCGATTCGTGTGCCCGCACATGCCGATGAGGGCCACTCCGGCTCAACAGCGCTCATCTTTGCGAACTAAAATGGCTCTCCGAAGACAAATCCGACCCCGACGCGCCGTCTACCCAAACATACCGACCCGCAAGATCCGTCCCCAATCCGCTATTGAAAACCCATAGCACGACCTTCACGTCGCGCCGCGCCAGCGGCTTCCTTCAAACGCCCTTATCGAAAGTGTCCCGGCTTCACCTTTTGCGCGCTCCGCCAGGATTGGGCGCCGGAACACTTCCGATAAGAATCTAACGTTACGATAAGAATCTAACGTTATACGACCAATCGCAGCTACGGTGTCAAGTTAATCAAAATAATCCCTGGCAGGAATCGGTCAATTGGGAGTTGAAAGTCTTATCTCAACACTGAAGGTCATCCAGCCAATTGCGCCTTTTTCGTCTCCGGAGGAGTGGCTCAGTTTTGAACCCGTGATCCACAGTCGACCGTGCCCTTTCAAGGTCCTTATATAGTCACCATACTTGTAGATGTCAGCCTTACTCCGATCATAGACGAGATCATACAAAGTTTGAAATTGCTCGCAGTTCTCGACGATCAGGAATTCTCGTGGTGAATCGCCAACATCCTCCTCTGCTGTCCACCCATACCCCGCTTCAATTTCCGTCTGATTGTGAGCCATCAGTGGCGGGTTCGCTATCCAAAGCGACAACTTGCAAGTGTCCTCAGATGGGGGCCGGGAAACGACATCAAGACCGCCGGGCAGGCGAAGTACGAAAATCTAGGTCAGCGTTAAGTTCCTTCCGGAACTCATGTTCTTCTCCGACTCGTCCGGAAAAACAGACCGCATCCTGCGAGCACTCCGGTTTGTTCTCTCGTCTCAGTTTACGCGGAGCCATCTTCGTCGGTCCCTGCGCGCTGGCGACGAATGCTCCAGCGATCAGCAGACTTAGAATTGTCCGTATCCGCATGAGATGGAGCATACCACCTTGTAATTCTTGTAATTAAGGAGGATCGGTGGTCCACTTTGACGTATCGTCGGCTATGGTGATCTGTGCCACTTGCGATCCGGAACCGGCGGTCGCGGCAACCATCCAGACCGTCAGAACTCACATCTGTTCCGTCGGCGACTTTGAATGTGCGCGCACAAAACTCCCGTCCACGGATTGCGTGTTTGAATCGCCTGAACTACTTCGCTCGCCCGGTATAACCCTGCGCGATTGCCGGAATCGCGATGATAAGATTTCGCGCGCTCGGCGTTCCCCATCCGCCGTAAAATACGATGCCGAAGAGCGTCCTCTTGTCGCGGCCGCCGAAGAATGTGCCGTGCAGTCCCTGGGGCCCCGGGATGCTGCCAACGAACTTGCCGTCTGGCGCGAAAACATCCACCGACTTGCCCGTCGCAACATAGACACGGCCCTGCTGATCGACCGCCGAACCGTCGCCGTCCTCACCGCCCTGCAGTTTGCCGAACTCGCGCTGATTGGTCAGCGAGCCGTCAGGCTTGACGTCGAACGCGAAGACCACTGCACCGTTCGTGACATAGAGCGTCTTTTCATCTGGACTTAAGATGATCCCGTTGGCGAGCGGAACATCCTTCCCATACCGCGAGACCACGCCCTTCGAATCTACATAGAACACTCCGCTGCCCGTGGCTCCGGTAACCGAAATGTACACGCCACCACGCGCGTCGGCCATCAAATCGTTGATGACGCCACCGACGCATTCGAGCGGCTCGCCATGGAACGAGTTCGCCAGCATCTTCCGCTGAGGCGCCAGTTGTTCGATGGCCGAGCCGAGCCCGCGTTCCGCGACAAACAGCGCGCCGTTCTTGCTGCGCGAGACCGCGCCACCGGTGTTCGTGCCGCGGTAGACAATCTTTGCCAGGCCCGTCGATGGGTCGAGTTGCATAACGTTGCTCGCGTCGTTGTTCGCGAACAACACCGTGCCGTTCTCGCCCGCAATGGGGCCGTCAACGTTATTGCCCTCCCACGACCAGACCACCTTCCACGACTGCCCAGCGGCGAGAACGCCGGGAATTGCGGCCGTGGGTGGAAGTGCTGGAACGGGCGGCGTTGCGTTCGCGTTCGCCGACTGGCCGGCGCCGGGAATCGAGAACGGCGGCGGCGGATTCTTGCACTTCGCAAGCACGTCCTTTATTCCGGGATTCTGCCAGCTCTGCAGGCTGCTACCGCGGGGAAACGCAGACGAAGGAGACCCAGACGCAGGAGACGAAGACGACGAACTCTGGGCGAAGACAACAGTTGCCGCGCAGCCGACGAGTACCGCGAGAGCGACTTGCGATTTCAATCCTTGATCCCTTTCGATCGCACGTCCCAGTTCGAATTNNGTCGCGGTGTGGCCGGCGTTGTGCCGGGCGCCGTAGAACGCCGGCAGGTTGTTGATCATGTCGAATGTCGCCGCCGACGTCGCCATCATGAAGTCGGGGTCGCTGCCATTGATGAGCAGCACAGGCCCGTGCAATTTGGGCAGATCGTCCGAGGTAGGAAACGGCGAGGGCGCTTTCTGCACGCCTGAATTGAACACGCCGATCGTCTTGACGCGCGGATCGGCGCCGAGCGCGATCGACAGAAACCCTCCGCACGACTGACCCATGACCGCGACTTTGTCTAAGGCGATCTTGCCTTCGAGCGGAGAGCCGGCTCGTGCGTTTTCTTTCGCCGCCCAGTCGATCGCGCCACGCAAGTCATCGGCGTTTGCCTGTCGTCGCGCTTCGCCTTCCTGAGGGACCGTGCCCAGCACCAGGAAGCCGTGCGAGGCGATCGTGCTTAGAAAGCCCGAGTAGCGCGTGCTGTCGATCGCACATCCGCCGTTGCCCCACACCATCACGGGCAACGTGTCCTTCTTTGGAAACGCGTCCAGCGTCGCCGGGCGAAAAACGAGATGCCCGGGCGATCCGAAGGCGCCTTCGGACGCGACCTTGTACGGTCCAGGCTCGGCCAGCGGCGCGCCTTCGAGAGGCAACGACCGCTCGATCATTTCGCGAGTGATGCCGGGCGGTTGCGCCAGGCACACGCTGGCAAGTGTGAGCAGCGCTGCGGCTGCAGCAACGATAGTCTTATGCATGAGTCTTCTCCTACGCGGCCTTTTTGCTTCTCGTTCGATTAACGCGAACTGGTCGCTTGAGGTGTCACATGGATCAAGGCGCCGGGATTGGCGTCTTCCAACATCCACAGCGAGCCATCGGGGCCTTCTTCCACATCGCGAATGCGCTTGCCCACATCCCAGCGCTCGGCGCTCTTGGCGCCGCCATGGCCATCAAAGATGATGCGGTTGAGCGATTTGGTACCCAGGCCGCTGACGAAGCCGTTTCCCTTCCATTGCGGGAAGGTCTGGGTGCCTGTGTAAAACATCAGATTGCCCGGCGCGATCACCGGGACCCAATAGAGCACCGGCTTCGCCAAATCGGGCCGCGTGTCGGGCTTGGGAATCGGCACGCCGTCATAGTTGTTGCCATAGGAAACCAGCGGCCAGCCATAGTTCTTGCTCTTCTCAATGAGATTCAGCTCATCGCCGCCGCGCGGACCATGCTCCACTTCCCACAATTCCCCAGTGGGCGAAAATGCCATGCCATACGGAGTCCGGACTCCGCTGGCCCAGGTTTCGGCCGGCGTGAGGTTCGGGCTGGTGAACGTATAGGTGCTCACCACCGGCGCGGTCTTCGCGGCTTCGGTGTTGCGGGCCGGATCGATCAGCGGAATCGTGGAAGCGCCGGTTTTTCCGTAGTTGGGATTATCGGCCGCGGGTTTGCCGTCCAGCGTCAGGTGCAGGATCTTGCCCTCGGGCTGGTTCGGATCCTGAGCGGGCGTGAAGCGCTGGCGGTCGCCGACCGTGAGGAATAGAGACTTACCGTCGGGAGCGAAGGCGATCTGCGCGCCTTCCTGGCCGCCCTTCCCCTTGGGCAACTGCCTCCACAGCACTTCTAGATTTTGGAGTACGGCGACGGGGCCGGTGGCACCCGGTCCTCCATTGCCGGCGGTGTTGAGCTTGGCACGGGCCAGCACCAATCCGCCGCCGTAGTCACCGGGTTCGGAATAGGTGAGATAGATTTTCTGGTCGGTCGCGTAAGTCGGAGAGAGAAAGACGCCAAACATTCCGCTCTGGCCCTGCCAATAAACGGCAGGCGTATTGTTCACTTGGGATTTCTGTCCATCCTGAGTTACCAGCCAAATGGGCCCGATCTTCTCAGTGACCAACATGCGGCCATCGGGCAGGAAGGCTATCCGCCAGGGCAGTTCAAAAGTGGCCACCGTGCTCATGGTGAAGGGCAGGGTAGCCTCGGGTTTCTGTTCGCCTATATTGACCTGGGCCCAGGCCGCCATCGACACCAGCGTGAAAAGCGACGCCGCTTTCGCCAATTTCATCGTCATTTCTCCTGCTTCTCAAGCGCCCGAACTTATCCGTTTCGGGCGTCGTTGTTAATCGTACACTACCATGGGGATCGTGCAGGTGAGTGCACTAGGAGGGAACGCCATCGCGGCGCACCGTGCTACCGGAAAAGCTGCGCTTCCAGGCTGAAAAGCGCGGTCTTCGGCCACTGCGCGTCGCCGATCGTGATTTTCGTGCGCCCCGCATCCGCCACGCCCAGCGTTTGCAGCGGCACGCGCACGTCCAGGAAGTGATCTCCGGCTTGAATCAACGGATCGGGGTCTGTGCCCGCATTCGCCTGGAAGATCATCTGATTAGCTCGCTCCAGCATAAGCCAATACGACACAAAATGCCGATGACTGTTGGCGCGGCCGCTCTCATCGAACGTCGCCTGGTCTCCGATGTTCGCTGTGGCATGCAGTACGAACTCGCCAACGCCTGAAACGTTGACCTTCATCACGGGCCATCCCATCGGCGGCGTCTGCGCCTCGGTGCCGGGCGCAGGCATCGGCTTCGACGACTCGATCCGAATATACAAAAACGACTCATCGTAAGCCGCCCGCACCTGAAAGCCGTGCCTGGCAGCATCCGCCGGACCGAATGCCGGCGTCGCCTTCTGCCACGGCATCCCCGCGCGTTCGAAGGCTCCGGCGGCCGGCGGAATCATGGAATAAACCGCATCCGCGGGGTACGCCTGTTCGCTAAAAACCTGGTCTTTGATTTTCCAGCGCCCGTCTTCCTTGACCAAACGCATGCTCAGAAATTGGTCTTTGCCGATTTGTCCAAGCAACACCGCCTGGTCTCCCTGCACGAAAACCTTGGACGACGTGAAATGCAGATCGGGCTGCGGGTGCAACAGGGCCCGCATTTTCTCGCCTTGCGACGCCGATTCGCGGGACCATAACCCGGCCCAGGCCTTCCCGTCGCCGCTTTGCGCAGCTCTCTCCATCTGCTTGTATACGGCGAGGACCTGGTCCTCAGGCCGCTGCGCCCGGCACCCGATCGTGCAGATTAGGAATATGACAACAATCCGCATCTCTTGGATGCTATCGGCGGGATGAGCGGCCCGCTTTATCCCGGTGTTAAAGTGTAGGTCTATCGCATCTGAGGCATGTGCTACAATTGTTCGACTATTGTGCTACATGAGGCCTAAATATGCGGTCACATTTGAAAAAGAAAGCGGTGCGATCCGACCGGTTCCAAGATGCGCTGACGATCGCTCGGCAGACCGGTTTGTTGGGCGGAGCAAAAACTGAGGTTGTCCGGGGGCGCATGCCGAAAGCGCTGGTTCAGAAGGCCAGGGCGACTTCTGGAGCGCGTTCCGATACTGAGCTTATCGAAATGGCGCTGGCAAATCTCGCCGTCGCGGACCAGTATCCGGACTGGCTGCTGTCGCAGCAGGGGACGGTAGCGAAAGAAATCGATCTTGAGTTCTAGCGTCAGTGCGCGCAGCGTCCTTCGCCGCCTGAAGCCCGAGAAACGACGAGGGCCACTGACCCGCCGCGGCGTGTCGACACTCCTTTTCGTGGAACGCTCGTCTGATCTACCTCGTTCACTCCTTTACGACACGACGGTTTACGTGGACATCCTCCAGGGCCGTTTCCCTGAAGCCGGCGAGCTTGCGATTCGAGCTGCAAATGCGTGGCATTCCACGGTCACGGAAGCCGAACTGATCGCACCGTGCGGTTTCCTGACTCCCGGTCATCCCACCACCGTTGAGACAACCAGGCAGATCGTGGCGGTCATCGAACGCCGGCCGACGCATCGCACCATCGCGCCGGATCGAGAGACCTGGCTGGTCGCGGGAGTTCTGTCGGGGATTCTCGCGCGTCTCCAAGGCTATGGACCGACCGACCGGCGACGAGTGTTGAATGACGCTCTAATCTTCGCCACGGCACGGCAACACGGAATGGCGGTCCTGACGCGCAACATTGATGACTTCGACTTCTTACAGCAGTTGGACCCATCGGGAAAGGTTGTCTTCTACGAGCGTCATTGACAGGCACGCTACTCGGTCCGAGGCTACCCCTCACTTCTCTAGACTAGAGCGGATAATAATGAGAAGTTCACGGAATCCTACAGTTCTGTTTACTCGGGGTGTGTTTTGTGTTTGGGCTCTTCTGACGCCCGCGTTTCTATTCGGACAGGTGGGGGGCACGGCTTCACTTTCCGGACGCGTCACTGACGCCTCCAACGCCGCGGTTCCGACCGCGACCGTCACCATCAAGAACACTGCCACGGGAGCAAGTCAAACCGTCAATACGGATGAGCAGGGCCGATATACATTGGCTGACCTGCCCATCGGCCAGTACGAGCTAACGGCGTCAAAAACCGGTTTTCAAAATGCCGTTCGCAGCGGCCTGACTGTTACGGTCGGAAGCGTCTCGGTGATTGACTTTCAATTGACCGTTGGACAGGCGACGGAAAGCGTCAGTGTGTCCGCCGAAGCTTCCCAAGTCCAAACCACTACCTCCGCTGTCTCGTCCCTGGTCAATCAGACCCAGATGAGAGAGTTGCCACTCAATGGCCGGGATTTTGAGCAGCTCATTCTGCTGGCGCCCGGTGTGGCGACCTACCCCGAGGGAGGAAGCAGCTATGACATTCGCCACGTGATTTCCGCTAACGTGGTTTATCTTCTGCCCTTCCACGTCAATCGGTTCAAAGACGGCTGGCAATTGACCGCGATTCAGGCCTGGCACACCGGAGTTCCATTCGCTTTGGGCGAAGGCGATCAGGCGGATTTGCAGAATAACTTCGACACCGAACGCCCGAACTATGTGGCCGGCTGCAACGTCTATGCGAACCAAAGCGTGCAGCAATGGTATAACCCGGCGTGCTTTACCGCTTCGGCGTATGGCACGGTTGGGAACCTGGGAAGAAACACTCTAAAGGGACCCGGCTATGTCGACACGGATTTGGGCGTGATGAAGGTCACCCGGATCGCTGAAAATGTCAGCCTGCAGTTCCGCGCGGAGTTGTTTAATCTCTTCAACCATGCCAATTTCGCCACTCCCAATCCGACCGTGATCAACGCCGGAGTGGATCCCACGACCAGCGCCACCGCCGGCCAAATCACTTCGATCGTCGGCAACGCGCGGCTAACTCAGTTCAGTTTGAAGCTTATATTCTGACCTTGATAAACTGACGGATGTAGCCGAAGGCTTGCAACCTTCGGCTACATTTATCTACCTTCGCTGGCGTTCGGCAGAGCGTTCCAGTCCGCCATCGAGACGTCGATCCCCGGATAAGCAACCTTGGCGAATGGCCAGCTGGTTTTGATCCATTCGCGCACCTTCTGTTCCAGCACGGGCTGCAAGTTCTCTTTCTCGGCGCGGCTTGTCAGCAGCAGACGAACGGTTGCGTCGTAACCCTCTTTCTTGCTCGGATTGACATAGACGCAAGCGACCTCTTCACCGCCATCGGCGGTCAAGATCCCATAAGCGAACGAAGTGCGGTGCTGAAATTCCCAACGATGTCGCTTTAATTCACCGTAATCCTCATCGCTCGTGATGGTGATGGGTCCGCTGCGGCCGGCTACGTGATTGAGCGCCGCGTAATCCTGCTTCAGAATCTCCGGCTCCAGGATGTTCCAGGTGTATCCGGCAATTTCAGGAACCGGAGGCGCCATGAAGTTATCGGCCACGAATTGTGTCTTCGCGGTGGCATAGGCGACGCTGGTAGTCGGAGAAGCGACCACCAGCATCGGTGAGCACATGGTTGAATCTGTAACGCATACCGAGTAATGAATCCAGCGCGGCTCGCTTGAGGGCAGCGTAGCGGCCCACTCGCCGCCATTCTGCGCAAACGCGTTTTCCGCGGTCTTGCCGTTTAGCGTGGTCTTCAGTGTGAACTTGCCGCCGATCGACTGATTGACCAGCTTCATGCGGAACTGAACAGGCTGGCCGGGAATGAAGGTTTCCAGATCTTCGACCAGTAAGTCCGGCTTTCCATCGCCATCGAGGTCGGCTTTTTGAGCGTCTTCAATCCAACTGTGCGGCGCAGCGGCAATCGCTTTGGCCGGCAGGAAGCGCCACACCGTTCCCTCTCGACCATTCGACAGCCACACGTAACCATGACCCACGCGTAGCGCATCTCCGCCGGGACCCGTGAGCTGTGCGGTCACTTTATCAGTGCTTGGATCTATGCGCGAAACTGGAATGGTTTTTTGCGATACCCATACCGCGCCTTCACCAGCCGCAATATCGCCGCCCGTTCCAGGCACGCCTACGTCAATCGTCGCGACTACTTTCAGCGACCTTGGGTCGATTTTGGTAACAGTGCCGCTTCCTTGATTGAGCGTCCAAACGAAACCTTCGCCGGCGGCCATGAAGCGTGGATTGGGATCCACCGGAATCTCGGCGATCACTTGATTGGTGGCGGGATGAATCACGCTAACCAGGCTCTTGCCGGTACTCGAAACCCATACCAGGTTGTACGCATAGACCGCCGTAAAGGAATCCGGCGCCACTTGGATCTGAGCGATCACTTTATTGGTGGCCGGATCGATGCGCGATACGATGCCTTTCGGATCGCTCGGCATCCAAGCCGATCCGGCGCCAAAAGCGATGCCGCCTTCCGTATTTGCGGGACCCACGGGAACTTTCGCGACTACTTCATTCGTCTTGAGATCGATTCGATAAATAACGTTCTCTTCGCAACTCGGCGACCACAGGGTACCTGCCGCGACCGCGAATCCCGAACATGGTTTCTTGACGGGGACCGTGGCTAGAACCTGATCGGACTTCGGGTCCAGGCGAAAGATCATGTCGGTGCCTTTGCTATTCGTCCACACGGAATCTTCCGTGATCGCCAACCAATCGGGACCGCCCTTGATCCCGTTCGCCTCAACCTTGTAGCGCGCGTCGGGTATCAGATAAGCCATGGGCGACTGTACGCCGGGCACGCCTGGTTTTGGTACGCGCTTAGCTGTGCCGGAAGCGGCAGGCTGCTGCGCAAATGCCGAGCAGCCCACGGCAAGTAGTCCGGCAATCCAGCGCCGGCCGCTAGGCCACGATGTCATGGATCACCTCGCCTGCC
>PKZC01000151.1 GCA_003132905.1 Bryobacterales bacterium | reverse complement strand
CGGCGCGCCGTTCGAGCAGCGCTTCGGTGGTGGCGTCTGGACTTCAGGCAGCTACGATCCTGCGCGAAACCTGGTCTATTTCGGGACCGGCAACACTTACGACATCGGCACGCTGATGCTACCTCAGCCGCGCGTCGGCGAATCGAGGGATGCGCTCTATACGGACTCAACTCTTGCTCTGAATCCCGACACCGGAAAGCTGGCCTGGCATCGTCAGCACATGAAGCGCGATGTGTGGGATCTGGACTGGGTATTCGAGCAGTCGCTCCTCACGCTGCCGGTGAACGGCAAACCGACCGAGCTAGTGGTTACCGGAGGTAAGACAGCGATCTTTGACGCTATGGACCGCGCCACTGGTAAATATCTCTTCTCTCGCGACCTAGGCCTGCAGAACATCGTGACCGCGATTGATCCAGGGACTGGAGAGGAGACCACAAATCCGGCGCTGGAGCCCGAGCCGGGCAAAACCAAGCTGCTCTGTCCCAATGCCAACGGCGCGCGAAACTGGCCGACCACGGCTTTCGATCCCGCAAGCTACATTCTCTATGTACCGCTGGTAGAGACTTGCGCCGATTATAGCTGGACGCCGCGCAGCGCGGCGCAAATCGCGGCAGGCGGCGACGACATTCATTTCGCCCAAAAGCCACGGCCGGATGGCGACGGTAAATTCGGCCGCCTTGAAGCGATCAATCTGGCGACCGGCAAGGTGTTATGGATTCACCGCCAGCGCGCGCCCTTGGTCAGTTCGTTACTGGCGACAGGCGGCGGACTTGTTTTCGTAGGGGCGCTGGACCGTTTCTTCAGCGCATATGACGCCGCGAGCGGCAAGCTTCTTTGGCAGACGCAGCTCAATGCGGCTCCCAATTCGTCGCCGGTGACCTATAGTGTCCAGGGCGAACAATATGTGGCGGTGGTAGCGGGTAACGGTTTCCTCAGCTCCGCCTCGGCCAGTTTGACCCCTGAGGTCGACACCCCCGCGGGCGGCACCACACTGTGGGTGTTCAAGTTGCCGTCGCGTTGATCCGAGTTTCACGCATTGCTAACTGCGCTCTTAGGATTAGGGTCGGGCAAGGCGAAAGGCGATCGACGATGCCAAAGCGCAGGGCATGATGCGCTCTTTATATTGAGGAGGTGTCGTGCGGTCATCCGCTTTCACGGGAGGCCAGCCACAAACGGCGTTCTGGGAAGCTACCGACAATGTTGCATAACGAAGCTTGAGGTTCGTTGAGTCTGATGGAAGAACCTCAGATACCTCAGCATTTCGGGCTAATGACCTGGGATGCGCGCACATCTTGTATGGTTTATGGGATATTTTGTTGCTTCCCTAAGCGACACGTTCTCTTGGGATGTAGACGAGTGTAATGGCAGAAACAGAACTGTTCATCCACGCTGTGCAGATGGTGGAGGTTGACGGTAGCTGGAACATTCCGACTGCGGTACTGTATCAGCCCAATGGAACAATCTTGATTGGAAACAGTGCGATAGCGGAAGCAGAAGATACGAAGCTTCTTAACGAGGATTTCAAGATCGACCTCGGTCGTTATTCGCCAGGCGTTCAAAGCAAAAGACGGTTCCTAACTTCAACCGGGACTGAAAAGTCCGCGGTTCAACTGGCTGATGATTTTCTGTACGAGGTTCAGAAGATTACGAAGCAGTGGCTGCTGGCGCGGGGAATCAGTGAGTGCAAGAACATCGTTGTCGCCGAGCCCCTTTCCATGCACACCGAAGAGGTGTCGCCAGAGTGGCTTGCAAACTATCGCACCACTCTCCGCAGGATATTAGAAGGCAAGACTATCCTCTCAGGAAGCGGCACGAAGGTGCGATTCATTCCAGAGCCATTCGCAGCGTTCCAATATTACCGTCATGGTATTCGACACAATCTAGTGGCGCAGCGCACTCAGATGAACGCACTAGTGATCGATTTCGGAGGTGGAACATGCGACGTATGCATCATTGAGACGACAAAGGAAGGTGACATTAGCGGCGGTGGTAGAAATAAGCGACCGCTTGCCGGTAAATCTCTGCCGATCGGCGGGTTCGCATTAAACCGCTCCATTGCGGAGGCGCTCATCCGGAAGGTTTGGACAGCTGGTGATGCATCTTTGCGAACTGGTTTCCGGGAGTATCGCGACTGGTACGAAGGAAGGCATTCTCTCGACACGCTTGACGCACGCTATAAGGCGTTCATTGAAAACTTTCATGCCTTGGTCCACCGTGTTGAACCTCTGAAGCTTGCGCTCTCCCGGTCGGTTACCGATTGGTCGTTGGGCGCCGATCAGCGCTTCACCGCTCCAATTGCGGTCGTACCTGACCCGTTCGTGAATGCAATGCAGCGAACAACAGTTACGTTTTCAGTTGCCGAGTTTCGCGAGGTGTTTGTCCAAAAAATCTACTCTCCACATATCAAACCGTTCTTGGCGGACCGTCTCAAAGCAGGTCGCGAGGTGCTTCAAGGCGCGCCGATTACAATCGTCCTGCTCTCGGGCGGATCGGCAAATATTGGGTGGTTGCGCGAGCTCATCAAGCTTGACTTCGCCAACTATCTACCGGCAGCCCAGTTCGTGCAGATACCGGATTACCAGCAGGTAGTCGCACACGGGCTTGCGGTCGATTGCGCCCGCGAGTTCTCTACGGGTTTAAGCGATTTCAAGGGTATCACCTACAACCCTCTCTATCTTTTGCTCGATCCAGATGACTCAGGCTGCGAAACGCGACCTTTCGTTACCAGGACCCCTGAGCTTCCTGATGTTCGCCAAAGGCCTGGCCTCCTCCTTCCCACAGCGAGTCTCATGGCGGGCTTCGTCGATCGGCCGATGCAATGGATGGTGAAGCTGAATCGCCCTCCACGTCGCAAGCTCGACTACTTTTTCCTACAGGCATCGATGGACCCTTCGGACGTAACAAATCTGCAGAACGTTGACGA
>PKZC01000305.1 GCA_003132905.1 Bryobacterales bacterium | reverse complement strand
GATTTTCATTTCGACTTCCATAGGCCCTCCCCTTTCAGAGCTCAAATCGCCACCTCACTCAGATCACTACCTCACCCGCTAAAGAATTCGGACTGGCGCGAGTGACCCGAACATTCCAGGACGTGCCGGCCAGGTTTGCACCTTCCCGCGGCCCCGCATGCTGGGGATGAACGAAGTTGAGCGTGCGGTTTTGCGAGGTGCGTCCAGTCCATTGACCTGTTGCATGATTATAACCTTCCGCGAAGGCCTCTTCGACGGTGCCCACCAATTCCGAATGTCGCCGGATCTGGATGCCGCGCTGTTTTTCCTGAACGATCGCCAGGCGGCGGGTCTTTTCTTCTTCGCTGATGTGATCGGCCAGCCCCAACGCAGCCGTGTTTGGGCGGCGCGAGTACTTGAAGCCGAACAGCGAATCGTATTCCACTTCGTCTAGCAGCGCCAGCGTCTGTTCGAACTCCTCTTCGGTCTCGCCCGGGAATCCCACGATGATGTCGGTGGTTATCGAGATATTGCGGCGCGCCTTCTTCATCCAGTCGATGCGGCGCATGTATTCGTCGCGCGTGTAGAGGCGCTGCATGCGTGCCAGCACGTTCGAAGACCCGGATTGCACCGGAAGATGGACGTGATTGCAAAGCACCGGATTGTCGTCGATGGCGTCGATGATGTCCTTGACGAAATCGCGCGGGTGCGAAGTGGTGAAACGCACGCGCCGGATTCCATCTACTTCGCCCATGGCGCGCAACAAACGCGCGAAATCCCAGCCGGACGGCGACGGATCGCGATAGCTGTTCACGTTCTGGCCGAGTAACTGGATTTCGATATAACCCATCCGAGCCAGCTCGCGCGCTTCGTTCAACACGCTCTCGCTGGTGCGGCTGCGCTCGGGCCCGCGCGTGAACGGCACCACGCAATAGGCGCACGATTTGTCGCAACCTTCTATGATCGTGATGTAAGCGCGGTGGGGATTATCGCGGCGCGTGAAGGGAGTTTCGAACGCCTGATCGTTGTCCAGGCTTAAGCCGGTAACGCGGCGGTTGCCCGATTCTAGCTGAACCAGCATCTCAGGCAGCTTGGCGTAGCTGGCCGATCCGGCCACCAGACTGACGTGCGGCGCGCGGTCGAAGATGCGCTCGCCCTCTTGCTGCGCCACACAACCGAGAACTCCAAACACTTTCCCTTTACCGTGCCGCTTGAACTCGTCTAAGCGATGGAATACCTTCTGCTCGGCCTTATCGCGAATGCTACAGGTGTTATAAAGTACCAGGTCGGCCTCGTCCGGTTTGGCCACCTGCTGGTAGCCCTGTGATACCAACGTGCCGATTACCTTCTCGGAATCGTGCGCGTTCATCTGGCAACCGAAGGTCTCGATGTAGAAAGTCTGCATGCCTCGGCTTTCGATTCCATTGTATCGGGTTGAAGAGCAGGAGCGGGTCGCGGGAGAATGGGCCCACTAGGCGGCCACTACATCGTGTAAACTAGTTGTTTGAAGGGGGTGCGTCTTCAGCAGTAGATGGCTCGCACGAAGTACCTCCCGTGAGCTTGCGTTCGCTTCTGCTCGAAAGATCCCCGCTGCCCTTTTTTCCCTTCTTTTCCCCGACGATTGCCGCATCTGCGATCAGCCGTTAACAGGTTTTTCCCGCGTGCCGGTGTGCCGCGCTTGCCTAGCCAAGCCTGAGCCATTGGCGGCGGACTACTCTTGCGTCCAATGCCGGGCGCCATTCCTGAGCCCGTTCCCGCTGGACGAGCAGGGCCGCTGCGCGTTGTGCCGTAGAGGCGTCCGTGGATTCGATGGGGCCTATTCCTTCGGATTCTATGAAGACGCGCTGCGCAAGCTGATTCATCTGTTTAAGTACGGCCGCGTCGAAACGCTGTCGAAGCCGCTGGGACGGCTGTTGGCGCGAGCCCTGCCACGCGAGCAAAGTTTCGACGTCATCGTCCCCATGCCGCTGCACTGGCGGAAGCGCTGGCAACGCGGGTTTAATCAGGCCGAACTACTGGCCCACGAGGTGGGACGGCGCACTCATGTGCCCGTTTCGAACGCTCTGCGCCGCGTGCGGAACACCGCATCCCAGGCCGGTTTGACCAGCGCCAAGCGGCGCGAAAATGTTTCAGGCTCCTTTCGAGCCAAGAAGCGAGCGGCGCTCGAAGGCCTGAGCGTTTTGCTGATCGACGATGTCATGACTACCGGCGCCACCGCGGCCTCCTGTGCCCGCGCTTTAAAGCGGGGCGGCGCACGGCAAGTGACACTGCTGACTCTGGCGCGCGTGGACCGGCGCCTGATGGTTGACCCGCTGCTCCGCGATGCGAATTCCGGGAGATCCGAAGATGCCCAGTCTTGATCGATTACACAGACCGGTCTTGGTGCTGAACGCCAGCTACGAGCCCATCAACATCTGCGCCGCGCGCCGGGCCTTGGTGCTGGTGCTGAAGGGCGTGGCCTCGGCCGAGGAAGAGTCGCAGTCGCACGTGCATTCGCCGCGTCATTCCATTCGCGTCCCGTCGGTGATCCGGCTACTGGAATACCGGCGCATCCCGCATCAGACCCGGGCGCTCTCGCGGAAAAATATCCTGATGCGCGACCGCTATACTTGCCAGTACTGCCATCGCACCATGCCATCCGGCGAACTGACGCTCGATCACGTAATTCCACGCTCGCGAGCCGGTGAGACCACTTGGGAAAATCTAGTGGCGTGCTGCAATCCCTGCAATAACCGCAAAGGCAGCCGCACTCCCGAAGAAGCCGGCATGAAGCTGGCGCGCGCCCCGCGTCCGTTCAGTTTACACACGAGCCGACATCTGATGCGCCTGCTGGCCAAGAGCGACGATCAGTGGCGAAAGTATTTGTTCTACTAGAGAATTCAGAAGACAGAATTCAGAATTCAGAATCGAGGGATAGAGGCATTCACGCACGCTGAGTTCTGGCTTCTGCTCCGAAGGATCTAGTGTGAACGTGGGCGACGTGCGCGTTGCGGCCTTCAGCCAAGAATTCAGAACTCAAAGCAGAGGCACGTGATCCGTAGAGAACCCGTTCCTATTCTGAATTCTGGCTTCTGANNATTCTGGCTTCTGAATTCTGACTTCTACTTCTAGTGCACCGTCGGATCTTTACCCGGCTCTTTGGGCTTATCCTTCGGCGGCGTAGTAGCCTTCACCGGACTGATGATGACGTGCGCGTTGCGGCCTTCCAGCCTAGGTTGCCCTTCCACCGTTCCGTGCGCCGAAAGATCTTGCGCGAAACGGAGCAGCAGCTTCTTGCCCAGATCGACGTGCGCGATTTCGCGTCCGCGGAACTGCACCACGGCTTTCACGCGATTGCCTTCGCCCAGGAACCGGATGGCGTGGTTCTTTTTGAAGTCGTAGTCGTGATCATCGGTGTTCGGGCGGAACTTCAGCTCCTTCACCTGGATCACATGCTGTTTTTTCTTGGCCTCGTGCTGCTTCTTTTTGTTTTCGTATTGCCATTGGCCGTAGTCCATGGCCTTGGCCACTGGCGGCTCGGCCGTGGGCGCGATCAGGATCAGATCCAGCCCCATGTCCTGCGCCTTGCGCACGGCGGCCAGCGTCGGCATGATCTCGACGGATCCGTCCGGAAATACGGCGCGCACTTCACGCACTCGGATGGCCTCATTCACATTTTCCCGGACCCTGGGACGGCGGGGCGGATAGTTTCTGGATGGAATCATTGAAAGGCGGGGGCGGTTACGTTAGCCGTTCCGCCGAAGTCGGAGCGAATACTCATCATTGTACTGATCGTACCAGAATTTGAGGAACCCGGGGCAAGGGGTAGTGCGCTAAATCTGTGCGCCTCTTGGTGGCGGCCTCGGAAGAGTGGGCCGCCACCGGACAATCACGTTACTCGCACCTTCGCCGCGTTCGTGGGCAACGCGAATACTCTTTGACCAACCGCGTATTGCTTCTGCTCCCCGGTAGTGAGCCAGACGTGGGACGGTTGCTCACAGCCTTTCGTTCCGCACACGACGCCACTGTTGGGGTGTGAGACTGGAGTGTGGGATGCGCTGTATGTATTCGTGATCCCTTTGGGAGGGCCGCATTTATCGCATCGTGCTTAGTGCCATAAAGTTCCTTTCCGAACGGCCTCGCTAGCGCGGGGCGCCAGTGGATCACTGATCGGACTCCAGTACTTCGGGTTCGGCCCCAGCTTCTAGAACCCTACGTTCAACGCCTTCTGTGAGCAATTCTAACTCTACGGAATCCCCGAAGTCTAATGAATCCGATACCTGTACCTCTTGGTGGAAGGGCAGTAGCATAGTCTTTCCGAACTGGGGCGCTGCACGATTCACGGCGTCGTAAAATGTCCCCCATTCATTCTCGCGATGTGTCTTTGCGAGGAAGGTCAAGCCAGCAATGTGATCCTTAAGTGCCGGATGGCCGATCACGTTTGGAGCGTACGCGAATTACTAGAGGCGTGAGCAATGCTTACTAGCGGCCAGCCCGGACCAGAAAACCAGTCGCCGTTATGAAGCCCTCCCGCATGATCGGCATCCCTATATCGGACAGTGGCAGGCCCAGCGTTGCGACGGGCTGGATCTGGAACGGGTTGATAACCAAATTGACAGGTTGCGGGACGAGTTGCAGCGGGGAGATGGCGTCAGCCAATTCCTTTTGGATTACTTTTCTTGTTCCCATCTTTGCCATATAACCTCCTGTTTGATCGCTTCCTGAGGGCCCGCTGGAGTATTCACCGACACACGCTCCAGACGGAGGTCTGTTCTAAACACATCGGCGCGCGCGGCCGATTCTATATAGGCCCCTGGAATAGGGTCCAAGGTTACCTTATTGCTGTTTGCGGTGACAGGCTTACTTACCAATGGTACCAGCGCAGCAGCAAGCGCAACCAATTGTTGCTCATTCACCGCTGGAAGCCCTATCCCATTTTTTGCAAGTTCCTGCATTTGTTGAACTATCTGCTGCGTCGTCAGCGTCACGGGCGATTGCGGTGCGGGCTGCTTTAACTCCAACTCTCGGATGAGATTGAACGGCTCCTTGAGTTTCAGGTCATCCTCGTACTGTAGATATAAATTCCACATTAAGGTTTCTTGTTGCTCGGAAGGCTCCACAACCTTGAGTTTCAGGTCGTTCTTGGCTTCGGCACGATTGATTGGATGGCCATGATAGAAAAGATTGGACTTGAGCGTGTCGATCAGTAGCTCAATTTCATGTTCCTGAGATTCATTCAGCATATGCTGGCGCAGAAGCTTGCGTGCTAGCAGGCGAGATTGGCTGTGCGAACGTTGTACATTCCCAAGAGCCAATGGATGAATCTTATCGGTGAGAGCGGTAAGCGCCTGTACCAATTCGTCTTCATGTGTGATTCCAACCTCATCCTTAACCAACCTAAAAAATGCAGTCACATCCTCTACGCTGATCGGTGCAACCTGCCCAGGCGCGCTGGGATGGGGAGGATTAAAGACGTTTGCTACCGACGGGTCAATCGGCCCAAGACAACCCATCTTGTGCATCACAATTTCATTTGCTCCAAGCGCGATCAGCGTGGCGGCGCTGAATGCTTGATGCGGGACGAGAACGGCGAGACTCTTAGTATATTGCCGAACCAGACTGACAATTCTCCACGGAACCGTGCCGGACCCTCCGTTGCTGTGAATAAAGAGGTCCACCCCATTTTCTGCCAGTCCTTTGGACTTCTCTAGGTGCTCATAGATGAGCCTGAAAGCATCATCGGCGATTTGAACGTCATGGCCTAATCGCGTGGACGTGATATAGGTAATGAGCAAGCGGTTCCCGCGAGCCGCTTGTAGTTCCTCTATCAGTTTCTTGCGTTCTGACCGTGGCACAAAAAAGACATTCCCTCCGAGGTCATAGATGATATCACGAAGAAACTCTAAGCATTTGAGAGTCGCACAGATTTAGCGCACTACCGGGCAAGGGGTGTTCCGATAATATCTGATTATCGGAACTACCGTGCAAGGAGTTCGCTAGAATGAAATTGCCGCACGCGGGCGCGTAGCTCAGTTGGTNNCGAGTCCCTGCGCGCCCACCATAATCAACGAACCCCGAGCGCGATAGAACCTTGGTACCAGCCAGTCCCTTAGTAGACCCATAGTCCCTGAAGGCCATGCGGTAATGGCTATTGTTCGTCCAGTAAAACCCCGTAGAATTCAAAACAGAGAATGATTCTATGAGGCGCACGGCTTTGATGATCGCGATGTACTGCTCGAGCGGCGGCGTCGTAACTGCAATGTTAGTGATGAAGACGCACCCCAGCGTGGCCTTACTTGCGCTCGCGCTGCCTCTGCTCACTCTCGCCGTCGTGTGCTCAAATAGATTCCAGACCAAATCGCGCAGCCATGCCCCCAAGACATGCTTGTCCTGCCAAGGGGATATCACCTGGTTCCGCAGGCTGTCCCATCACCGCTTCTGTTCTGAGGAACATCAGACGCAATGGCTGGCGGAGTTCGAAGAACTGGCTATCGAGCGGTTACAACTGGCTCACGACGCTCTGGCCCACACCAGTACCCATCGCAAAGCTCCCGTTCACCAGGAAGGCTATACGAAGCGAGGCGTTTTGGAACTGGTTTTCGTGAATCGATAGCACAGAGGCTATTTCCACGCTGCCGTAAAAATATTGAACTCGTACGGCGTCTTCGCGCCTTTGTCGGAGGCGAACACGATCGTCTTTCCATCCGGAGCAAACTCAGGGAAAGCCGTGAAGCCGCCGAAATCCGTCACTTGCTCCAGATCTGTCCCGTCGGTATTCACTAAGTACAGCTCAAACTTTCGTCCATCGCAGTTGTGCTTGTTCGACGCAAATAGAATCTTCTTGCCGTCGGGCGTGAAGGTGGGAGCGAAACTGGCGCATCCGAAATTGGTGATTTGCCGCGCGTTCTTTCCGGCGCTATCGCCCACGAACAACNNGCAAAGCTGGCGCAGCCGTAATCGGTAATCTGACGCGCGTGCTTGCCGTCGCCATCCGCGAGAAACAGTTCCATCTTCATCGGCGAGGTCAGGTTCTCACTCAGCAATTCGTGATATCGTTTTTCCGTCTCCGGGGTCTGCGGATGGTTCGCCCGCCACACAATCTGCTTCCCATCGCGCGAAAACACTGGCCCGCCGTCGTATCCATCGGTCTTGGTGATTTGTTTCTTGTCTGATCCATCGGGCTTCATGGTCCATAAATCCAAGTCGCCCGACGCCATCGACGTATAGATAATCCGGTCGGTCTTGAAGTTCACGGTACCTTCGGCGTTGTAGCCCGGCGCTCCGGCCAGAGTTTTCAGAATCTTTCCGTCATCCGTCGCCAGGTAGATTTTGTACGTTGGGTACACGGCCCAAACATAGCCCTTGCTGCGATCGGCGGCGGCCGGGCATGCATCGCCAGACTCATGCGTCGAGGCGTAGAGGATGTGCTTGTTGTCCGGCAGAAAATATCCGCAGGTGGTGCGGCCTTTGCCGGTGGAAACCATATGCTGGTTTCCCCCGTCTCGATTCATGATGAAAATCTGATCGCACTTCAACTGGTCGCGCGTGGATTGAAATATGATCCGCTGGCCGTCTGGCGACCAATACGCCTCGGCGTTCTCGCCGCCGTTGGTCAGTTGCCGGATTTCTCCCAGATGCGCGGCGGTTTGCGCCGGCAACAATTGCGCCAGCCCACCAGTTGCAAAGAGAATGTATAGTAAGTGTCTATGCAAGCCACTATCCTACCCTATGTTTTGGCCCAGGGCTGGGAGGCTGCTTACAACCTGAGATGGTACGCGAACGGTCCGGCCAAATCGTCCCAACGGTGACCGTGGTTGTTCCTACCTTGGCGGCGGACGAAACTCTTCACCAGTGCCTGGCCTCTTTGGAGCGACAGACGTTTTCCGATTTCGACGTGATTGTAGTGGACAACAGCGCACGGAACGCCGTGCCAGGCGGCGGCCGGGTGCAGGTAATCGCGAACCATCGGAATGTCGGCTTCGGAGCGGCCGTCAATCAGGCGTTTCGTCAGTCGGCGGCGCCTTACCTTGCTGTTTTGAATGACGACGCCACCGCGCAGCCTGGCTGGCTGGGAGCTCTGCTTGCGGCAATTGAACCGCGTCCGGACGTGGGTATGTGCGCCTCACAAGTACGGCATGCTTCCGATGGATCCCTGGATTCGGCGGGCATGTTGCTGTGTTTGGACGGAAGCAGCAAGCAGCGTGGGCATCTGGAATCGCCGGCGGCCTATGCCCGCCAAGAAGAGGCGCTGCTGCCGAGCGGATCCGCGGCTTTGTATCGGCGCGAGATGCTGGAGGAAATCGGGCTCTTCGATGAGAGCTTCTTCTTATATTGCGAAGACACCGATCTCGGCCTGCGCGCCCGCTGGGCCGGTTGGGAATGTTTGTACGTTCCCCAGGCAGTGGTGGAGCATCGCTATTCCCATTCGTCCGGCAAGGCGTCCGCTTTGAAAGCCGGCTACGTGGAACGCAATCGCCTCTTCGTGATCTTCAAAAACTTCCCTGTGCGCGATCTCTTATTAGTGCCGTTCTATGCCATATCGCGCTACTTCTGGCATTTCGTTTACGCGCTGCGCGGACGCGGCAAAGCTGCCGAGTTTCAGCGCGAGGGCGGCAGCTTCGTTCGCCTGCCTTGGTATGTCATTCGAGGCCATCTGGAATTGCTGGTGCGATTCCCCGCCATTTTGCGCGACCGCCGCAAGATGAAACGCCGGCTGACCACCAAACAGTTCCGCCGCCTGATTCGTCGTCACTCCATCAGTCCCCGCCAGGTGGCCGCGCTGTGAAGCCGGCCAGCGGACCTGATCAGCTCTTAATTCTGATCCCGGCCTTTAATGAGGTGGGCGCGATCGGTGGCGTGATTCAGGAAGTCCGCGGCGTGGTGCCTGCATCGCCCATTCTTGTAGTGGATGACGCGTCCACCGATGGCACCGACCAAACAGCGCGTTCCGCAGGCGCCGCCGTGCTCCGCTTGCCCTATCATTTGGGCCTCGGAGGTGGCGTTCAAGCTGGATACAAGCTCGCCTACGAGCTTGGCTACGATTACGTAATCCGCGTCGATGGCGACGGCCAGCATGATCCCAAGTACATCCCGGCTTTGCTCGAGACGCTGCGGAGAACCGGGTGCCACATGGTGATCGGTTCGCGTTTCCAGAATGGCAACGGCGGTTACACCAATTCCGTCCGCGCGATCGGCATTTGGTTCTTTCGCCTGATGCTTCGGCCCATCTTGGGAAAGCCGGTGCGCGATCCTACTTCGGGCTTTGTCGGCGTCAACCGCCAGGCCTTGCAGGTTTTCACCGGTAGTTTTCCCTTGGAATATCCGGAAATCGAGGCGCTGGTGGTGTTACAGCGCAAGCGCTTTCAGTTCCAGGAGGTGCCCTGCCGGATGCGGGCGCGCAAGAGTGGCCGCAGCACCATCACCGCGGTAAAATCGCTGTATTACATCTTCCACGTTCTGCTGGGTGTGTTTATCAACGTTCTGAAATTCGAAGGCCGCCGACGGAAGGAATCCCCACAAGGAAAGGAGTAGAGCATGGAGCGTCTGCTGAACGTCACCACCATTCTGAGCGTTCTTTTGATGGCTCTCGTCCTGTTCTCCGTCCGCCGCTCGCACATACGCGTTGAGTATTCGGTGAGCTGGCTGGCGGCCGCCGTTATTTTGCTGGTGCTCTCGCGTTCGTCTTTTGCGCTCACCTGGATCTCCCGCCAGCTGGGTCTCGCCGACCCTCCGCTGGCGCTCCTGCTCTTGGTCTTCTGTGTATTCGTGATCGTGATCTATCGCCTCTCGGTGGTTATTTCCGACCTGAAGGACGCCCATATTGCGATGGCCCAGCGGCTCGCGATCGTAGAGTTTCAGTTGCACAATCGAAATGAAGAATAGCAAGACCAGGAAGGGCAAGCAGGCCGCGCCGATTGTGATGGCAGCGGAGCCCCGCACCGATCCTTGGATCTGGATCTGCGCTGTCAGCGTGATGATTGCGCTGTTCGCAGCGTTTGAAGTTTACTGGCCCGCCATCCACGGCCCCTTCCTGCTGGACGATACGCACCAGACGTACATGCTTCCCAATGCCGCGGACATCCCCCTGCGCCTCTGGATCCGCCAAATGCGTCCGATACTCATGTTCACGTTCTGGCTGAACTATCAGCAAGCCGGAGCGGAGAGCACCTTTGGTTATCATGCGTTCAATGTGCTTCTGCACTTCTTGAACGCCATTCTTGTCTTCCTGGCCACTCGCAAAGTACTGAGCTGGGCTGGCGTGGAAGAATCGCGCACTCGCGTTCTGTCCTTCTTCGCGGCGGGTCTGTTCCTGCTCCATCCCGTACAGACCGAATCGGTCAGTTATGTCGCCAGCCGCTCGGAAACGCTGAGCGTGTTCTTTGTTCTTGTGGCGCTAGTTGTTTTTCTCTATCGCAATGCCGCCGCCGTCTCGATTCCTCGCATCCTGGCCCTGCTGGCGCTCTTCGCGGCCTCTGCCTTTTCCAAGGAACATACCGCCGTTCTTCCAGCCCTGTTCATTCTGACCGACTACTATTGGAACTTTGAGTTTTCCCCGTCCGTCATCTGGCGGAATTGGAAATTGTACGTTCCCATCGCGGCCGGCGCCAGCTTTGCGGTGCTGTATATCCTCAGCATTCTTCGCGGGAACCCAACCGCCGGCTTTCAGATTCAGGGTCTCAGCTGGTATCAATATTTCTTCACCGAATGCCGCGTCATCTGGGATTATCTTCGTCTGTTCCTGTTTCCGATCGGCCAGAATCTCGACCCCGACATCGCCATCTCAAAGAGCATCGCTGACCACGGCGCCATTGTCGGGCTGGCCGGATTGCTTGCCGTCAGTGTGCTGGCTTGGATCTACCGGCGTCGTTTTCCGCTTGCATCGTACGGGTGGTTCGTGTTTCTCATTCTGCTCGCACCAACGTCGTCGTTCGCGCCGATCCGCGATCCTATGGCAGAGCGCCGTCTTTACCTGCCGTTCATCGGCCTCTTGTTCATCGCGGTGGAATTTCTGCGGCGCTGGAGAGTATCCCGGAACATGTTCATCGGAGCGCTCGCGCTAGTGCTGGTGGTAGAGGGCGCCTTGACCTATCAAAGGAATGTCCTATGGGGAAGCGCTATCGATATTTGGAAAGACACGGTCTCTAAATCGCCCGAGAAACTTCGCCCTCGCTTCCAACTGGCATTCGCGGAATTTCAAGCAGGCGCCTGCGCCGATTCGGTCGACGAATTTCAAAAAGCGTCCACACTAGAGCCGCCCACTTACGACCTGTTTCTCGATTGGGCGCTAGCGTATGACTGCGCCGGGAACTCGCAACAAGCCATCGCAAAACTGCGGCAGGCGGCGGCTGAACAACCCCGCGCGCACATTTACTCACAAATCGGGATGGAATACGGGAAAATGGGCAAGTACCCGGAGGCCTTGGATGCTCTCAGCACCGCTCAGCGGCTAGACCCTGCTTTCGCTATGACCTATTACTATCTCGGGAACATTCACGCCATCCAGGGCAACCCGGCGCAGGCTCGCGACGATTATCAGCGCGTGCTGACCTTAGATCCGCACAATGCGCCCGCAAGTGAAGCTTTGGCTCGGATGGGTCACTAAACTTTTGGGACGGCCATGATTCGCATCGGGGTGAACGCCCTCTACCTCATCCCGGGCGGCGTGGGAGGCACCGAGATTTACCTGCGAAGCTTGCTACGCGCGCTAGCGGATATCGATCCAGAGAATCAATACATCGTCTTCACTAATCGCGAGACCGGCGTGGATCTGGTGCCGGATCGTCCGAACTTCCTGCGCGCGCCACAGGCTGTCAGCGCCAGCTTTCGCCCCGCGCGCATCCTCTGGGAGCAGTTGGCGCTGCCATTTGCGGCGCGCAAACATCGGCTCAACGTTCTGTTCAACCCGGGATTTACCGCGCCTCTTCTCTGCCCTTGTCCCATGGTCACCGTGTTTCACGATCTGCAACACAAGCGGCATCCGGAATACTTTCGATGGTTCGATCTGCCGTTCTGGAATTTTCTGGTGTGGGCTGCGGCGCGAAGGTCGCGCGGAGCGATTGCGGTATCCATCGCCACCCACGACGACTTGCAGCGCTACTATGGCCGCTCGTCCGAAGTAATCCATCACGGCGTCGAGCGGGAGTTTCTCGATATCGCCTGTCGGCGCCATCCCCAGGATTACCTCTTGTGCGTTTCCACCAGCCATCCGCACAAAAACCTGGAGCGCCTGTTGCGTGTCCATGCTCAGATAAAGAACGCGCCGAAGTTGATCTTGACCGGAGTGCGCGGATTCGCCGCCCAAGAAATCGAAAGCCTGGCGGGTGACTCCGTTGAAATTACCGGCTGGATCCCGCGCGAAGACCTTTACAGACTCTACTCCGGAGCCCTCGGCTTCATCTATCCCTCTACTTTCGAGGGCTTCGGAATGCCGGTGCTGGAAGCCATGGCTGCTGGAGTGCCGGTGGCCTGCTCCGACATCCCGCCCTTGCGCGAGATTGCGCGATCGACGGTGCACTTCTTCGATCCCGCCAACGATCGCGAGATGCGAGACGCACTGCTGCTGCTCGCATCAGGCAAAATCTCGACCGAGGCCGCGCAACGCCGCGCCGCCCAGTTCACCTGGGAGAAAACCGCTCGCGCAACGCTCGACTATCTCAGCAAGTCTTCCAGTTGAATCTTCGTATCGGTCTTCGAATCGCGATACTTGACGATGACCGGTGTGTACAACGACAAACCCCAATCGCGCCCCGGCCCCGATGTAATAGCGCGTGAGCCCGCCACCACAACCGCGCCCTCGGGAATCACCAGCGGGTCTTCGTCGGTGGCGCGATGGATCTCGCCGCGCACTACGTCATAGACCGGCGTCGAGCGATTCAAGATGACGCCCGAGCCGAGCACCGCGCGCCGCTTCACCACCGTACCTTCATAGACGCCAGTGTTCCCGCCCATCAGCACATCGTCTTCAATGATCACGGGCAGCGCCCCCACCGGCTCGAGAACGCCGCCGATCTGGGCGGCCGCGGAAATATGACAGTTCGATCCAACCTGCGCGCAGCTTCCTACCAGCGCATGCGAATCGATCATGGAACCATCGCCCACCCAGCTTCCGGTGTTGATGTACATGGGCGGCATGCACGTAACGGATCGGCCGATGTAGCAGCCATCGCGAATGCTGGATCCGCCGGGCACGATGCGAATACCGCGATCGAGAGCCAAACGCTGCACCGGGAAGGTCGCCTTATCGAACCAGGGCTGCCGCGTGGGATTGATCGACATATCAACCACCGTGCCCATTCGAAACCCGAGCAGGATTCCCTTCTTCACCCAAGGATTCACCCGCCATCCGGTCTTCGTGGAAGTATCGGGTTCGGCGGCACGCACCCGGCCCTCGTTCAGCGCTAGTTTAAAGCGCTGGAAAAGATCGAAATGCGCATCTGTATAAGTCTGAGGTTTTTCGTCGAACAGCTTCTCGATCTCAGCCTGCATGCACGCTCCGGCCGGCCAGCAGACCCAATGCTTCGAGCACCTTTTCGATCTTCGCGAGATTGGCAGCATTCGGTGGGCATAACGGCAGCCGCCACACCGGCTCCAGCAATCCCATCAGCGCCATCGCCGCTTTCACCGGAATCGGATTCGATTCCACAAAGTTCACTTCCATCAGCGGTAAATACTTTCGCTGCAATTCGCGAGCGCCCGCGAAGTCGTTTGCCAGAGCGCGCTGGGTGAGTTTAGTAAACTCGCCCGGTATTTCGTTTGAAACTACCGAGACCACTCCATGCCCGCCCAGAGCAACCAATGGAATGGTGATGGAATCGTCTCCGCACAAAACGGCAAAGTTCGATGGGACGTGCTGAACCACTTGCGCCATTTGGCTGATATTGCCGGAGGCTTCCTTCACTCCCACGATGTAATCGATCTCCGATAGCCGCTTCAGCGTCGCCGGTTCCACGTTCACGCCGGTACGACCCTGCACACTATATACGATGATCGGCAACTGCACCGCGGACGCAATCGCCTTGTAATGCTGATACAGACCTTCCTGCGTGGGCTTGTTGTAATAAGGCGTGACCGAAAGAATACCGTCGGCGCCCATCGTCTTAATCTCTTTGGCGAGTTCGATCACCTCGGCAGTGTTGTAACCACCCGCGCCCGCCAGCACCGGCACGCGACCCTTGGCTTCCTCGAGCGTGATCTCCACCACTCGCAGATGTTCTTTATGCGAAAGCGTGGGACTTTCGCCCGACGTCCCGCACGGCACCAGAAAGTTGATGCCGTCTTCGATCTGCCGCTTCACCAGCGAGCGTAGCGTGTGCTCATCCAGCGAGCCGTCCTTGCGGAACGGGGTAACCATGGCAGTGCCGCAACCTTGAAATAACATCTCAACCTCCAAAGAGAACATCGCTAAATTCGTAAAAACCTTTGCGTCCAATAATCCATTGTGCCGCTTTCAGAGCGCCCCGGGCGAAGCCTTCCCTGCTCCGCGCGGTATGTCGAAGCGTGATGGAATCGGCGACCGAATCGAAGCCAATCTCGTGCGTCCCAGGATGCGCGCCCGCACGGTTGGAACTGACGTCGATGCTGCGCCCGTAGCCCGCGGCCTTCATCTTCTCCACCAGTTGAATGAGAGTGCCGGAAGGCGCGTCTTTCTTGGTGATGTGATGAATTTCCCAAGCCCACGCGCCGTATTCTTTTTCGTTCGCCAGTAGACGCGCGGCCTCGCTCACCAGTCGCGTGAAGACGTTGACGCCCACCGAGAAGTTAGGGCTCCAAACCAGCGCGCTCTGGTTGGCTTCGATCAGCGCTTTCGCATCGGCCAGATGTTCCAGCCAAGCCGTGGTGCCGATCACAATTGGAATCTTCAGCGCCACAACTTTTTGAATATTGCCCAGCACGGCCGAAGGAATGGAAAATTCAACAGCCACGTCTGCGCCACTGAGCGATTCATCGCGATCGACGTCCACCCGTGCAGTCACCGTGAAGCCGTATTCGGGCGCAAGCTGATCGATCAAGCGCCCCATCTTGCCATAACCAACGATTGCGAGATTAGGCATCTGGTTTACTCAATCAAAGACCGCCGGATCGAGATCGGTGAAAAACTCGGTGTGCAGCGCCTGAACGGCAGCCGAAAGATCGCACCCGGCCACCACAAACCCGATATTTAACGCCGACGCGCCCTGCGACAGCATGCGGACATTCACGCGCCCCAGAGCGTTAAATACGCGCGCCGCAACCCCGGGAGTGTGGCGGATGTTCTCACCCACAATGCAGATGATAGCCTGATTCTCATCCACTGAAACTTCGGCGAACTCGCGCAATTCCGTGAGGATTGCCTCCATGTGTTCGGGATGATCGATGGTAAGTGAAACGCTGACTTCCGAAGTGGCCACCATGTCCACCGAAGTCTGGTGGCGGTCGAAAACCTCGAAGATGCGCCGCATGAAGCCGTGCGCCATGAACATGCGCGTGGATCGGATGTTTAACACGGTCACCTTGCCTTTACAGGCGATCGATTTGACGACGTTGGTGCTGGGAACCGTCGCCGATTGAATGCGCGTGCCTTCCACTTGTGGCCGCCGCGAATTTAAAATCATGACCGGAATATTGCGGTCGATAGCGGGCATGACGGTGGCCGGATGCAGCACTTTGGCGCCGAAATAAGCCAGTTCGGCTGCCTCGGTGAACGAAATCGCTTTCACCCGATGCGCTCCCGGAATCACCGTTGGATCCGCAGTGAGCATGCCGTCCACGTCAGTCCAGATTTGAATCTCCTCCGCGCCCACGCCGGCGCCAACGATAGACGCCGTGAAGTCGGACCCTCCGCGCCCCAACGTCGTGGTAACTCCGTTCGTCGTCGATGCAATAAAACCGCCCATCACCACCACCTGTTGCTTGGCAAGCGGAGGAATGGCAGACGCCAGTTTGGCGTACGTTTCTTCAAATAACGGAATGGCCTGTGTGTGGCGATGGTCGGTGACGATCACCTTGCGCGAATCCACATGCACGGCCTTGAGTCCGTGATGCTGAAAGTAATTGGTGACGATGAGGCTGGACAGGCGTTCGCCAAAGCTGGAAATAGCGTCGATGGAACGCGGCGTCAATTCCCCGAGCACGGCCAGGCCTTTCACCAATTCCGAAAGTTCCTGAAAATGTTCGTCTACCGTCCGCTCCATGCCGGATTCCCGCAGATGAAAATCGCGCAGCGACGTCAATTCACGCAGAGCTTCATCGCGCTGGCCCGAGACTGCCAGATCGGCGATTTTGAGCAGTCGATTGGTAGTTTTGCCCATCGCTGAAACCACCACGATGGGTTTTCGGTCAAGCCGCGACTTTACAATTCCGGTAACGCGCTGGATTGCTTCGGCGGATTCGACCGAGGTCCCGCCAAACTTCATAACAATCATTAGTCGAGCAGTCCCTCCGAGTACATTAACTCGGCATTCAAGACAGCTGCGCCCGCTGCTCCCCGAATGGTGTTGTGCCCCATCGCGACGAACTTGTAATCCAGCACCGGACATTCACGCAGCCGTCCAACAAACACCGCCATTCCACGCTCGCGCTCTGCGTCCCGGCGAGGCTGCGGCCGGTCGTTTTCCTGCATATAGATCACTGGCTGCGGCGGAGCACTCGGCAACTTGCGTTCTTGCGGAACGCTGCGGTAGTTCACCAGCGCCCGAATCACATCGTCCTTGCTGGGCTTGCGCTCAAATTCCACGCTGACGGTAACCGTGTGGCCATCCACCACCGGCACCCGATTGCAATGAGCGCTCACTTTAGCGTTCAACGGCCGAAGACTATCCCCCGCAAAATCGCCCAGGATCTTTTGCGTCTCCTGCTGCATCTTCTCTTCCTCGCCCCCGATGAACGGAATCACGTTGGCATTGATGTCCATGGACGCCACGCCTGGATAACCCGCGCCCGAAATCGCCTGCATCGTGGTGGCAACCACGCGCGTAATGCCGAACTGCTTCAGCGGCGCGAGCGCCATCGCCAGCACAATCGTAGAGCAATTCGGATTCGTAGCAATCTGCCCCTTCCATCCACGCACGCGCTGCTGGTGCGGAATGATCTTCAAATGATCGGGATTCACTTCGGGAATCAGCAGCGGAACGTCCGGCTCCATGCGGTGGTTGCGCGAATTGGAAACGATGACGTGTCCCGCCATGGCGAACTCCCGCTCTATCTCGGTGGCGACCGAGGCGTCCATCGACGAGAACACCAGTCTTGGCGCGTTCGCGGGCTTGCATTCCTGAACCTGAAGATGCTGAACGGCAGCAGGCATTGCGCCGTCCAATCGCCAACTCGTGGCTTCCCGATAAGGCTTGCCGGCCGAGCGATCGCTCGCTCCCACCCAAGTGATGTCAAACCACGGATGGCCCTGGAGAAATTTGACGAACTGCTGGCCCACCATGCCGGTTGCGCCCAGGATTCCGACGGGGATTCTGTTTTCGCTCATAAGAGTTGCTGCACCATTTGCTTATAAATTTGCACTGCTTCCAAAATCTGCGCCTTAGGGATTCGTTCTTCGGTGGTGTGCGCCACATGAATCGACCCTGGCCCAATCAAATACGGCTTGCCCCAGGCGTCTCCGAGCGCCGGAATGTCCGTGGTAAACGAGACCACCGTGGTTTCGAATCCGGGCAACGATCCCAAGAGCACCGCCGGAATCGTCAGCACTTCGCGAATATCGGCCTTGCCATGCACCGCGTGTTTCATGGCCTCAAGCGTGGCGTTGCCGCTGTCCACCAGGCGAATGAAAAGCTCCGCTTGCGCGTGATCGGGAATAACGTTGGGCGCACGGCCACCCGAGATGGTGCCGATGTTGAGTGTGCTCGCTCCCAGGATCTTATCCACCGGGAGGGGCACCTTGCGTGCTGCATTCAGCGCATCGAGCAATTTTTCGATTGCCGATTCGCCCAGCTCGGGATAAGCCGAATGCGCCATCCGGCCGCTGGCAACCAACTCCAGACGCAACGCGCCTTTGGATCCCAGTGCCAGCTTGTTCTCTGTAGGCTCACCGTTGATTAGAAACTTCGATCCACGCGGCGTTTTGGCCGCCGCCAGTGCCCCGGCGCTATTGCGTTCCTCGCCGACTACAAACAGCAGTGCAAGATTTTTATGGCCGGCTTCAAGCAAATCGCGGACCGCGAAAATCATCGACGCGATAATGCCCTTGGTGTCGCAAGCGCCGCGTCCCCAGATGTGCTCGTCGTCTTCACGCGAGGCGAAGAACGGCGGCACCGTATCGATATGCGTCGAAAGCGTAACTCGCGGCTCGCCCCACCAGGCGAGAACATTATTACGGCTTGGCTCGACAGGAATCAGCTCGGCGTGGCCGCTATGTTTCGCAGCCAATTCCGAGAGATGAGCGAACAGTGTATCGCCCATCTGCTCTTCGTTCTCGGTGATGGATTCTATGTCCACCAGCGCGCGCGTGAGTTCGAAAACGTTCATTCCATTCCAATCAATTCCTGAGAGGGATGGAGGAGGAGGGGCACGCGCACAGCTTGCGTGCTTCCCGGTAGCGCTCCATCCGATCTCAAGTGCTAGAGATCCAGATGACAGTGGGCAGGTGTTAGCCTAGCCCCCCAACCGTGCCGGGCGGTAGCTGCCACGGCCGATTTCGGCGGAAGATGTATCGACCCCTTTCACCGGCGCTCCGAAACTCCCGGAACTGCGCGACCGGCTACTCATGGTCTCCGCGCCTCTACGAGGACAAAACCAAGCATAGCAGTTTTCCGACGATGGCACCAGAGGCAGGCTGCGCAATGCCATCATAACCAATTGAAAAGAAAAGCGAAGGGCCGGTCTTGCGGAGATTAGCGTCTTCATTCACCGCGTGCAATGCGGCGAATATCCTTGTAGACTGCGGTGAATACGAGCTATAATCAACGCAGAACATGCGGCGAATATACATCCATGACGCTCCGTCCTGGCCCGCCTTCCAGTGGGATCGGGACGCCCTGGCTGAACCGTTGGCCGCAGTGCGCCTCCGCCAAGGCCGGCTCATCGGTCATATGGAAGCGCTCGGTTTCCCGCTTCGAACGGAGGCCGTGCTCCAGACTCTTACGTCCGATGTGATCAAGACCAGCGAGATCGAGGGGGAGCGGCTGGACGCCGAGCAAGTGCGCTCATCGATTGCCCGCAAGCTGGGCGTGGACATCGGCGCGCTCAAACCGGCGGACCGCAACGTCGAAGGAGTGGTGGAAATGATGCTGGACGCCACCCGGCAGTATGACACGCCGCTCACGGCAGCCCGGCTTTTTCGCTGGCAAGCGTCGCTTTTTCCCACCGGCCGCAGTGGTCTGCGCAAGATCAAAACCGGCCGTTGGCGCGACGACAGCACAGGGCCCATGCAGGTTGTCTCGGGTCCGTCTCACCGCGAAAACGTGCATTTTGAAGCTCCTGCCGCCACGCGGCTACCGGAGGAAACGAAAGCTTTCCTCCAATGGTTCAATGCGGCCGCCCAGGGAGATGCCGTGATGAAAGCCGCGCTGGCGCACTTCTGGTTTGTGACCCTGCATCCGTTTGACGATGGCAACGGACGCGTTGCGCGCGCGATCACCGATATGGCACTGGCGCGATCAGAGGGCAGCCCGCAGCGCTTCTACAGCATGTCGGCGCAGATCCAGCGCGAGCGCAATACCTACTACGACATTCTCGAGCGCGCCCAGCAGGGAAGCACGGACATCACAGCGCCGATCGATATAACCCCATGGATGACCTGGTTTCTCGGATGCCTGGGGCGGGCTATCGATGGCGCGCAAACCACCCTGAAGTCGGTGCTATCGAAAGCTCGCTTCTGGGAGACATTCGCCACCACGCCGCTCAACGATCGCCAGCGCAAGGTTTTGAATCGGTTACTCGACGGATTCGAGGGAAAGCTGACGACATCCAAATACGCCAAACTTACCGGCTGCTCCCAGGACACAGCGCTGCGAGACATCCTCAGTTTGGTGGAGCGAGGAATGTTGATACAAGGCGAGGCCGGCGGACGAAGCACCAGCTACGCGTTAGCCGAGATCGGAAAAGGATGACCTACGCGCGTTCCTGGTAGGTGCCTTCGGCCGTGCTGACGCGAACCTTCTCGCCTTCATTGATGAACGGCGGCACTTGCACCATGAGCCCCGTTTCCAGTTTCGCTGCCTTGGTGACGTTCGACACCGATGCGCCTTTCAGCCCCGGCTCGGTTTCGACGACAGTAAGGTCTACGGTCGGCGGCAATTCGACGCTCATCGGCTTTCCTTCATAGAACTCGATGTTGACCTTCAGCTGCGCAACCAGGTAATCCACGGCGTCGCCCAGCAGATCGCGCGTCAGGTGCATCTGCTCGAAATTCTCGGTGTTCATGAAGTAATAGTATTCGCCGTCGTCGTAAAGATATTCGAATTCGTGTTCTTCGAGTGCAGCGCGGTCCACGCGATCTTCCGACGAGAAGCGGTGTTCGGTCATGGTGCCGCTGCGCAAGCTGCGCATCTTTACTTGGACGAAGCCGCGAAGATTGCCCGGCGTGCGATGCTCCATTTTGAAGATGGAGTACAGTTCGTTGTTGAACTTGATCACCATGCCGGGACGTAGCTGTGTTGCGGAAATCATGTTGAGTCGTTTACCTTCCGTAGGCTCGGCGCGACGGCTTAGAGCGGGTCGCGAGCGAAATTCCAGTCTAACAGGCTGGAAGGGGACGCTGGCTGCCAAGTATAATGGTTGGAGTTCGTAGTGGCGCTATCGTCTAACGGTTAGGACGGAGCCCTCTCAAGGCTTAAATAAGGGTTCGATTCCCTTTAGCGCTACCAACTTTGCATAAACTTACGACATCTCTGATCACACGTGATCACACATTTTTGAATTCCGCAGTCCTGTTCGCCGTTGATCACAATTCCACGTTCGAATCCAGGCCAAGATGGCGGGCCGGGTACTTCTTGTTGTAGATCCTCTGATAAACGACATCGAGAAGCTGGAGCATGGCTTGCAGTGCGCGCTCCACTGATTGCTCGGTGACTTTCGGCGGCGGGGTCTTCGGGTGTGTGAGGCTATTGCGAAGATCGAGGGCCTGCTTGAAACTTCCCCAGTATGCCGCGCCTTTATCGAGTGGCGTTTTTTTCGAAAAACGGTGGCAAACGAACAGCAGCCGATCTTCCAGCCGATACATCTGGAATGAGCCGGAGACGCGAAATTGGCCATTCTCAAACTCGATCCTCTGCTCCGCTAGAATGGATCGCTCATGTGGCGTCAACGTTTCGAGCGTCAGAAAATCATCGGCGATCGCGTTGACGTGTGCTTCGAAGGCGCAGAACCCGAGGTTGAGAGCGGCGTGTAGGTAAGCCTGCTTTACGGGCGATGCTGTCGTCTTGCGGGCTTTTTCGAAGAACGCCTTGGCTTCTTCCCACAGTTGCCGCCCGAACGCGTCAATGTCGGCCATAGGCTATCCTCCGACCTTTTCGGCCTTTTGAACATCCAATTCAGCTTGCTTCGCGTGATACTTTGCGATGGCGACGCTGATGGCGGACGTGTTAACGCCTTCGCCCTTTTCGGCCTGATGGTGGAAAAGTTCGACGAAGCGGCCGCGCTCCTTCGCGTCCGTTCGATACCCTAAGCCTCGATAGTTATCAGCGTCCGTCTTGTGTCGCCCTTTCGCCAGCGCCGCCGCGTTGAGTGGGTCTTTGTTCTTCGTCCCTTTGAAATCGTAATGGCGCTGCAGGCGCTTATCGTTTCCACTGAGAAGGCCAGCCGTGTACGCCCACGCGGACAATACTGCGTAGTTCATGCCCTTTTCCTGAAAATCCGCGTTGCCTTTGGTGCCCTTGAACGCCTCGCGCTGCGCCTTGATCAGGGCGCTGAATTCGGCACCTGCCTTCTCCAATTTTGCATCCTTCCAGATGCTGGGCTTCCTGTTGCGGGCGGCTTCCCATTGTTTGTCTTCTTCGCCGGATTTTGCGATGGTCGGCGTTGTGTCCATCTTTGCAAAGTCTGCGCCGCTCGCGTCGACGCCTGCGTAATAGTTGACGATGAACGTCCGCGCGTTCCTGACCGTAAAGGCGCCGCCACGCTGCCGCTTGTCGGCGAAGTCTTGGCCGGGCCCAAGCAGTCCCACCTTCTGGCACCAGTCCCGCAGTTCGGGGCCACGCACCGTTTCTTGCATCCGATCATAGAGATCAGCGGAAACGGCGATCACCGTATTGGAAATCAATTGCACGTCGAGGCGCTGTTCGGAGTCCAGACCGAAATAGACCTTCACGCCGTGATATTCGTCTATCCCGGTCGACTGAGCCTCTTTGATTGCTTCGTAGCGATGCTGGCCGCCGATGATCTTCAACGGGTGGTCGGGATCGTACTCGGTCGTGAATTCGGTAACGAGGTTGCTGAAGCTGCGGCGTTCCTTGGCGTCCTGCCGCATTTTCTCAAACGCGTAATGGCTCGTGACAATCTCGCGATTCGCCCGGTACTCCGGTTGATCTTCCGGGTCGAGGGGAACGTCGGTGGTGGAGAGCGGAACCAGTTTGCTCGCGAGGATGTGACACTCGCAATAGCGCGCTTTCGTCCGAGCATCCACCAGGATGTGAACGAGATCGTTCACCTCTAGAGGTTCAAGCGCCTCCAGAAAAGCCGCGACTAGGTCATCCACATCGGGAACGCCTTCGAGCCCGTTCGGTACGATGTTCTTTATTTTGAATTTGTGTTTAGCAGCCACCGTTCTCTATCCTCTATTTTTTCTTTCGCAAGCATTAAAGCACAATTGCGACATCGTGTGCTGGCCGGTTACGGCTCTCTGTTCATCCGCACCATCGGACCGGCCATAGAAGCGAAATTTCCAGGCTTGTGCGACGGTGTGTGCAATCATCTCGCGCTTGGCGGCGCTGCAGGTCGTCACTCTTGGCGCCTTTGATTGAGTAGTCATCTTGATCGCAGTTGGAATTGCTTTGCGGCACCATATCACAATCTAAAATGGAACCACGAGCACTCGCCTTATGGGAACCTTGCCTACTCCTCAGGGGGCAACGAGACCTGTTTGATCACACGGAGGCTTCCCTGGGGGTCACTGCGCAGAAAAGAGCAACCTGCATCCACTTAGATCCAGCTAATTACCGACTCGTTCGGACTGCTCCGGACAGTACGCAACGTTTTCGATTCCCTTTAGCGCTACCAACTCCCTCTCTCTATTTCTTCTCCGGCAGCGCAAACACATAGAGCGCATTCCCGTACGACGGGTAATGAACGTCTGGAGCCAGCACTGTCGGCACCATGCGCGGACTGCCGCCGCCCAATCCACTCGAGACTGCGATGTACTGCCTTCCGCCGATGCTGAAGGTCAGCGGGAAACCCTGCGCCGATGTTCCCAGGCGCGTCTCCCACAGAACTTTGCCGGTTTTTACGTCGATCGCCCGGAATGTACGGTCCATGTCGCCGACAAAAGCGAGTCCGCCGGCTGTGGACAATACGGCGGTCATGAACGGACTCCGCTGCTCGAGCTTCCAGTTTTCCTTCAGCGTTTTGACGTCGTAGGCCGCCAGTTTCCCGACGTTGCCATTCGACCCCGGCGACTCATAAAACCGCCGGTTGGCGCCGCCCGCGCTGCCGCCGCCTTCGGTCAACGCGATCTTTTGAGCCAGCATTTCCTGGCAGCTTTGAGCCACCGGAATGATCAGCTGGTTGGTTCCCGGATGATAGCTCATGGCGTGCCAGTTGTGGCCCCCTTCCGACGTCGGACAGCTCTGCACCCAATCGCCGATTTGATTCTCCACAATGTCGTTGCGATAGTGCGGCTCGCCGGTGGTGGGATCGAACGAATCGTAGATGTTCTGAAAGACGGTCTCCTTGTGCCCGAGATATTTTCCGGTCGCGCGATCGTTCTTCCACAAAACACCCGCCTTCCCCGCGCTGAACACCAGCTTCTGACCGCCGTCGTCCACCAGAACGCGCTCGAACACTTCATCCAGGTCCAACGATTCGCCGGGAGCGTGGGAATAATACCACTGAAGTTTGCCGGTATCGCCGTTAAGCGCCACGGTGGAATTGGCAAACAGCGTCGCGCCGTTCCCCGATTGCCGGCTAGCCCGCATCCAGGGCTTCGATTGCGCCACGCCCCAGTAAGTCAAATTGAGATCGGGATCATAGCTGCCGGTGATCCACGTTTCCCCACCCGCGCGGAACAAATTTGGAAGCTTGCCCCAACTGTCGCCGCCCAGTTCGCCTTCCTTCGCAATGGTGTAAAACCTCCAGACTTCTTTGCCGGTCTCGGCATCGTAAGCGCTGATGAAGCACTTTTCCTGCTGATATTTCGCGCATCCACCCAGGCCCTGCACCACTTTGCCCTTGATGATAATCGGACCGCTGCTTGTGCTGTAATTACTCTGCTTGCGATCGCCGATTATCGTGTCCCAAACATTCTTGCCGGTGCGCGCATCCAGCGCATAGATGTGCGCCTCGCTGGTGGTGACATAGATCTTGTCTTCATAGATCGCCATTCCGCGCAGTGCGCTGCCCGTGGCCGTTGTGCCGATGCGGTTCTCCCAGATGAGATCGCCTTTGCGCGCATCGAGCGCCTGCACGATGTTGCCGGGATTCATCAGGTACATCACGCCGTTATGCACCACCGGCGCCGGTTGATTGGTGCCTTCATTCATGGCCCAAACCCACTGGAGTTCCAGCTCCTTCACGTTCTGAGTAGTGATCTGGTTGAGCGGGCTGTAATCGTTGGCGTGATAATCGTGGCGGATCATCAACCAGTCGGCGGGCTCGGGATTGCGCAGCATCGCGTCGGTCACCGGCGTTAAATTCTTCACCTCGCCGGCCACCACCAGGCCTCGCGGTGTCGGAGGAACCGGCGCTTCGGCGCGTCCACCAAGAGGTTCGCCCGCAGCGGCCTGTCGCGCGGCCGGCGCTTTCATCTGACCAGAAGCCACCGAACGAATGGCGACTTTGTTGGTAGCCGTCAGCGGCTGATTCCCAGCGCGAGCGCCGTTGTAATCGAGAATGAATGCGGTGACGTTGATATATGCCTGCTCACCCAGGCTGCCGGGATTGCCGGGAGGCATGGCCCCTTCGAGAAACATGATCAGTTCACCAGGCGTGCGGTCGCCCCAACTGCTCATGAAAAGTCCGCCCGCTAATGCCGAGGCGCTGTTCAGACCGCTGAGATCGGCTGCATGGCAGCTCGAACAATTGGCCTGATAAGTGGCGCGTCCAGCGGCCGCTTGAGCCGCGGTATACGGACCAGTCGCCGACGTTGGCTGACCTGAAAGGACGGCCATGCCACATGCTGTAATCACAGTCGCGGCCACTATCAAATTCTTCTTCATGGATATCGCCCTCCTATTTCAAAAACCAGCCCCAAAGTACGCCGTCGGGCGCGTTCTCGCTGTGGATCTGGACATACAGGCCGCCTTTGTGCAGGCTCGTCAATTGGTCAGGTGTTAGCTCTATGCTTCCGCTGATGGTTCCACTCGTGGCCTTCGAAATCGTGAGATCTCCAATCGCAGGCCCTCTCACGCCGGCGGCCGCTGAGCTGTGCAGGCTGGCTGACGTGGCCGCTCCGCGCAATCCATCGAAGGAACCGGTGATGGCCAGTTTTGTACCGCTGAGCACCGCGGAGGCGGAGCCCGAACCTGCGAGATTGGCGCGCGTTCTGGCGTCGGCCGGCAGCGCCGAAAGGCGAGCCTTGTAGGTTTCGCTACTTTGCGCGGCGAGCGAGACCGCGAACACGCCGAATCCGATTCCCATTACCGCAGCCGCAATTCGCCGATTGAATGTCATCCCGGCTAATCATTCTACATCCAAGCGGTTTGCGCATCGGATTAGCGGCCAACCGTCCGTTTTGGTTCCTTTGAAGGCCATTGAATAACAGGGCGGCGTTTTTGCATGGCGCAGTCCCTCAAGAACAGGTTGATCAGGTTTTGATAGGGCATTCCCAACTCGGCTGCCATTTCCTTGAAGTAGTTCACCGCGGCTGTATCGAGTCGAATGGTGACCTGTCGCTTCAGTTGCTTGACATAGGGATTCTTACGGGACTTGGAAAAATCGTATTCTTTTCTCATTGCAGCCTCCAATACACTTCCTCTTCCTGCTCTGTTGCTCGCCTCGCGGAGATTAACCGAATCACAGAATCGGATTCCCGATAGCAATGACTCACGATCAAGCATCGCGCTCGAACGCTGTATCCCAGCAACAGGAACCGGTCTTCATCCCCAGAGTGATCCGGATCGTCGATCAAGCGAGCGTTCTCGTCCACAAAAACGGTCTCCGCTTCCTCAAAAGAAACGCCGTGCTTTATCCGGTTGGATCGTGCTTTACGCCGATCCCAGGCAAATTCAATATTGCCCACGTAATTATTTTAGCAATATCAGCACGCACGTATCGAGCGGTCATTTTGGAGTCAGCCGCGATAGCCCGGCGCTCGAAAGAATATAGATAGCCCCATCCGGACCCTGCCGGATATCGCGGACTCGCATATTACGGTCCGTCAGCAATCTCTCTTCGGCAATCACTCGGTCGCCCTTCAACACCAGACGCACCAGCGCCTGCCGTTCCAGTGCGCCAATGAACAGGTTGCCTTTCCATTCCGGAAACTTATCGCCGGTGTAGAAGAGCATCCCGGACGGTGCGATATCGGGTACCCAGAAATAGGCTGGCTCCTCCACGCCTGGCATGGACGTTGCTCCGTTCCCCACCGGCACGTTTTTCCGGCCATCCGACCGTTGAAAATCGTATTGCACGCCGTACGAGACATCAGGCCAGCCATAGTTTTTTCCCGGTCGTATGATGTCGATCTCGTCGCCGCCTTGAGGGCCGTGATCGGTAACCCACAGCTCGCCAGTAGAAGGATTGATGGCGGCGCCCTCCGGATCGCGAAGCCCGTGAGCGAAGGTCTCGGGCGCTACAGTGGCGCGGCCCAGCCATGGATTATCTTTCGGAATGGATCCATCCCGATTAATCCGCAGCACGCGCCCCGAGAAATTGCGCCCAATATCGGGATTATCCGTAAAATCGTGCTCGACGCCGTCGTATTTTGAGTCGTAGAGCCGGAATCGGTCGGCGCCGGTGATATACAGCGTTCCATCTGGAGCCAGGACAATGCGCCGCTCCGCACCCTCCGCTAAAACCTCTACATCTTCCAAGCTCTTGTTGTCTTTGCTCAGCCGGGCGCGGGCCATCCGCTCGGTTCCAATCGCCATGGTCCGGCGTTCGGCCAGCGACTTGGTCCAGACCCGCTGATAAAAAAACTCGGTTGGCCATATGGCCGGTTCCTCGCCGCGCGGCGGAGCAAAATAACAAAAATAGAGCAGACGATTCTGCGCAAACCCGGGATCGAGCACAACATCATGCAGGCCCTGTGCGGCCACTACTTTGACGCCGGGCACCCCGGCCAGCGGCGCTGAGACCACACCATCCGGCCGCACGATTCGCATAGTCCCAATGCTCTCGGTGACAAGAAAGTTGCCGTCCGGAAGAATCGCCATCGACCACGGACTCGTCAGTCTTGCGGTTATGGTCTCCACCGCGATTTGCGGTGATGGTTTGGACGGCGCTGGGGCATCCGTCTGACCGGGGAAAGCCGGCTTGGGCTTCCGGGCAACATCACCCGCAAAGGGGTTGACTCGCACGGCGGCTGGAGCCTGCGGGTTGGCAGTCGGCAACAGCATTGCGGCGAACGCTGCAAATATGAGCGTCGTCTTCATGAGACTTTTCATTGGACCGATTCTATGACAAAAGCTCTGCGTCTGCCTGCATTCCGCCGATGCCTTACCGCGAGAGTCCTTTTGCGATAGACTCGGTTGCTAACTCATGTCGCTTACTCCAGGACAAAGACTCGGCATCCTAATCCTCGTGACGGCCGGCTCGGCCTTGGCCCAAATCGATTTAGGGGGCGAGTGGGCCGCCACGTTTCACGAAGACCTGCAGCATCGTGGAGGCGTGCGTCTGGGCGACTACACCGGATTGCCGCTGAATGAATCAGGTTGGCGCAAGGCGCAGAGCTGGGATGAATCGGCGCGCTCTACCTTCGAGCGCCAATGCATTCCACACGTCGTCACCTACGCCATGCGCGGACCGGCCAACATACGCTTCTCGAAGATTGTCGATCCTGTGTCGGGCGAGTTGCCGGCTTATAGTTTACTGGGCAGTTACGGCCGTCCCCGCACCATCTGGATGGATGGCCGCGAGCATCCTTCGCCTCTTTCGCCGCACACCTGGGCTGGCTTTTCCACCGGGCATTGGGAGCGGAATATGTTGGTGGTTGAAACCACGCATATCAAAACCGGTTGGCTCTTGCGCAACGGCGCGCCCACCAGCGACCTGGCGATCATGACCGAATATTACACGCGCTACGGCAACTATTTGATGCTGGCCAGCTTCGTGAACGATCCCATCTATCTGGACGAGCCGTTCATTCGAACGTCCAACTTTGTGCTGAGCATGACCACCAGCGCCGACGCCTGGGGAAACTGTGGGCCTGCGCAAATCATCGATGAGTTGGGCGGCCGTCCAAAAGGTTGGGTGCCGCACTACCTCCCTGGCCAGACACCCCATATCCAGGAATTCCTTACAAAGAGCGGAGTTCCGGCGGAGGCAGCGCGCGGCGGTGCCGCGACCACTTACCCGGAATACATCGCGAAAATAGAGAAGAACGAACTGGACAACCGAATCTTCCCGCCGCCGGTGCCGGGGAAAAATTCCCCCCGCTTCGCTTCTCCTCAAACCATCGAGACGGAGGGCGAAATCACGGTGCTTCCGGTTCAGGGAAACGTCTACATGCTCGCGGGCGCTGGTGCGAACATGGCCGTGCAAGCGGGCGATGACGGCGTCCTGCTGGTAGACTCGGGCGACGGCAAGGTTACGGACAAAGTCATCGCGGCGATCCGAAAATTGTCGAACAAGCCGATTCGCTTCATCGTCGACACCAACGTAAATCCGGATCACATGGGCGGTAACGAGCGCCTGGCCGCGGTTGGGCACGCGCCAGGTGGAGGCCGTGCGAGTGACAGCGCGGGCCCTGGCGCGATGGTGTTTGCGCAGGAAGCGGTGCTAGCCGCGGTAAGCGCGCCCAGCGGCCAAAAGGCATTACTGCCCGTGGGTGCGTGGCCCACCGAGTCCTATCCAGATTGGAAAGAATTGTCGCTAAACAATGAAGCGATTCAAATCTTCCATGCCCCGGCCGCCCATACCGATGGCGACAGCCTGGTGTTTTTCCGGCGCTCCGATGTCATTGCGACCGGCGATGTTTTTTCGACGCTGACTTTCCCGGTGATCGACAAGGGCGGAAGCATCAACGGCATCATTGACGGTTTGAATCGCATTATTGAAATCACGATTCCAAAGGACTGGCAAGAAGGCGGAACCATGGTGATCCCCGGGCACGGCCGTATCTGCGATGAAGCGGACGTCGTGGAATATCGGGACATGGTCACCATCATTCGCGATCGGATTCAGAACTCGATCAAAAAAGGGATGACGCTCGATCAGGTGAAGGCGGCGCGTCCCACGCTCGAGTATGATTCGCGTTACGGATCGGACAGCGGCCCCTGGACCACTTCGATGTTTATCGAAGCGGTTTATCGAAACTTGTCAAAGAAATGAGCATGCGAATCGCGGCGGCAGTGTTACTTCTGTTGGCGCTGGGAGTGCCGGCGACTCCCAAAACTCCCAAAGAAGCGGCCCCCATCGATCTGACGGGCAACTGGGTCTCGGTAGTCACCGAAGACTGGCGGTGGCGTATGCTGATTCCAAAGAAAGGCGACTATACCAGCGTTCCACTGAGCGCCGAAGGACGGAAAGTAGCCGAGATGTGGGATCCATCCCAATTGGCAAGCGACGGGTGTAAGGCTTATGGCGCGGCGGCCTTGATGCGCGTGCCGGGGCGACTGCAAATTAGCTGGGAGAACGATACGACGTTGCGAATCGATACCGATGCCGGGCAACAAACGCGACGGCTGTATTTCGACAAATCTCAAAAACGGCAGGCGGAGCCGACTTGGCAAGGAAACTCGGCGGCTGAGTGGGATCGCATCACGCAGCCCGGCGGCCTGGGCGTGAGTCTCCAACAGGGGCCGGGGAAACCCGGTGCGTTGAAGGTGATGACCACGAATCTGAAGGGCGGGTACCTGCGCAAGAACGGTGTTCCTTACAGCGATCACACCACAATGACGGAATATTTCGATCGTCTGACGGCGTATGGCACCGATTGGTTGACGGTATTCACCATCGTCGACGACCCTCAATACTTGAACCAGCCGTTCATTACCAGCACGCATTTCAAACGCGAGCCCGATGGCTCGAAGTGGACGCCCACGCCGTGTGAACAGCACGCTGGCGGCGAACGCCGCGCCGCGCCATAATCTACCAGATACTCATATGCGTCTTTACCCTGGCACCCTCCGTATAGTTTTGCTGCTCGCGTTCGCGGGAATTCTGCATTCGCAGCAGCCTGCGCCGGATCTGATCCTCTCGAATGGGAAGATCATCACCGTTGACGAGCGTTTTCGAATCGCACAGGCGGTGGCTATCAAAGGCGACCGCATTGTCGCGGTCGGAACCAACCAAGAGATGGCACAGCTTGCTGGTCCGAACACCCGAAGGATCGACCTCATAGGAAGGGCCGTTATCCCCGGGCTGATCGACAACCACATGCATCTTCTGCGCGCGGCCACAACCTGGACGCGTGAGATCCGTTTCGATGGAGTGGACTCGCGAAAACGCGCGATTGAGCTGCTGCGCGAGCGGGTGAAAGCGGCGGGGCCCGGCGAATGGGTCTATAACATCGGAGGCTGGACGCATCACCAGTTCACCGACGATCCCAAAACATTTACGCGCGCAGAGCTGGATCAGATTGCGCCCGATAATCCAGTCTCGCTCCAGGAATCGTACTTTCAGGTTTTTCTGAACAGCCGCGCCTTGCAGGTGTTGGGGATTGAAGCGAACAAGCCGGATCCGCAAGGCTTCGTCAAAGGCACTATCATGCGCGACGCAAGCGGAACGCCCACCGGCGTGATCCGAGGCGACATCCCAGCCACCCGGCCGGTGGCCGCCAAACTTCCCAAAGTAGCGCCGGAACAGTTGGAGGCCAGCAGCCGCGCGTTGCTCCAAGACGTGAATCGCGCGGGCCTCACCTCGGTTGGCGTTCCCGGCTGCAACGCCGATGTGCTGGAGATTTTTCAAAAGTGGAAAGCGCAGGATCAGCTAAATGTCCGGATCTTTTGTATCGACGGGTTTGCGCCGGGAAATCCCGAGCAGATGGACCGAGCCCTGGCGCAAATCCCCACCATCAAGCTCTTCCAGGGCGACAGTTATATTGACAATATCTTTTTCGGCGAGAGCGTCTATGGCCCGCTGCATGACCCGATGTTCGCGATCAAGTCCGATCCTACTCCCGACCAGCTTCAGCAATGGCGTCGCATGGCCATGGAGATTGCCAAGGCCGGCCTGCCGCTGCACGTGCACGCGGAACTGCACGACACCATCGATGCGTTTCTCGACCAAATCGAGGCCATCAACAAGGAACACCCCATCAAAGGCCTGCGCTGGACATTTGCGCACGTGAACCAGATCAACGCAGCACAGCTCGATCGCATGAAGAAGCTGGGAATGTACGCCGCGGTGCATCCATGGGCCGTCATCAACGGCGGAATCATGCACGACTTGTTCGGGGACGGCGCGTATGATATGCCTCCGCTGAGCACCATCCAAAACAGCGGCATCCAGTGGGGATTTGGCACCGACGGGACCGCGGCCAATCAATACATGCCATTCACTACCTTGTACTTCGCCGTCACCGGAAAAATGGCGGGAGGAACCAAGGTGATCCGGCAGACCATCAGCAGGGAGGACGCGCTGATTGCCCACACGCGCAAGAACGCCTATCTGGTTTTCCAGGAAGACAACCTGGGTTCCATTCAGGCGGGCAAGCTGGCGGATCTGGTGGTGCTCGATCGCGACTATCTCACCGTTCCCGCGGACCAGATCAGGAACATCAAGCCGGTGATGACGATGATGGGCGGCAGGATCGTGTACGATGCTAGTGTTTCGACGCAGGCGGCCCGATAGAAAGGAATCCAGGAAATGCGCAGCGCTATTGGGATTATCGCCATCGTGATGTCCGTGCCACTTTCGGCACAGTGGCTGAATTACCCAACGCCGGGAGTTCCTCGGTTGCCCGACGGTAAACCGAACCTCGCCGCGCCCGCGCCCAAGACAGCTGACGGCAAGCCGGACCTTTCGGGAGTCTGGATGACGAAGGGCGGCTACACCGGAAATATCGCGAAGGATCTGAAACCCGGCGAGGTCTCTTTCCAGCCTTGGGCCGAGACGCTGTTACAAGCATCGGGTGGAGACGAGCGGCAAAGACGATCCCCAGGCCCGCTGCGTTCTCTCGGGAGTACCTCGGGAAAACGTGGTGCCGTATCCTTTCAAGATCCTGAACACCACCGGGTCGATTGTAATTCTCTACGAGGCGCTCCACAGCTACCGGCAAATTTTTATGGACGGACGGCCGCTGCCGAAAGATCCCAATCCAAGCTGGATGGGATACTCGGTTGGTCATTGGGACGGCGACACGCTGGTCATCGATTCCAAGGGCTTTGTGGACAATAACTGGCTGGATAACAGCGGCCATCCTGGAACGGAAGCGCTCCGTCTGACGGAACGATTTCGCCGCCCTGATTTTGGGCATATCAACGCCGAGATCACCGTTGACGATCCGAAGGCGTATACCAAGCCGTGGACCGCGAATCTGCTATTCACCTGGACAGACACCGAACTGATTGAGTACGTCTGCGACGAGAACGAAAAGGACCTCACGCACTTAGTGGGCAAGTAAGCTTCTAAGTGCGGGTTGCAACCCGTTTGCCGGCGAGCACGGTTGCACTCGGAAAGAGTCGTTGATGCCACGTGCGGTTGTTCTTGAAATTGTCCTCAAATTCGAAGCTGCCTTCCCTGAGTTCCAACACTGCCACGTCAGCCGGCGCGCCTAACTTCAAAGTGCCCCGATTGTGAAAGACCGGAAATATCCGGGATGGATTGCCGGTGGCGCATGCGACCACCTGGTCCACGGTCATGCCCAACATGAGGAACTTCGACATCACGTTCGGGAAATCGATCACCTGAGCGGTGCGGGCCTCAGGAGTCCAATCGGTCGAGAAGGTATCCGGCAAGAAGCCCGCCTGAAGTACGCGTTCGGCCATATCCCATCGCAAATGACCGGTGCGCCCGTTGCCCAAATCGAACTTGACGCCACGCCGCCGGGCGGCCATCACCTCAGGCAGAATATGTCCATCGTCATCGATAATGCTGTTCGGCGGCGGCGCAAACATGTGTGTGACCACATCGCCAGATTTCAGGATCGCAAGGAGCTTGGGCAGAGGCGAAATTGTTTGACCCATGTGGATCATCACGGGCAGATGGAATGACGACGCTACCTCTTGCGCGCGCTTGAGCACCTCAAAATCATTGGGACCGGCGACGTCGCGCGACAGCCGCGCCTTCACCCCGGCAATCATGTCGCGGTTGCGACCAATCGCTTCGCGCGCCGCCGCCACGTCAGCGCGGTTGAGATCCATGGTGTCGCCTTCCGGCAGGATCCCGGCACGCCCGATATTGATGAGAACGCGGCATTGCTGTGGAGCCGACTTGGCCACCGCAATCGCATCGTCGATGTGATCCGCGCCCTGCGATCCGGCATCGATCAGCCCCGTGACGCCATCGGCGAGGCACAGCGACGGTCCATCCTTAGTCCGCGTGGCGTGTGTGTGGATGTCGATCAGGCCGGGCACCACCAACTTGCCGCTCGCGTCGATAGTCTCGGTGGCGTTGGCGGACATATTGGCTGCAATGGCCACGATACGGCCATCCGCGATGGCCACGTCGCGAATCGCGTCGAGCTTGCGCGAAGGATCGACAACACGCCCGCCCTTAATCAGCAAGTCGCATTTCACCGCTGCGGCGGCCAGCGCGCGGGGAAGGCATACGGATACCGCAGTAGCAGCAGAAACAAACTGACGCCGGTTCATCATGATTAATCAATCAACTTTCGCGACGAGGGTGGGTGCGGGACGTAGTCTTTCTGGAGTTTGGCTTTCGTTGCGTCTCGATCTACCACCGCCTGTTTAAACTTGGCTTGCAACGCTTGTCGATCCAACCGCGCGCCGGAGAGGTAGACATTGTCAATCTCGCGCGTATTACGAATGTTCTCGAGCGGATTCGCATTCAGCACAATAAAATCCGCGCGCTTTCCCTTGGCGAGCACCCCGGTGTCGTTGATACGGAGCACTTCGGTGGGCCTGGATGTGGACGCAATGATCACGTCGGCCGGAGTCATCCCCAGCCTGACGTACATGCCGATCTCGTGATGCCCGGCAAAACCATACGAATATTTCGCGGAGACCCCCGCGTCGCTGCCGAGTACGATGCGGGCTCCAGCTGCAAGATACTTTGGAAAATTATAGCGGAGGTTTTCTTCGCGCTGTAGAAACTGCGCAGTGGGCGGCGTGGAGCAAGGGGGCGACGGCAGCCAGGTTTTGCCCGCTTTGATATCGGCGATGACACTGTCGGGCAATACCTGCTCGATGAAACCATTGTCACCGTCACAAAGCTCGGAGCGATCGCCCAGGCCCATGACCGGCGTCCAGTATGGCCGCTTCGCCTTAAGGATCGCGATGAATTCATCGTCGACCTTTTCGGCCATGACGGTGTGTACCAGCACGTCCACGCCGGCCTTTACGACGCCTTTTTGGTCCGCAAGATTCGTGGCATGAGCATGCACGATCATGCCGTGCTTGTGCGCCTCTTCAATGAGCGCGGTGTAAACTTCCGGCGGCATTTTCTTCATCGCGCCGCGAGTGTTGTCTCGATTGTCCACCCAGAACTTGAGTTCCTTGATTTTCAGCGCCGCGATTTTCCGTACGGCTGCTACGGCTTCCTCCGCGTTTGAAACCTCATAAACGGCGTGCAAAGGCCCGGTTCCCTGGATCAAGAGCGCATCCGGACCACCACCGGGCGGCGCCATTCCCGCAGCGAAGAAGAAGCGGGCGGCTGGGGGAAACTTTCCGGCCAACTGGTTTTGCTGAAATTCAATCGCAAAGCTCGTCGGTTGCTCGCCCATAGCCATGGCTGTGCCGACGCCATAAAACGCCTCGCGCTCCAGATGGTCTAAAACATTTTCCGGCGTGTGATTCTCAACGCTCCAACTCACGTATCCTTCGTAGCCCATGTGGACGTGCACGTTGTTGAGCGTGGGCATGACGGTTTTCCCGGTTAGATCGATGTGGGCCGCTCCGTCGGACGCATGGATGGAGCCTTTCGCGCCAATCGCGGTGATGCGGCCATTCCGGACGACGAAGGCGCCGCTTTCAATGGGAGCGGTCGCGTCGCCAATGATCAGACGAGCGCCTTCATAGATAACGTCCTTGGGTTGGGCACACACCGTAGCTGCCAACGCGACCAAAATGCCGCCTGCAAGAATGATCCGCTGGATTTGCATTTGAGCTCTCCGGTGAGTAGCAGTATACACGCTGACAGGGGGTGGCGAAGGGTATCGTGCAGGTGGCGTCGAATTTTGAAAATTCGGCGATGAGGAGGCGAATGGTGTGGACGCATCAGGGGTAGTTTTGTGTTTGCCGGCGCATTTTTCATAATTTTCTCGTCATTCTTGAGCGTTGCTGGACGCAGGAAGGGAGAAGCGGAGCGCAGTTCGGGCTTTAAGAAGAGCGCGGCTTCAAGAACAGAATACGGGCGAATCGGATTGATGAATGGAGGTTGTGAGCCTAAGTAACTGGCGGGGCGGAGGAATCAGGTGGAGTTTGCGGGTGACTCGCGGAGGAAGCGGGCGCCAGTGGCAGCCAGGCGGGCCCGAACCGCCGCGATAGCACGAGCCCGCCGGTTAGTTTTGGAGGTCGCCGGCTTCTTTATGGGGGAATGCGCAGAACGCCGTTCGGGATCGCGAGCGGCACAAGTCCGAGATGGCGACTACACGCGCATGTGGATTTCCGACTTCCGGTACTATGCGAGCTGGATCGTTAGGTTCCGCAAGCCCACTCGGGCCCAATAGCTTTCGAACAAGATCCGTCCTTGTCCGAAGACCTGTAGTCCATCAAGATCGTGATGCCATGCTACCGAGCCGACGTACACCGTCCAGCCGGAGTCGTTGATCGTCACTCGGAATGGTATATACCCGTTGAACGGCCAAGGCTCGATCTGACCAATTGGTTCATCGTCGTGCTCCGGTTTCTCGACCGTGACCCAAGCCGACCCATCGGCCCGAAGGTAGGCAAGGTGGCCTTGATTCGCCCAAAACGACTGGCTCCGGAGCATCAGACCGATCCATGGCTGGTCTTTGGGTGGCTTCCCGAGCGCTCGGAACGACAATTCTGCTGACACCTCGACATTCTTTAGCTTCAAATTTCCAACTGTTAGCCAAGAATATTGAAAATTATTGAGCGAACCGAACTCCAGGCATTCTCCTGAAATCCATCGCCGATGCCCCAACGCAGGAGAGAAGAGAAGTTCGGCGTCCTGGTCGGAGAGGCGTAGGGAGAGTGGTAGCGTTGGGTCCGGTGCGTCGACTGTGGTTTCGAAGGGTGCCGCAGCAAGCACTTCCAGCAACACCGAATAGAGGTCGCGTTCTAGTCGCGCTAGTCCTTCACGTGTTCTGATGTAGAGCAGATGTCGAAAGGGCTGCATGTCAAACAGCCAAATGTCGGTCTCGTTGCCCGTGATCCCAACTGGGCGGCGTTCTCTCAGAACGATCACACGCTCTTTAGGATGCCAGGCTGAAGCTACTCCCAGCTCGAACAAGACGTTGCCGTTCAGACCGCTAACGTCCGCCACGATCACGTCAGCGGCCCGTAGCGACCCCCAGATCTCGGGATGTATGACTCCAGAGCTTTTGATATCGATCGCCCTGGTGCATTGAATTTCGATGCCAGCGGTCGAGCCGATGCGCTGGCAAATCGCTTCGACCATTCCATAGAGATCGTCAAAATACTCAGCCGGCTGTGCAGGACAGACTACGAAACAACGGAGCTTGTCCAAATCGGTGGGGCTGAAGCGAGCCCTGCTGGCAAAGCGCGGCGCCAAGCAATGATCAAAGGGCCAAACAGACTGCGACATTGCTTGTTTATAGCATTCAGCGTGGCCCGCGCGCGTACCAGTCTGGTGAATACTCTTGAGTTCGCTACATGGCATCCAAGACAGTCTTCGCTTTTGTGCGGNNCTGGGAGCTCAATTGGACGGGAAACGGCCTAACCGCTCCGATGCTCTTAGCCTCCGCCGGCCATTTCACGCGAACGAGTTTCCCAATAAACAATTCGCATGAGGCAAAACACTTGCCCTGGTCCGATTCGTCAGAGATAGCCCTGATAGAGTGATTCTGGGAAGTTATCCATGCCGGCCGAGATTTCAATTGTTGAAGCTAAGCCTCGTCCGATTGCTGTTGTAGCTGTGACGACCGTGCTATCGAAATGGCCGAGGCAGTTCCGGCATTAGCTGGATCAGGTGTATGCCGCTGTTCACGCTTGCCACGTGCGCCAGAACGGCCGAAATGTGATGGCCCATCGCTCGCGCGAAGACGGCCGCGTGGATATGAAGCTGGGAATTTATGGGCGGATCTATCTGGTGCGCCCTTAGGCGTCTACTTGCGGGTATCTTTGCCGAGGATGTGGTTGACGTCCTGATTATTTTCGTTGCAGATGTACTCCATGATTTCGGCATTCTCCATCAGCGGCGAGTGCCCGTACATCGTAAACGGCCGGGTGTAAGCTCCCGGATCGTCAATCACCACTTCGAAATCCAGATGCGAATAATCGGGGCGGCGATAACGCTCGGTGGTGTGAAGCTTTTCAGTGTGCGGATGGCCCGCGAAATCGAACCAAAATTTGTCGTTGAAGCCGATGGNNTCCACTACCAGCGTGTCGCCATCCCACTTGGCGATGGAGTGGCCGTACCAGGTGGGGTCCAGGTCGGCCGGATGTCCGCGGCCGTCCATAAAAATCTGCCGGTAGCTGTGGATGTTTCCTTCAAACAGAAACACAACGAGCTTGGGTTGCTGCACGATCTTCCAGGGATAGGGCGCCATGCGCGGCACGCCGCCGGGAAGGCAGTTCGCCTCAGGGTCGTCCTTGGACATGTGCTTCTTGGTTACTTCCGCCGCCCAGGGCTGCAGCGGCACCGTCTCGCCCTTCTTCAGCGTGCTGACGATGTCGTAAATGAAGTTGCGATCGGGACCCCAGAGTCCATTGAGATCGGGCTTGCCATCGGCCGTGCGGGGCGTGGGCCTATTATCCGGGGGCGTGGATTGTCCAAGAGCCAGCGGCGAAAGTGCGAGGGTGAGCACCGCGCAGCGTAGCCAAAACCTATTTGCAGATGAAATTCGCGGCATCGTTTGGATCGCCAGTTCCCTTATATTGAGCCATTTGCGGATACGGACACAAGGGCCGCGTGCGATCCACTTTTCCGCCGGTGAGATGAGAAGCCAGCACCTGATCGGGCGCCTTTCCGTCTTCCACCCAGTGTTCCAGCGCGCTCGTGATGTTGAAGACGTTGGGTCCATCGCCGCCGCCACAATGATTCATGCCGGGGACANNTTCCAGCCGTGATACATAATCAGCTTTCCTTGGTGCGACGTGAAACGCGTCAGGTTGGGGCTGGTGGCGTTGATGGTGTTGTCATCCACGCGGTCGGCAAGAGCGGCGTCCGTGTCCAAGTTGAAGGTCCGCCAATTCCAATTGGGGTCGCGAAAGACCACGTATTTAAAATAATCGCCGGCCGCGGAAAATGGTTCCGGGCCGCCCGCGATGGCGCGCCATCCCAGTTCGCTGCCCGGCTCGAATCCTGGGGAGAGCTGTTCGCCGGTGCGCGGATTCACAGCTGGAGCGTAGATCTTTCGCGCCGCTTCCACTTGCGGATGCGTCAGGCATTGCGGGCCGTCACCCTCTTTGCATTCGAGCGTTCCGGGGTCAAAACGGCAGCCGGACGGATCGCTAATGATGCCATCCTTCAGCCCGTCCTTTTCGTCGCAGGCTGCGATAGCGGCCTGGTGGATTAGCGGATATTTCTCGGGCGGGATGTAGCTGGCGGGGTCTTTCAGAGCGGCCTGCGCCACCCAGAGCGCCTCAATGGAACGGTGCGTCCAATTCAGCACGGGCGCGCCCGCTGCGATGCCATCGAAATCGTCGGGGAATGTCTGCGCTTCCTTCAGCGCCTGCTTGCCCCCGGAGGAGCAGCCGACCCAATAAGACAACTTGGGAACGTCGCCATAAAACGCTTTGATGACAGCTTTCGCCTTGACGGTCATCTCATGCTCGGAGCGCCACGCGAAATCGATCAGCTTTTCGGGATGCCCCAAGGCGAAGCTGCCGCCTCCGTCCGGATGGCCGGTGTCGGTGGAACTGGTGGCGTATCCTTTGAGCAGCGCCGCCGCCATGGCGGAGTAACTGAGGGAGCCGGCCCATCCACCATTGCCGACGGCTTCGTACTTGCGGTTCCAGTTCGTTTCCGGCATCCAGATTTCGACTTTGATATCGGAATCCGGGGTCGGCTTTAGCGTGGCCGTCACGCGGCAGAATGGAGGAAGATCTTTGAGTGCGGCGGCGAGAGCTTTGACCGGAGGATCGCCAGGACCCGGGCGGAAGCCTTCGGGAGGCGTGAATTCGCCCGCCGGAACGGACTGCGCCAGAGTGATAGCAGCTTCGGGCAGGGCGAACTTGGCGAGCGCTTCACAAGAGGACGGAGCGGCGTTTACGACGAGCGGGAGGAACAGCGCGAGGGACAACGAGGCAGCTTTCATGGCTCTCTCGATCGGGTTCTATGGCTGTGAATCTATTTCTCGGGTTTGTCGTCCGGGCCGCCAGTGCCTGCGGAGCCCAGAAATAATTTGGTGCCGTCAGCGAAGGTGAGGTCGCGGCCATTGGCGCGATTCGATGAATCTTTGGCCTGATAGCCCTCCACCACGATCTCGCTTCCTACCGGAAGAGAGCGCT
>PKZC01000326.1 GCA_003132905.1 Bryobacterales bacterium | reverse complement strand
CGCCAGCGGCTTCGTTCTAGTCAGAGATCCGTACGGAGGTCGAACAGCGGGGACGCCGCGAGCGCTCTCTCCGAGTTGCGCGTGACTCGCCAGAAGCCCAACTTCGCAGAGCTGGACGCAGGGTCAGGACTGCGTCGCGGCGCGATGTTGGATGCGAACGACAACGTCCTTCTTTATCATTCACTACTTGACTTGCCAAGCGCCGATCGCGTTGGGGAGGCTGTTCGAAATGGGCGCTTCCCATCGAGTGACGGGATTGGCGGTTTCGGAACCGGCGCACGGGAACGATGGCACCAGACTAAGTGCTATCATCGCGAAGATATGAAATCCGCGGCTACATACGCATTCATTATTGTGCTTTTATGTCTCGCGTCGCAGACGAGCTCAATTGCCGCAAGCGACCCGGTCGTTCGAACCGGCGCCGGATCGGTGCGTGGCGAGCTGACGCAGGGCATTGTGGTTTTCAAAGGAGTCCCATTCGCGGCGCCGCCCATCGGCCCCCTGCGCTGGCGAGAGCCGATGCCTGTGCCCCACTGGAAAGGAGTGCGCGAAGCGCGGGAGTTTGGGCCCCCGTGTGCGCAGCACGACCAACGGTGGAACAGCGACCTCGCCAAGCGCGGTTCAGAGGATTGCCTGACTCTTAATATTTGGGCTCCTGAGTTCCGTGCCGGGCGGCCAAAGGCAGTTATGGTGTTCTTTCATGGCGGAGCAAATCAGGGTGGCACCGCCAAGGGCGGCGACAGCCTCGATCCCCTGTTCGATGGCAGCGCTCTTGCCGCCCGCGGGGTAATCCTGGTGACACTGAACTACCGGGTGGGGGTCTTCGGGTTCTTCACACATCCCGAGCTGTCTGCTGAATCGCCGCATCATGTTTCTGGCAACTACGCCCTTCTTGACCAGATTGCAGCGCTGCGATGGGTCCATGACAATATCGCGCGTTTTGGCGGCGATCCTGTCCGGGTCACGGTTTTCGGCCAGTCGGCCGGCGGGGCCGATGTTCAATTCCTGATGGCGTCGCCGCTGGCGAGGCAGCTTTTCGCCCGCGCGATCGAAGAGAGCCCAGGGAGCCCAATCTATCCGAATCTGGTCGAGTCGGAAAACGCCGGTGTTGCATTTGCAAAACGGCTGGATGCACCGGAGGCCAACTCGCTCGCATTTCTGCGCCACCTGTCGACCGAGGAACTGCTCAAAGCGTACTCCACCGCTGGACGGCGCGGTTTCGCTCCAGTCATAGACGGCTATGTAGTGCCGCGTCCGCCGCGGGAGTGGTTTCCGCCGAATCTGCCGGGCATCGCCGGGATGGGCAGGTGGTTGGGCAGCATCGGCGAGGATGTTGCTATCCCGCTCATCGTTGGCAGTAACGGACGTGAGGGTGGTTTGAAACACGCCGGAATCGGTAGAGGGATGGAACTGGATATTGCGGCCAGGCCGCCAACGCAGACCGACAGTCTCCCCGATGTGTTGGCGAAGTCGATCGAAGACTTGTATGGACCGATTGGCGAACAGGCGATTGGCATCTATCGGTCGAGCGCCTCATCCTACCCGCCGCACGGCGATGTCGAAACGCAGTTCACCACGGACATAAGCTTTCGCTGCGGCACGGAAATCATCGCAGCGAAGCACTCCGCCCGGGCTGCCACCTGGCAATACGAGTTCACCCACGGCTATGAGCCGATTGGCGCCGTTCACATATGGGAGTTGCCGTATGTATTCGGCACACTTGTCAGTCCCGCGATTCAGCCTGTAGACGGCAGGTTATCCGATCAGATTCAGCAGTATTGGGTGAACTTCGCGAAGAGCGGGGACCCGAACGGACCTTCGCTTCCAGCCTGGCCGAAGGTCGATACCCGGGAATCCTATTTAGATTTCACCTCCGATGGCCCGGTTGCGAAACAAGGCTTGAGATCTGCGGCCTGCAAGCTGTACCGGCAGCGCGTCGAGAACAGTTCATTGAACGCCCGTTGAAATTTGAACACGCCATTGTCGAAACCGATCATCCCGGTCATGTGTCCAGATCTGGAGCGCATCTCAGCTTGCCAACCCAAGTAGTGAATGATAAAGGACGTTATCGTCCAGCAAATGACAGGAAGGCAGCATCCACTCAATTGTTTCCCGCAGGCGCCGAGGTCCGCATCTGCATCGTGCAGGATTGAGCCAAGGTTCAGTATCCGGCACACCGAAAACCCATGTCGCGGTGAGCCGTATCGGGGAGCGCCCACAGACGGTTCGAAACTCGGATATCACGCGAAACGTTGAAGAACGAGCCGCCGCGCAGGATTCTCATCTTCTTGCCGGAACGCTCGTAGGAGTCCTCCACCCATTCCCAGACGTTCCCTAACATGTCGTACAGGCCGAATGCGTTTGGCAGCTTAGTTCCAGACTTGTGGGTTTGGTCGCGGCTGTTGCCGTCATACCAAGCGATGGAATCGAGTAGGCCATAACGGGAAGCTGGTACGCCCGCGCGGGCCGCGCACTCCCACTCTGCCTCGGTTGGCAGTCGCATCCCGATGGTTTTGCAATATGCACTCGCGTTATTCCAGTTGACTTGCTCAACGGGGAGGTCGAGGCCGCGATACCGGCTGGGATTGGTTCCGGTGACGCTCTGATAGGCCGCTTGGGTCACCTCAGTCTCGCCGATCCAGAAGCCCCGATCGATCTTGACTGGGTGCGACGCAGGTTCCCAATCGAAGCAATGCTGGTCTCCCGGCGAGCAGCCCATGGCGTAGACACCTGGAGGAATCCAGATGTAACGCAAGCCATCGCGATCATTTATCCTGCTGCCGGTCGAGGCAGCCGCGGTGCATAGCAAACAGCTGGCAACCAGTGGGACGATTCGCAGCATCCGCAGAAACTAGCCCGCCAGCAGGTCTACCAGTTCCCCTACCAGTCGCGACTCCGAATGCCCCAGCGCGCTCTCACCCAGATCCAACCATTCCTTGCGGCGAGTATTCTGCACGAAGTAAACGCTGTCCACGCGAAAGGTCTTGGGCACGGTGCTTTCGGCCCAACGCGCCCGCGCCACACGAGCCAACTCGTCAACCTCGTCACCCTTCAAATCTTGCGCCAACGTAATGTGCGGTTGATAGGGATAGGGCTCTGCGAAATTCAGGCCGTCCACGTTCAGCCCATCATGCATGCTTAACAATTCCTCAAGCCCGCGACCAATGCCGATGTGGATCACATCCGTCACTGGGAACACTTCCAGCGCAGTCATTTCAACATCGAAGGGAGCGAAGCCCGGGGCTAGAGTTCGGACAGTTTCCCAAACGGCCTCAGGTGAAGCGGAGATCGGACGGGGCGGCAAGATCGTCACGTGGGCACGCAAAAAACAGTTCGGTACCAACTCCTGCCGCAGCCGATCCAGAAAACCCGCCAATGGTTCGGGGATATAGCTGACCAACGCGAAGGAGTTGATCCGATCCCACGCGGCGGGATCGTTATACATACTCTAGTTAATCCTATGTTACCGCCACTGGATCCCCCATAGCGTGTTGAACCGGTTCTGGTACGTACCAGCGGGCTTCTTCAAAGCCGATGTATTTGAGAATGCGGAGTTCGCCCCCGGGCAGATCGCCAACCACTTCGATTAAATCCCCTACAGCGATCGCGTTGTCACTCTCGCGGATTTCGAGCCAGAGAGCATAGGGGCTGGCAGCCTCGATAACGGCCCCCACCTCGTAGTCCTTGAGCTTGACGATGGTGACACCCGGAGTGTGCGGCGCCCAGCGAAACTGCTGGCGCTGCGTTTCCTTCAAACGGTGAATTTGGTATGCCGGCATATCAGCATCTATTCTCTCTCAAAACAATTCGCAATGGAATGTTTTAATCCGGCCGCCTGTTCTTCCCCTGCCCGAATCCAGGCTTCCGCGTTGGCCCGCGTCCAGTAGATAGATTCGAGCGGCTTGCCCAGCAACCGGGGCGGACCCAGCCGCATTACTTCGATGCCCGTTGGAACAATCGCGCGAAAAGGCGAAAGCATCCTCACCGCGCCAACCACGGTGCGGGCGATGTTGCCGGGCGGAGCGGGAAGAACATTGATCACCAGCGCCTTGGTGGCGCCCATTTCGGCGGCAACCCAGAGTGGGACGGCGGAAAGCAATCCGCCATCGGAATAGATGCGGCCGCCCAGGCGCACTTGGTCGAATAAGCCGGCGATTGCCGTGCTAGCCACCAAATGCTGCCAGCTCACCTCGTTGCCGCGAATGACGCGGGGGCGCAGCTTCAACAGGTCGGTGACCACCATCGCGTAGTGCACGCGCGGCTGGAAGGATTCATAAATTTCGCGGATCGCGCCTTGGAGCGCCGTAGTGTCGAAGACTCCGTGCAGCGGACTGCGTGGGAACTTCCACGGATAGCGGCTCGCGGCGTCCAGATGCAACCAGCGGTCCACCAGCTCATCAGGATCGCAGCCGCCCGCGATGGCCCAACCGGTGATCGCGCCGATGGACGCCCCCACTACCAGATCAGGCCGGAAAACATCGGCTATCGCCCGCCATGCCCCGGCCTGATATGCGCCGTACATGCCACCAGCCGATAGCACCAGGGCCGTCATGGAACAAAGAAGCGTGGGTGCGGCGGCTTCAATCTGGATGACTCTCCCGGCCTGGATGACTCTCCCGGCCGATCAGCCTCGCGGCCGCTTTGTCCAGGAACCAGATGACGCCCTCGCCATTATAGGTAGCGATTTGCGAAGGATATTTCTTCGGGTCATATGGGTCATGCAGGACGGCCTGCAGCGGTTGAGCCTTATCGTCCCCGGCCACCAGCATCAGAGTGTTCCGGGCAGCTTCGAGCACAGCCGGCAAGAGAGTCACACGCCATTGCTTGAACTTCTCGACGTAAACTGCGGCCGTCAGATTCTTATGATCGTCTATTAACGGTTCCCCAGGAAAGAGACTGGCCGTGTGTGCGTCGGGGCCCATGCCCCGGTGGACGATGTCGAATTGCGGCACGACGCCGGGCGTCAATTTGAAGAACGCTCGAATCTCATCGTCATACATCTTCGCGGCTTCTTTCGGCGGAAGCTCACCGTGAACCCGGTGGACATTGGCGACAGGGAAGCGGGCCGGATCGATGAAGTTTTCCCTGGCAAGCTTATAGTTGCTTTGAGAATCTTCGGGAGGGACCAAGCGTTCATCCACCCAAAAAAGATGGACCTTGCTCCAGTCAAACCCGGCTTTCACCAAGTCAGCGAACATCAACTTTGGCGTCGTACCGCCAGAAACGGCTAGTGTCGCCCGAGGTTGCGTCGCGAGGGCCAGGCCAAGTAGCTCGATGATTTTACGGGCGCAGGCTTCAGAAGCCGCCTGAGCATTTTCATAAACAAATCTCTGGGCGGTCATTTCCGCAGTCCCTTCATTTCTTATAACACCCCCGATACGCGCAGGAGGGCCACTTCGTCATGCTAGAATAATTCTGACCTTCCACACAACTTGTAGTCTCCAGTTTGCACGTAACGCATATTCAGAAGGAGCGGGCAGCGACAGCAGGCGTGTAGCATTTTATGCAGAAGCACGGTAAGAAGAAAATCCTGGCGGTGGTGGAAGATCTCTTATTCACAGTGAAGATTAGCGACGCCGCCAAGCGTGCGGGGTTGGACGTGGAGTTCGTGAAGTCCGAACGAGACGTAATCGACAAGGCTACTCACGAGAAGCCGTTGCTTGTCATATTAGACCTTAACTTCACTGCCGTTCAACCGCTCAAGTTGATCTCGAAGTTGAAAAGCGATGGCGAGATGAAGCAGATCAGCGTGATCGGTTACTTATCTCATGTGCAAGGTGAGCTTAAGCAGCAGGCGCAAGAAGCTGGCGCGAACATCGTAATGGCTCGCTCGGCATTTTCGCAAAACCTCCCGCAGATCTTGAAGCGTCACTCCGGCGTAATCTGAATTGGCAGTCGGTTCCTCACCCCCACGTGGGTTAGAAACGCGCAATAATCGCGCGAGAAACGTGCGATAAAGAAAGCACTCCAAACCTTCGTCCTACGATCCGGCTCCGCCTTGCACATGGCTCTCCTGCTAAAGCCTCGACAGTCTTCCTCGAGCTGCCATCGCGAGTCACTTGCAATCTAGTATTTGAATCGCGAACGCAACTTACAACTTTAGATCTGATGATGTGCAGTTGCTTGCACGATGGGCGTCCCGGGCTGGGATTCGAAGTCTTACTTTACTGCATAAGCGTTTGGTCCTACGTGTGCTTACTCCTGAACCGTACCCCAAGTTAATAGCACGCAAATACACTCCGAGCGCGGACAAGCTGTCGCACTCGCAAGTAGCGCATCCCTCTGGAACGCGCTTGGGGTTCTCTCTTTTTTGGAAAGGACCATGTCATGGCTGCCTCTCTGCGAACACAAATCGCGCCGACGAACCACTCAGTGAATCATCTCCCGAATCAAAAGGAAATCATACAGACTAAGGATAAAGAATTGAATGTTGTACTTCCTGGCGTTGAGCCAGTAGCCGACAGCAGCGAAGACGATGTCCACAACAATGCGGTGGATTGGCCCGAGCTGGTGATGCGCATCCAAAAGGGCGAAGAAAGCGGGATGGAGGATTTGTACCATCTATTTGCCCGCGGCATCCGCTTCTACTTGTGCCGGCAGCTAGGAGTGCAAGAACTAGACGATAAGGTTCACGATACTTTTCTGATTGTGGTGCAGGCCATCCGGCGTGGCGATTTGCGGGAACCGGAGCGCCTGATGGGTTTTGTCCGGACGGTTGTCAGGCGGCAGGTGGCGGCGCATATCGATCAAGTGGTGCATAGCCGGCGCGATGAACTGCATTTAGATGTTGGCGTAAGGGTAATCGACGGGCGGCGTAATCCCGAGCAGAACATGGCCTTCCAGCAAAAAGTGGATTTTATGCTTGAGATATTGAACCAACTTTCCGACCGCGACCGCGAGATCCTCACCCGGTTTTACCTGGAGGAAGAGACACAGGAAGAGATTTGCCTGGGCATGGATCTGACAGAAACCCAATTCCGCCTGCTCAAGTCACGCGCGAAGGCTCGTTTTGGCGAACTGGGGCGGCGAAAACTTCAACAAAAAATGTTGGTGCCATTTTTTTCGAGAATTTCCACCGGGTAATTCCACTAGGGCTTCCAAAGGAGTATAACCCACACTTCTGGGTCGGGTTGAGTTATAGGGTCCGTTCCGTTCCCCCCAAGAAAGGTTCTTGTCATGAACGCTAGCCTTGACCGTCACATTTGCGAGGAAGTCCTCGAAGAATATGCCCTGGGCATGCAATCGGAGGAGGATTGCAAGCCTTTGGAAGAACATCTGCTTATCTGCCCTGCCTGCCAGGACCTGCTGGCGGCCACCGATGAATATATTCGAGTCGCAAAAGCTGCCGCGGCGCTTATCAGGCGCCCCGCCAATCCCCTGCCGAAACCGGTTGCAAAGGCTGTAACTTTGACCTAAAACCCCGGGCGACCTAAAACCCCGGGCGACCTAAAACACCCGGCGGCTCAATCGAGCAATTGTGAACTTGGCTGTGTCGGCCACCGCCATCACAGCCATCACACCGGCTTGCACGGGATCGCTCACCACCAGGTCGGCCGCATCGGGAACGCTGCCCGCCATATTCAAACTGATCACCAGCAATCCCTGGGCGCGCACTTCCCGCACCGCCTTCTCGATGTCGCCGCCCATCAGAGCCCCAGCCAGCACCAGCGCGCGGGCGCGCGATAATCTACCCACCGCTCGAACGGCATCCGCCAGCGCCTGCTCGCCCACCAGCGGGATGGTATCAACCGAGATGTGCTCGCCACGGATGTTATGGCGATCCGCTTCTGAAATGGCCCCAATCGCCACCTGCCCCACTTGCGCGCCGCCGCCCACGATAATGATGCGTTTTCCATAGACCTTTTGCAGCGTCTTGACCACATCCACCTGCCGGACAATGGCGAGCTTCTCCAGATCGGCCCGCAAGCTCTCCGGCGCTTCCGGCAGATTGATCTCGAAATAGACCCGCGATTCCGGCTGTTCCTCGATAATGGACACCGAAGCAATGTCCCCGTTATGCCGCGCGATTACACCGGTCAGTTCGTGCAGCACTCCAGGACCCGACCGGGCCACCACCACGATTCCCGTTGGCTCGCTCATTTTTGTATTCCAATCGGCGCCGACGCTTTGATCTCGTACTTGCGCAGCAGGTCGTCCCAGTGGCCTTGCGCCTTGAGCAGCAGCTCGCAAACTTCGCGCACCGCGCCTTGGCCGCCCGCTGCCTCGGTAACGTGCTGCACCGAACGCTTCACCTCGGGCCGCGCGTTCGCCGGCGCAATGCTCAAACCCACCCGGTTCATCACCACAACGTCGGTGAGATCGTCGCCAATATAAGCCACTTGCGATGCGGCGATGCCGGAGCGCGTGAGAATCTCTTCCACGATAGGAATCTTCTCAATATGGCCCTGGTAAACGTAGGTCATGTTGCATTGCTTGGCGCGTTCTTCGGTGGCCGGAGAAATGCGGCCGCTGATCACTCCCGTCACCAGGCCTTTCCAGGACAGCCACTGCAGCGCGATGCCGTCCTGCGCATCGAAGCCTTTCGTCTCCCACATCTTCCCGTCCGGCCCGGGNNTCCCTTGGTTTCCACGATGTTACCCGACGGGTCTGGAACGCCAAAAACTTTGCCGTCGGTGAGGACGCCGTCGACGTCCATCAGGAGCATGCGAATGTTGGCTGCCAGTTCGGTCACCGCGGACATGTTCTTCATGGTAACCCAGGCTTCGCGCGAGGAGCTCTTGATGGTTCCGCCTGTTCATAAGGATTGACGTTCAATTCCTGAAGGCGAACTCGCGCGGCCGGAATTCCCTTGGACAGCGCGACGGCGACAATGGCGTAGGGCTCCCAATAGAGTCCACCCTGGAAGGTTCGAACAATCGGATTGTCCTTCCAATCCCATAGCCGGCCAGGCGCGCCATCCACGCTCTGCGGAGTCCCATCCCAGTGTCCGTTGGGGTAAAAGAAAACGCCGATCGCTTGAATGAGCACCGAATACAGCGCCAGAATGAGGAAAGCTTGCTGAAACCAAACCCGGCGCTGAGAGTGGTCCATCGCCGATGCACCAATCGCCGTCAAGATGATCAGCGGCGGGGTTAGCTCGGTAAGCAGGCGCGGTCCCCAGGAGTAACCGCCCCACCATATGACCGATTGTGAGATGACCAGCGAATAGAGAACGATGAAGGTGACCGCCGTCGCAAGCAGTAACTTGTGCTGGCGTCGCGCGACGGAAGCTCCCGGCAGGAAGGCGCACAATGCAAAAAGCACGACGGGCGTGTAAAGCATCAATCCACGTCCTGGACTCAGGAAAAGTCCCGCGAGACCGGGCAAGGCGGATCCATGAAGGACGGCCACTGCATAGCCTCCCGACAAGCGCTGAAACACATACAGGTTGTAGCCAACCAGCGCCGCTCCACCCATGAGCGGCACGGCCATCAGACGAGCGTATTCGTCGATCGTGATTCTTGCCAGCAAAAACGCCAGCGCGAGAGCCGGCAGTAGAACCAGGTTGGTGGGGCGAATGAGAAACGCGGCAGTGGCGCAGACGCCACAGAACCACAGATAATGGTGTCTCGCACCGAGCTCCCGCCAACGTTCCAGCCAGTAAAAGCAGCCAATCATCGCCAATTCACTCGGCCCGTGCTGCCACAGCGCCTGGCTCGAAATAGACCATGTTTCGGTTGCCAGAGCGTACACCAGGGTCAGATACCAGGCCCAGCGCGGGGTGGTGAGGCGCTTCAACAGAAGTAATAGGACGACCGCCGAAAGAGCCGTGATCGCCGTAGCTGCGAATTTCTGCGCGATTCGTGCCAACGTTACCAGCGAAGCCGGATCCCAGTGGTCCAGACCGGCGAAAGCGAACGGCAAGTAGAGGGGTGAAACCAGTACCGGCCCGGCAATTGGGAAGTTACTGAAGAAGTGCCCGTGCGCCGGGTGGATTACCGACCCCGTGTACCAAATATGGCCGCTCAGCCAAGGGGCAAACCGATCCAGCGTAACGCTGTGATCGAGAACGATAGCAAAGGGGATCAGAGATGCCGGCAGGGAATCGCCGGAATCTACGGGCCTCAGGTTGGCGTGATACACCACCGTGAGCGCAAGGAACAGGAGAATGTAAGGACGGGCGCGTGCGAGCATGCAAGAACGAAGCGGTGGAAATACCGTTCACTCAAGGCCGATTCATCAGGGATTTGACGCGCCCGACCGGGGCACGTGGATGGACATCAACACAATAGTTCCGTTGATGGCGCTGAACCAGTGCGGCGTGTTTTCCGGCACGATCACAAAGTCGCCCTTGGCCACGGCTTGCGATTTTCCGTCCTCAATGCCCGTCCCCGAAAGGTTTTCAGCGTTCGTGCGCTTTTCGTTCGCTAGCTTTCCGCCGGTGATCAGCGTGGCCGAGCCATCGATCACATAGAACATCTCAGCTTCTTTCTCGTGAACCGCCGCCGGGCCAACCGACGTCCGGTATTCCAGATTGGCGTTATACGGCGCGAGATGCAAAATGTTTTCGACCACGATGGGCTGGCCGTCCTTGTGTTCCGCCTTCGCTTTGTCGCGCAGCGCGGCCACGTCGGCGGCGGAGGAATAAGTTTTGGTGGGCGGAGCCGGTTGCTGGGACCAGGCAGCGCCGGTAACGATCGCCAGAGCCAGGCTGGCAGCGATTGCACGCATGGAAGAACCTCCAAAGTTGGTTTCGAACTCCAGATGCTATCACAACCATTTAGTTTGAAGCAGAGACCGAACGCTCACCTCGGTACCGAACAATATGCCCGAATATTTACGAGGTGACCCGGCTCCCATTCTTCAGGCGACCACATGCGGCCCTCGAAGTCGATATGGATCAAGTCTCCAAGGACAGGATCGTTCCCCGAACTTCGGACTTGCCCCCTGAATCGGCAGTCTCCACACGCTTTCCGGCCCCCCTTGGGGCACTCCAGGCATCGCATGGACACCCAGCGGCCAACCGGCACTGGCACCGGAAGCGTCACCGTGCAACGCTCCGCTGCAATCGAGTCTAAGTTGCCGACAGTTACCTTGGTGCCGGTGGAAATTATCACTAGTTCTGAACAAAGGAACAGTTTGCGATCTCGCATCGTGATCCTCGCTTTCTAACCCGCTTCCGATCTTATCGGCACGCTCCGTAAAACTTTAGCTTTAGTTGGAGCAAGGCACGATCTCGCGCGTCTCCCCTTCACACACTTTTAGGATTCTACCCACAGCCGAGTGGCATGGCTTGAGTCAAAATGATAATGAATGAGTACGCGGGCTAATCCGAAGGTCCGCGCCGTGTGCCCCGATCGAATCCAGCGGCTGGATACTAAGGGCCGGCCCAAATGGGGCCGCATGACGGAACCTCACACGCCGCAAAGCTGCCGCAGTTCGGCGATGGAAGAATCCGCAATCACTCGAAACACCTTGGCTTGGCAGCCGTCCGGCAACTGGCGCGCAACCACCATGTCCGCCACGACAAACGCGCTGCGGCCCAGGCGATCCTGCCAGGCGTGGCCTACCGCGTCTATGTCGCACAACGCTTCCGGATCGAGCCCCACCGCGATCAGCATCGCTCGCGCCCACTGCCGGATTTCGGACGATCGCGAAACGATCGAAATCACGACTTCCGGACCCGGTTTCGTTTGACCCTCGAGCGACGTACCCACCGAACGCAGCCGCAGCGGGATGCAAAGAACAGCAGGCAAAGCGCGGCGCACCTGAATGGCGCGAGTTGGAAGCGCCACTACCAGAGTGTGCGCAGCCTGCGAGGCATCTTGAAAATCAGGCCGCTCCACGGCCTCAACCGCGACGCCAATGTGCTCGGCGAGTTCCGCCCGAAGAATCTCGCGCATTGCAGATTCGGGCTCCACGATCAGAACGCGCGCATAGGTGCGCGGCCGCACCAGATGTTCCAGCCGTTGCACCACCTGCTCCGGAGCGTAGCCGTGCAACCGGGCGGATTGAAGAAGCGTCGTGAGCAAGCGATCCAGCTCCCCCGCCCCATCGCTCGAAGGCTCCTTGGCCCGCACGTACACGCCGCTCCCCGGCCTCAATTCCAGCCAACCCTGCTTGCAGCAAATCGTGATAAGCCGCGCTTACGGTGTTGGAATGGATGTGATGCCGCCGCGCCAGCGCGCGGACGCTCGGCAGTTTATGCCCGGCCGGCAGATCCTCGCTCAGAATGCCCAACACCACCTGGCGCACCAACTGCTCGCGAACCGGCAGTTCGCTGTTCTTGGTGATCCAGAATCGCATCACGCATCTACTTTCCGATGTCCCGGTGCGTCTCTTTGGACTTGAATCCGGCCCGCGCCAGGCGCTTGCGGATCTCGCTCGCAATCATAACCGAACGATGATGCCCGCCCGTGCATCCGAATCCGATGGTCAGGTAGCTCTTGCCTTCGCGAATATAATGCGGGATCAGGTAAATCAACAGATCGGAAATGCGATCGATAAACTCCTGCGTTTGTGGGAAAGAGCGAATATAGCGGGCGACGTTGGGGTGCCGGCCGGTGAGCTTCTTAAACTCGGGAATATAATTCGGATTCGGCAGGAATCGGACATCGAACACCAAATCGCTATCGGGCGGCACTCCATGCNNCTCGATTCGTTGCGCCCGCCGCTGAACTTCTCGCCGATCACTTCGCGCAGCTCATGCACATTGAACTTCGAAGTATCGATGATGTGGTCCGCCACGCTGCGGATGGGCGCTAGCAGCTCGCGTTCGGTGCGCAAACTCTTCTGCATCGTCGCGTCGGTACCCAGTGGATGCGGACGCCGGGTCTCGCTAAATCGGCGCGCCAGCGTGCGATCGTCGGCTTCGAGAAATACTAGCGTGGCCGGAGTGTGTTTCCGCAGCTTTTTAAGCAGCGCCGGAAAATGGGCCAGTTGCTCGCCTTCTCGAATGTCGATCACCAGCGCCGCCCGCCGCACTTGCGCCGAATCCTTGGCCAGTTCGGCGAACTTGGGAATCAATTCGATGGGCATGTTGTCCACCGCGTAGAAACCCAGATCTTCGAAAGCCTTCAGAACCGTGGCCTTCCCCGATCCGCTGAGTCCAGTAATGACAACCAGCTCGGGGCGCTGCTGGTCTGGCTTGCGAGCGACGCGTTTAGCCACTAGCTGACTCTTTTGGACACTAGCTTTCGATCAAATCGAAGTGGCCGTCCGAACGCCGCATGAGAACCGTGACGCGATCGGTTTGCGCGTCACGATAAACCAGATAATCTTGCGACGCTTCAATTTCGAGCATCGCTTCTTCGAGCGTCATAGGCTTGTTGCCGTCCGAGGAGTTGACGCGAAACACCTGCTTGCGCGCTGCCTTCTTCGCGCTCACGGATTCCTTGGAGCTGTTGGCGATCTTGGCTTTCTTCGCCCGGTTGGAAGTTGCGGCCGCGGGCGGCGGATGCAGAGTCGCGCTGGCCTTCTCCCCATCGGCTTCCTTGTCTCGCACCCGCTTGGTGTCGCGCCAGCGGGCCCGCAGTTTGAGCAGCTGCTTTTCCAGGCGCTCGAAGGCCTCCTGCGCGGCCACTGCGACATCGCCATTGGTCGCAATGCCCACCAGCGCATGGTCCCATGCATTCATGGTGATTTCCACTTTGTGCAGAAATCGCTGCTGGGTGAGCACTACGTGCGCTTCTTTCTCGCCACGGTGCTCTACAATCTTCGCAAGCTTTTGCAGCTTGGCTTCCAGCTTGGCTCGCTGCCGCTGGGGAATTTCTTCAGACTTTCCGGTATAGCTGATTTTCATCGGGATCTCGCGGGATTTTGGGACGACGCTAAGCGCGGACCCGGCGTTGATGAGTGGAAGGAATCTTCATGTCTTCCCTGTACTTGGCCACCGTTCGCCTGGTCACGTCGATGCCCTCGCTCTTCAATCGAGCCGTGATCTGCTCGTCGGTTAGCG
>PKZC01000050.1 GCA_003132905.1 Bryobacterales bacterium | reverse complement strand
GTCGAGCAATGGTTGAACACGTTGACCGAAATTCGTTCGTCGTGAGCGCTCACCAGGCACGCATAGGCCGACCCTAAGCTGGTGCCGACAATTCCCAGACGTTCGTAGCCCTGCAGCTGCAGCCAGTCCAGGCAACAGCGCACGTCGATCACAGCCTGGCGGGCCGCATCCATGGTCCGGCATATATTCGCTGAAACCGCATAGTCGGCGCGCTTCAGTTCGGCCGGCATGCGGTAGTCGTGGTAAGGCAGGCTGATCCGCAGCGCGGAGATACCTAATCGCGCCAATCCGCGGCACAGCGCGTTGTGGCCGTCGACGGGAGCATTCCAGTGAGGCAGCAGGACCACCGCCTTCTTGGAATTGGCCGCCGGGAACCATTGCGCGTGCACCAGGTTGTTCTCCGGATACGGCGTCCTCACAGGAGAATGAAAGCGCAAAATGCCGTCGCGCAAGTCAAAATCGCGCGGGCGCTCGTACCCGTAGAATTCGTCGCTGTCCTGCATCGCCAGCTGGTTCAAATGAGCGATATAGTCTTCTGGGGATTCTCCATTCTTGGGATGAAGCCGCGCGCCTGGCCAATCCCGTGTCCATTCCAAACCCCATTCAAAGTCCCGAACCACGCGGTTCGTCGCTCTAAAACAGAGATCCTCTTCGCGCGCGCGGATCCAACGTTCATACCGGCGTGTAAATGCNNATAAATGCTTTTACCATGCAACCTTCCAGGATAACGAGCCGAGCGGTAATAATGGTAGTAACCCATGCCCAGCGCGATTCGACGACGCACCCCCGAGGAATTGCTGCAACAGGTCCAGGCCGAAGAGGAGTATGAGCGCCGGGGCCGGTTGAAAGTGTTCCTCGGTTACGCGTCCGGAGTCGGCAAATCCTTTCGCATGCTAGATGAGGGACGCCGGCGTCAGGAACGCGGCCAGAATGTTGTGGTTGGCGCGATTCAACCCAAAACCACGCCGGAAATCGAAGCAGTCTTGAGCAAACTGGAAGTAATCCCGTTACGCGAAATGGGTGGGGTCTTGGTGATGGACACGCCCGTTATTTTGAAACGACATCCGGGCGTTTGCCTGGTGGACGGCCTGGCTTACGACAACCCGCCTGGGGCGGCGCACGCCAGCCGCTGGGAAGATGTAAACGAACTGCTGGATGCCGGGATCTCCGTCATTACCTCTATCAACATTCAATACATCGACGACCTTCGCGACCGCGTGCAGCAGATCACCGGCAAGAAAGTCACCCAGACAGTGCCGCGCAGCTTCTTGAATTCGGCCGACGAGATTGTGGTGGTGGATGCGCCTCCAGAGATGTGCATCGCACGCGACGGACAGATAGGAGCGGGATCTTCCAGTCCGGAGCAAAAACTTTCCGAACTGCGTGAACTCGCCTTGCTGCTGGCGGCCGATGTGGTGGACAAGCAACTGGAAGCATACCTGCATCGCAACGGCATACCACAGACGTTCGGCGCACAGGAGCGCATTCTGGTCTGCATCACGCCACGCGCCAACGCCGCGCCAATGATCGAAAGCGGCAAGCGGAATTCCGACCGGTTTCATGGCGACCTTACCGTCGCCTATGTGCGCCAAGCTGAGATATCCGCCCACGATCAAGAGGCGCTCGAACGTAATCTTTCGATCGCGCGCGAAGCCCAAGCCCGCATCGAGATCCTGGATGGACAGGACCCCATCGAGACGCTCCTGAAATTCGCTCACGAACACGGCGTCACACAGATTTTCGTCGGGCACAGCACGCGCGAGCAGTGGTGGGAACGGTTCACTGGTACGCCGCTCGATCGGCTGATTCGCGGCGCAAATGACATCGATGTGCGGGTATTTCCTCACTAGCCATGCTTGAGCATCCTCCGTCAGGCAAACTCAAAATCTACCTGGGCTACGCCGCGGGCGTCGGCAAGACCTATCAAATGCTGGAAGAGGCGCAGGCCGCAAAACACCAGGGGATCGACGTGGTGATCGGCTATTTCGAACCGCACGCGCGCAAGGATACCATCGCCAAGACTGAGGGCTTGGAGATAATTCAGCGCCGAAAAATCGACTACCGGGGCAGTCTCTTCGAGGAGATGGACACTGATGCAATCCTGCGCCGCCATCCCGAGCTCTGCGTGGTAGACGAGTTTCCGCATACCAATGTCCCGGGTTCGGACCGTCTGAAACGCTGGCAAGACGTGCAGGCGTTGTTGGACGCCGGAATCAACGTCCTGACCACCATGAACATCCAGCATCTGGAAAGCTTGAACGATCAGATCTGGAACATTACAGGAATACGGGTTCGCGAGACCGTCCCCGATTGGGTGATGCAGCAGGCCGACCAGGTGGTGATGGTCGATCTGACGCCGCGCGCGCTGCTCAACCGGCTGGCGCGTGGGGTGGTGTATTCCCAAGAGAAAGCCCAAAAGGCGCTCGAGAATTTCTTCCAGGAATCCACGCTTGTGGTCTTGCGCGAGCTGGCGCTGCGGCAGACGGCGCATGAAGTCGAAATCCGCCAAGTGGACTACGATGCCGCCGGGTTCGATCCGGAGCCCGGATATCACGACGAGGCGGAACCAACGTCGGACAACCGGGATCGTATCCTGATTTTAGTGACGCCAGAGCCGGCCACCGCTATGTTGATTCGGCGCGGCAAGCGGGTGGCGGATTATTTGCATGCCGACTGTTTCGCCGTCGCGGTGTCGCGCGAAATCGATTTGCACGATCTGCAAGCTTCCGACCGCGAAATAGTGGAGCACCACTTGAACTTCGCCCGCAATCTGCATATTGAAACACGCGTCTTGCAAGGCCAGGACGTGGCGAAGACATTGGTCGAGTTCGCGCACTTGAACGGCGTCACGCACCTGTTCCTGTCCCGGCCGCAACCCAGCCAATGGCCGGCTCTGTCGCGCAGAAGCCTGGTGCAGCAAGTGGTACACTTGGCGCGCGATATGCAAGTCACCATCGCAGCCGATCGCAGCAACCGCCAGCAATCGCAGCCAGCCTGAGGACCCAGCATGCCCGACAACAACACTGTTTTTCTTTTCGATGTGGACAACACGCTGCTCGACAACGATCATGTCACCGCGGACTTGAAGCGCCATCTTCAATCTCGCGTCGGCCCCGAACGCTCCCAGCGTTATTGGCAGCGCTTCGAAGAGATTCGCGAGGAGCTCGGATACGCCGATTATCTGGGAGCGCTGCAGCGTTATCGCTTCGACTATCCGCACGATCCCAATCTTCTGGCGGTGTCGTATTTCATGATGAGCTATCCGTTCGCAAATCGCCTGTTTCCAAACTCCGTGGACGCCGTGCAGCATGTGGGGCAATGGGGGCAGCCGGTGATTCTATCGGACGGCGACGTGGTTTTTCAGCCGCACAAAGTTTATCGATCGGGGCTGTTCGAACTATTCGACGGCAACGTATTGATCTACGTCCACAAGGAACAGGAACTCGCCGATGTGGAGCAGCGCTATCCCGCCGATCACTACGTGCTGGTGGACGACAAACTGCGAATCCTGAGCGCGATCAAAACAATTTGGGGATCTCGCGTTACCACGGTCTTCGTGCGGCAGGGCCATTACGCGCATGACCCAGAGGTTTTCAAGAAATACCCGCCGGCGGATATCAGTGTGGACCGAATTGGCGATCTGTTGAATTATGGCGCTGAAAGCTTCAACGCGCCGGCGTCCAATACCGCGCCAACCATGGCCTGAGCTTCTTCCTGGATCCTCTTCAGGTGTTCGGGGCCGCGAAAAGTCTCGGCGTAAATCTTGTAGACATCTTCGGTTCCCGATGGCCGCGCCGCGAACCAGCCGTTCTCGGCGATTACCTTGATTCCCCCGATTGCGTTGCCGTCGCCAGGCGCGGTGGTCAGGATGTTCTGGATTTTTTCGCCCGCCAGTTCAGCGGCGGTAATATCCTGGGGCGACAATTTAGCAAGCGCTGCACGCTGCCGCGCGTTGGCCGGAGCATCGATGCGCTCGTAGGAGGACACGCCAAATTCGCGCTCGAACTCGGCATAGATTTCGCCCGGGTCCCGTCCCACGCGAGCCGTGATTTCAGCGGAGAGGAGCGCCGCGATGAGACCGTCTTTATCGGTAGTCCATGCCGACCCATCCCGGCATAGAAACGAAGCTCCCGCGCTTTCTTCGCCTCCGAATCCGAGCGATCCGCGCAGCAGGCCCTCTACAAACCATTTGAATCCAACTGGGACCTCATACACCTTGCGGCCGAGCTTGGCTGCTACACGATCGATCATGCTGCTCGACACAACCGTCTTGCCGACGGCCGCATCCTTCCGCCACCCCGACCGATTACCGAAAAGATAATTCACGCAAACCGCGAGGTAGTGATTCGGAGGCAGCAGTCCAGAGCTGCGTGTAACCACTCCGTGACGATCGGAATCGGTGTCGCACGCGAACGCCACATCGAATTTGTCTTTCAAGCCGATCAAGTGCTGCATGGCATAGGGAGACGAGGGGTCCATTCGGATGCGGCCGTCCCAATCCAGCGTCATGAAACGAAAAGTGGGGTCGACCGTTTCATTCAGCACGGTAAGATTCAGGCCATACCGATCGCGGATCGGTCCCCAATAGTGCACTCCCGCGCCGCCCAGAGGATCCACGCCTAAATTCAATTTCGCGCCGCGAATAACGTCGAAGTCGATCACCTGGCTCAGGTCGCCCACATACTCGGCGATGAAATCGTGAGTTTCGGTAGTGGACGCATTGAGCGCCTTGCTGAACAAGGTCCGCTTTACGCCATCCAGGTTGTTCTCAAGCAGCTCATTCGCGCGCGCTTGAATGAACCCCGTGACGTCGCTGGCGGCTGGCCCGCCGTGCGGTGGATCGTACTTGAAACCTCCATCCTCAGGAGGATTATGCGAAGGCGTGACCACGATGCCGTCCGCTAACCCCATTTTTCTGTCTCGATTGAAATTGAGGATGGCACGCGAGACGGCGGGAGTCGGCGTGTATTCGCCCTGGGGAGCGATGCATACGTGCACTTCGTTAGCCGCCAGCACTTCCATCGCGGTGGCGAAGGCGGGCTCGGAAAGCGGATGCGTATCGATGCCGAGAAAGAGCGGCCCGTCGATGCCCTTCTCTTTGCGATAAGCGCAGATTCCCTGTGTGACTGCCAGGATGTGCCACTCGTTGAATGCGCGATTCAGCGACGAGCCGCGATGGCCCGACGTTCCGAATGTCACCCGTTGTTCCGGAATTTTCGGATCGGGGCGATCCGCAAAATAGGCGGTGATCAGGCGCGGAATGTTGACAAGATCCGATGCTTGGGGTGGTTTACCCGCAGCCGGGTTGATCGCCATTGTAGACTCCTCTGAACTTCAGGTTTACATATCGGGAGGCCACATACTGGGGAACCCATTCATTGAGGGGCTAGTGAGCGGAGCCGGGCTACTGAGAGGGGCCGTTCTGTTCCACCGCAGTTTCCACCGCGTCGCGAACCGCCTCCTTCACGGCCTCGTTGACGGCATCTTGAACGCTCTCCTGTATGACGACGCTTTCAAGGTCCAGATTCCCATTTTCACCAACCATTTCGCGCACCACGACACGGAGCACGGACGCCACCGGAGGCAGGTCTTTCGTAATAGCCTTGGCCACCTTCTTGGCTACTTTGGCCAATTGCGCGGCATCGTCTTGCGGCGTCACAGCTGGCGCGACTTCTTTCTGAGCGGGCTGCTGGGCGGCGCGCTCAATGGCGGCCCAATCGTCCTGGAAAGTCTTCGCGAGCACACTGACAATCTTCTTATCCCGAAAAATGATGCCCACTTCACGCCGCGAACCCAGTTCCATCTCGCGCAAGCTCTGGCTTCCAACAAAGGCGTGGCTGCCGTCCCGAACAATGGTACGCGTGTGAAGGCGCATGATCGAAAGTTTGCGGATCACAAGTTTTGGGTTACTCCGGCTGATGCGGCCGATGATCTTTATCTCCACATTGGCCTGGGCCCGGGCATCCAGTAATCGCAGAATGGCAGGATCGCTGATCTCCGGATCGTAGATCAACAACTCTTTCTTTGCGCCCCGAATAAAGGCCGTGAGCTCCTTCCGGGCGTTCACCGGGCTGACTACGAAGTTCGAAAGACCGGAAACATAAGGCTGTCGTTTCGTGTCCGCTTCGAAAAGCTTCACCGCTTCGGCTACCAATTTTGCGTCGGTAGTCACCAATCCGAAACACCGGCTATGGTCGATATCCAGATGAGTGAAATTGAAGGAAAGTACAAACAGCTCTCGCCGGTCGATAATCAGGAACTTGTCGTGATAGCGAACCAGGTCGTCCGCCGTCCGCGCCACCGTGATCCCCGCCTCCAGGAGACGCATCTCGAGCTTCCGCAGATTTCGTTCCCCTCCGCGATTGGTGTAGGCGATGAGGGCATGGACGAAAACGCCACGCGCGGCGGCATTCGCCAAAGCTTTCTCGATTTCATTCCGATCAAAGCGGAAAATGGCGATTTCGACGCGGCTTTTGGCCCCGTTGATCGCATCCACCAGAGGTGCGACCCCATCGCCTGGCTGAACCAGCAGTTTCAAGTTCCCTCCCATGTAACACGTGGCAACACTCTTGCTTAATCAAGATGAATGCCATTTCGGAGGAAGACGTGTATGCGTATCAGCGGAAAGACACTTACAGGGGTTTGGGTGCTGGCGGCTCTAGCCGGCGGGCCGGCAGCGATCGCGCAAAAACGTTACGTTGCGCCGGGCGCGGCAGGAGAAATTACACAGCCGGTCCTCACCGAGTTGTGGCGCGAGCCGAAAGACATTCCAACGGAAAACCTCTTCTATGGTCCAGGCGCCAAGGAGCACGAGCCCAAGGGTCCATTCACATTCGTGAAAGAGGATCTGGATGGAACTAATCCCAAGTACGATGTGCGGGATGAAGAGGGCGTCAAGTGGAAAATCAAGCTCGGCGCGGAGGCGCGGCCGGAAACCGTGGCGTCCCGTTTCGTCTGGGCTATCGGGTTCCACGCCGATGAAGATTACTTCCTGCCAGAAGTGCGTGTTACTGGGTTGCCAGAACGGGTACACCGCGGGCAAAAGCTGATTGAGGCGGGCGGCGTGATGCGGAACGTCCGCCTGAAACGAGAGCAAGGCGAGAAGAAAGTAGATATTTGGAGTTGGCGCACCAATCCCTTCGTCGGCACGCGCGAATTGGACGGATTGCGCGTAATGATGGCTGTCATCAACAACTGGGATCTCAAGGACGAGAACAATGCCATCCGCGATGAAAAACGCAAGGATGACGGCGATAAGCGCGTTTACGAAGTGAGCGACCTGGGGGCGAGCTTTGGCACAACCGGGCGCGGGCTTTCGCACACTAAGTCAAAAGGAAACTTGCGGGCCTATACGCGTTCCAAGTTCATCAAGAAAGAACGGCCCGAGTTCGTCGATTTCAACGTGCCCAGCCGACCCGCGATGGTGATCCTGTTTAATCCTCACGAATTCTTCAGCCGGATGGGCATGCGGTGGATCGGGCGCGACATTCCCCGTCAGAATGCGCGCTGGATCGGCGATCTATTGGGTCAGCTTTCCCAGGATCAAATACGGGATGCGTTTCGTTCAGCCGGCTATGAAGGCCGGGAACTGGATGGATTCACTACGGATTTCGAGCAGCGAATTGCCGAGTTGAAGAAGTTGTAGGGCGCTATCAAGATCGTGGTTCTGAAAGCTGCAGCTCTTCCGGCTGAAACTGGATGTCGTGCAGCTCCGAATAGAGTCCGCCTGCGGCCATCAGTTCGTCGTGGTTGCCCCGTTCGACGATGCTGCCATCCTTCAGCACGAAGATACAGTTCGCGCGGCGTATCGTAGAAAGCCGGTGAGCGATTACGATGGAAGTCTTGCCTTCCATCAATCGATCGAGCGCTTCGAAGACCAGCTTTTCGGAGGCCGCGTCCAGCCCGGAGCTCGGCTCATCCAGGATGAGAATCGGGGTGTTGCGAATGATAGCGCGCGCGATGGCGATTCGCTGACGCTGGCCTCCGGAGAGCGTAACGCCGCGCTCGCCTAAAATCGTGTTGTAACCATCGGGCAGCTTGTCGATAAACTCATGCGCATTCGCCATCTCGGCGGCGCGCAAAATCTCGGAACGCGTTGCTTCCGGCTTCCCATACGCAATGTTGTTCCAGATGGGGCCATGGAACAGCACGGTCTCTTGTAAAACGAAGCTGATCTGTTGCCGCAGCGATTTTTGCTGGAAGCGGCGGACGTCCTGGCCGTCTACCTTCACTACGCCCGAAGTAGGATCGTAAAAGCGCGGGATCAGGCTGATGATGGTGCTCTTGCCTGCGCCGGTGGGCCCAACCAGCGCGGCCACTTGTCCCGGTTCGATGTGAAAACTCAAATCCTTCAAGACCAGCGTGGCCGGCTCGTACCCGAAGTTTACGTTCTCGAAATCGATCTGGCCTTTGAACTTCGGTGCGCGGCGCGCTCCCGGCATGTCCTTGATCTCGTTGTCAGTCTCGAAAATTTCGCGGATGCGTTCGTATCCCACCACGGCCTTCGAGTAAGCGTCGGTCATTTTCGATAGCTGCTGCATAGGCTTGTACATCTTGCCCAAGTACAGAATGAAAACCACCAGCGATCCCGCGGAAAGAGCTCCGCTCAGAACCATACGAGCCCCGAACCACAGCACCAGGCAGGTGCCGACAGCGACGATTACTTCCACCAGCGGCGACAGTTTGGCCTTCAGCGACCGCGCACGCAGCCCGATCTCGACGCCTTCCAGGCTCTCTTCCTCTAAGCGCTTTTGTTCGTAATCTTCGCGTGCGAAAGCTTTGACAACGTGGATGGAGGAAAGCACCTCCTGCATCACCGACACGATTTCGCCTTCCTTCTTGCGAACTTCGCGCGATGCATTCTTGATGCGGCGGGGGTAAGAGAAGACCACAAGAAAAAGGAATGGCGCCACCGAGAGGGCGATCAGGGTAAATTGCCAGTTCAGATAGAGCATCACGCCCAACATGCCGACGAGCGTGAGGCTATTGATCATCGCATCCAGAAGACCCGAGACGATGAAGCTCTGGATAGCGTCGATATCGCCGGTGACGCGGCTGATAAGATCGCCGGTTTGCTTGTGGTCGTGATACGCCAGAGAAAGACGCTGGATGTGCGAGTACAGCGTGCGGCGCAGATCGTGGGTCACCCATTGGCCTACGCTCGTGGTGACATATTTTTCGACGTAGGAACAACCGGCGCCCACAATCGCAATGACAAGGACGGCCAACGCCGCGAAGTTCAACACTCCCAATGTGTTGTGACCGAACAACGATAGGATCCAGGTGTTCAGCCAGCCCTGGGCGGGTTTGGACTTGAGCACGTTGTCGAGTACGACTTTCAGCGGCCATGGTTCCAGTAGGTTGGCCACACCCTCGCCCAAAACTCCGACGAACCCGACCACTAACAGCTTCAGATGGGGCCGAAGCAGGCTGGTGATGGTGAAACCCTTGGAACTACTGGCACTTTTCTCCATGTTCGCTGTATAGACGCCAGGAAGCCGACGAATTCTACTTTGGATTTTGAAACCGTGAGAAACCGGAAGAATTTCCACGCGGCGACGTCCAACTCGGTATTTTCTCTACGCTCTGCCGAGCCAACAGTACTAGATCCAGAAGGCCATCGGTTTGCAATATGATTAAGCGGATTTAAGAAGTGTGCCGGGAACCGCGTCCTGGTGGAGTGGGGCGTGGTCCGTGCGTAAGCAGGCACGCTTATACCACAAGCCTAGGAAGGAAGAAGGAGTCGGTCATGTCGGCAAGAAACAAAGCGGTTTTTGGCATTTATAGCAGCCAGCTGGACGCGGAGAACGCGGTCCATGGATTGAAGCTCGCTGGCTTTCGCAGCACGGATATTTCGATCTTGTTTCCCGACAACACGGGCACCAAGGATCTGGCTTTGGAACGAAACACGAAAGCCCCGGAAGGTACGGCGGCCGGCGCCGGTGGTGGCGCGGTCGTCGGTGGCATTCTCGGCTGGTTAGCCGGAGTGGGCTTGTTGGCGATTCCCGGACTGGGGCTCTTCGTCGCAGCGGGCCCGATTATGGCGGTATTGAGCGGCATCGGCGTGGGCGGCGTGCTGGGCGGAATTGCAGGCGCGCTGGCTGGGCTGGGAACTCCCGAGTATGAAGCCAAACGTTATGAGGGACGGATCCGCAAGGGCGGGATCCTACTCTCGGTGCATTGCGACGATCGGGAATGGGTGAAGTCGGCGCGGGAGATCCTGGAGCAGACGGGCGCCGAAGATGTGTCCGCAACTACCGAGGCGAAGGCTGATTTCGCCACTAGCGACCGGCCGCGATCCAGGACGATGGCGTCCAAAGCCTAGCGGTGGCCGATATAAAGTGACGCGCTGCACCCGGGGACCACGTCGGGTTCCCCGGGCTGTCCGGTAGAAAATTTGAGATCTGAACCGTGGCAATTAGAGCTCATATCTTTATCCGAGAAATTGCAAACCAGCACGGCGCGGCAACCCGACGGGTCTCCTCGTTCCATCCGAAGCCATCGCTCTTTCTCGTCGAAGTCAACGCGCGTTAAATTTTTACGGCCGTTGTGAAGGCAGGGCCAGTGTTTGCGAAGCTGAATGAGCTCGCAATACAGTTTGAGAACAGCGCGGTGGCTGGGTTCCTCCACTAGGTTCCAAGTGAGCTTCGATCGTTCGAAAGCTTCCCCCGACTGAGGATCAACAAAATCACCCGCTACGGTGAACTCTTCAAATTCCTTCCAACGGCCTTCGCTTACCGACCGGGAAAGTCCGGGATCACCATGACTGGTGAAGTACAGGAACGGATTTGTCTCGGCAAACTCCTCGCCCATGAACAGCAGTGGCAAGGAAGGAGCACACATGAGCAGCGCTACCGCGATTTTGTATTGCTCCATCGAGATCAGGTGGGACAAACGCGCGCCCTGGCTGGTGTTGGCCACTTGATCGTGATTTTGAATGAATGCCACAAAACGGTCGCCCGGCAGATCCCTCGAAGAGCTCCCAAAGTGCCTTCGCCGGAATGACGAGTAACCGCCGTCGTGAACAAAGCCGTCGGTGATGGCTTTTTGGATGTGCCGCAACTCGCCGAAACCGGCTAAATATGCCCGATTCGCGCCGGTCAGGTAAGTGCGCACCGCATGGTGGAATTCGTCCAGCCATTGGGCGTCAATGGCGTAGCCACCCGAGGCGTGCGAATGCAGTACGCGCACATCGTTGAGATCGCTTTCTGCAATGATCCACGCCTGCCGTCCCAATGCGGCGGCTTGTTCATGAAATCGGTCCCGAAGTTCCGCCATAATATGGCGGGCGCTGAAGTCGAAGATTCCGTGGATGGCGTCCAGTCGCAAGCCGTCAATGTGATATTCAGTCAACCAATAGAGGGCGTTCTCGATGACGAAACGGCGGA
>PKZC01000002.1 GCA_003132905.1 Bryobacterales bacterium | reverse complement strand
CTGACAGGCGCCAAGCCACCGCTGAAGCAGAAGCATGTTTGGGCAATCCGGACCAAGCTCCAGATCGAGCAACGAACCCGCGATCTGGCGTTGTTCAATCTGGCCATCGACAGCAAGTTGCGGGGCTGTGATGTCGTATCCCTCATGGTCGAGGACGTTGCTCCCAACGGCTATTCCGTCGACCGGGCGACCGTGCGCCAGAAAAAGACCGGGCGGCCAGTCCGGTTTGAATTAACTGAACAGACCCGCCAAGCGGTGGATGAGTACATCCGGACGAATGGCAAGAAACCAGGCGAGTTCATGTTCACGGCCTGCCGAGAGCGAAAACACCGGATGACGACGCGGCAGTACGCTCGGCTGCTATCTGAGTGGATTGCCAGCATCGGGTTAGATCCACACCTGTTCGGCACCCATTCCCTGAGACGAACAAAGGCCACATTGATCTACCGCCGAACCGGCAACCTGCGAGCCGTGCAGCTATTGCTCGGCCACACCAAGATTGAGAGCACCGTCAGGTATCTCGGCATCGAGGTCGATGACGCCCTTTCCATTGCGGAACAGGTGGACCTCTAATCTATCTGGACGGGACTGGGTCTGTTCCGCCCCGACATCCTCGCCATGGAAGCAATATTGGAGCCGGGATTCGGCGGGGAAAGTTACTGAACCGCTCATCGAGAACGAGTGCCGCAACCACTTACTAGATCGCCTGAATGACCGCCTCCAACGCTATCACATTGCGGCCGCCCTTCCTGAGGCGCGAAGAGGCAAGGAGACGCGCGCCGACATGCTCGTTCTATCAGCCACAGGACGAAATCTTCCGCTTGAAGCCAAACGCCATTTTCACCGGGACCTCTGGATAGCAGCGTTGACGCAGTTGCAAGGCTACGCGGCCGACCAAGGCGCCGACGGTTTCTCCGTCTATCTCGTCTTTTGGTTCGGCGTGGATGTGGCTCCGACGCCCCGGCGACCGGACGGAGGTGATCGCCCAACTTCAGCCCCCGAGCTGGAATCCATGCTTATAGCCGGTCTGCCCTCCGACCACAGGGCGCGTACCGACGTGATTGTTTTCGACGTGTCGAATCCCGATGCACAGGTAACAACGACACCCTCAAACCTATAAATCAACTTCCAGCAAAAATCTGACCTCGTAGGAAGGTCGCTGGCGCGTTAATCGGACCCATCTCGGCCCCGTCTACTCCGACCAGAAGCCTTCGGTCGTAGTGACCTACCCAAAGGGTCCCGGGCACCATCAGCACAAAACCGAACGTCGCCCAGCCCCAGACGAGATCGGCGCTCATGACACCGCCTGCGCCGTGTTGAAGTAACGCCCATGCTCGAGGTCGGCGATCAGTCCCTGCTCCTTCGGCTGCCACCCGAGCTGTTTTTGCGTCAAGTTACTCGATGCTGGATTGTCGGCCATGATGAAGGGCGCGAGGAAACTGAACTGCTTCGGCGCTTGTTTGGCGGACATGGAGATCACTGGAACATTGAGTCTCCGACCGATCACATCGGCGATCGTCCGAAACGGTATGCTTTCCTCCGCGACGGCATGATAGCGCGCGCCTGCGATCCCGCTCTCCAGCGCAAGCCTGAATAGCCGCGCGGCATCGGTGCGGTGCACCGCAGTCCAGCGATTGCCGCCATCGCCGATATAGGCCGAGTTGGCCTTCTTGCGTGCAATCGCGATCAGTTGCGGCACGAAACCTGTATCGCCGTCACCGTGCACCGAAGGTGCGAGCCGGACCATGGTCGCGCGCACACCGAGTGAGGCCAAGGCCTCCACCGTCTCCTCCGTCTTCGCTCGGGCAATACCGGGTGACCCGGCGGCGGGCGCATCGTTCTCCGTCGCGAGTCGTGCAGCCCGCATTGCGCTGTCCGCCAACCCCATCGCGCCGAAGGTTGTCACCAGCGGCCGGCCCGATCCCTTGAGGGCGCCGCCGAGTGTGTCGATCGCACGCCTGTCCGCCTCGGCGGACACCGCCAGAAAGCGTGAGACAATGCCGGTTGGTAGTCCGCCGAGAAGGATGCGTAGCCGCTTCTGGAACGGGACCTGCGACAGGCCGTGCATGAAGGCGAGGTGGATCACCCCGTCCGCCGCCGCCGCCGCACTCCGAAGGCTTTTCAGATTATCGATATCGCCGCGATGTGGCTCGACGCCATGGGCCCGCAGCGTTTGGGCCTTTTCCTCGGATCGTGCGAGTGCAGTGACGGCATGGCCCGCTCCGATCAGTTCCTTGACAACGGCGGACCCGATGAAACCGGTAGCCCCTGTAACAAATACACGCATGGTCTTCTCCTCTTCGTCGCAGCCGCTGCCCTGATGGGCCGGCAAGTTCAGCCGGAAGATCATCCGGCGGTATCTTGTTTCTATCGAAAGGCAGCAGGAGTATATATAATCAACACTCCGAGTTTGTTTATCAGGTGTCCATAATGGATCCGTTTTCGCAGGTCATTGCCCTGCTCAAGCCGCAAGCGGTCTTCTGGCGCATTGTCGAAGCGCACGACGCCTGGACAATTCGTTTCCTCCCGTCCGACGTGGTCGTGTTCGGCCAGATGATCGAGGGGGCCGGCCGTGTCGAACGCGATGACGGCACCGGCCTCGACCTGGCAGCCGGCGATTTCATGTTGATGGCAGCGCCACCGCCCTGGACGATGGCCGGGGGCGGGGGTGGCACGCCGGTCGACTTCAAGGCAGCGCTTGCCGATCCAGGTTTGCTGTTGTCTGCGAGGCGGAATGCGACGATCACCCGGTTCATCGCTGGGAACTTCACCTTCGCGCCAGCCAATGCCGACCTTGTCGCGAGGCTGATGCTGCCCATCGTGCATGTGCGCGGGGCCGATACCCTCGCGGGCCGTCTCGGCGCGTTACTATCGGCATTGGGCGACGAAGCGCTCGCGGATCGACCGGGCCGGTCGCTTGTACTTGATCGTCTGCTTGAGGTTTTGCTGATCGAGGCGCTACGCTATCGTTCGGCCACCATTCCCGGCTTGGATCGGGGTCTGTTGGCGGGACTTGCCGATGCAAAGGTCGGAAAGGCTCTGCGCATCATGCACGAGGACGCCCAACGTCCATGGACGGTTGCGGCGCTCGCCAACGCCGTCGGAATGTCGCGGTCCGCATTCGCCGCCCGCTTTACGCACATCATCGGCATGCCGCCTATCGATTACCTCGCCAATTGGCGAATGACGCTCGCCAAGGCGGCTCTGGCATCATCGAACGTGCCTATGGCCGAGATCGCGGAAATGGCTGGTTATCAGTCGGTGAGCGCATTCAGCACAGGCTTCAAGCGTGCCACCGGGCTCTCGCCGAAATTCTATACGAAATCTTTGGCGACCTGAATCTCCACTGATTTGCCATAAGTCGAACACGAGTTGGCTGCCGCCCAGCCCACGCCGATCAAACGCGTGCTACCGGTATTCTATTGCCGCAATCGGACAGGCAGCTTTTCACACAATCCAGATAGCGCAAGAATCAAGAATTTTGCACCAGAGTTGCGGTCCAACAATTCCAACGGGTTGGCCGGTGACCTGACCTGGCTTTTTTAGACCAAGCGTTGTGAGAAAATGAGCTTGGAAAGGAGC
>PKZC01000313.1 GCA_003132905.1 Bryobacterales bacterium | reverse complement strand
AACCGTAACCGGACAGCAGTGTCGCCACATTGATTATCCAAGGTCATCGAGCGCGTACGCTTCTTCGGATTGATGTTCTATTCAGATTTGATAATCAATTTAACAGCGAGCAATTCCGTAAGGTTCGTAGCTCTGCCGCCTCTGCCGTCTTAAGAGACGCGGAGGATTTTGGGGACGTTGATGAGGTGCTTGACTTCTTCGACACGATGGGTCTGATGGCTCGCAACGGCGCACTCGATCTAGAGATGGTTTGGAGCACTTTCTACGTTTTAGTGGACGGATGGTGGAACGCCACGGCGGGTTACGTTCGCGAGGCGCAACAGGATGATGAGCTGACCTAGGAGTACTTTGTCGAGCTGTGGCAAAGTCTGACCAAAATCGAAAAGAAGAAGACGGGGAGCAACGACAGCAGATTGACTTGGTCCCGGGATGAGGTGGATTGGTTCGTCGATAATGAGCAAAAGCTCGTGAGACCAGTGCGTCGGAAAAAGCCGGCGAAGAAAGGCGGGAACCCACCACCAGTTGCCTCCGAGGGACCAAGAGAATGAAAGCAAAAGGGCGGTAACCGCGATCTGCGTTCACCGGCCCTTGAACGCCGCCGCAACAAGGCCAAGGTCAAAGCGAAGCGGGCCTAGCGGCAATCAAAGCCTTGTTTGCCGCGTTGTATTCTTCTATTGCCGTATTCATCTCTTCTTCAAATCCGATCTTCGCTACATCCAAGTAGTAGCTAAGCGAGCGAACCAGCGACCCGTGTGCCGTCGACAGTGCTTCGCCCAACCAGCGCATTGACGGCGCGGGCTCTATGCCTATGTCGTCGGACTCTGGGTCCATTGAGGCTACGAGTGCCTGAAAGTCGTAGTGGTGCATTGAAGAAGCCAAGTTATAGGGCCGATGATAGAGGTCTTCAAGCCCAGCAGCCTTTGCCTTCTTCAATACCGTTGTGTCGCTCCAGTTCTGTCTAACGCCGCCTTTGCTGGTCACGAATTCAGGTTCGGCCTGCGCATAATCCCTGTTCATGTTCTCCACCAATTCAGGATCAATGGCTTTCTGCCGATCTGGCGTCATCAAATCGTAAAACCTCTTCCGGGTGATTGGCTCAAAATTGACGTAATCCTGCAAGGCTTGAGGGTCTGTCTTCAAGTGGTGAACAAGGCATTCACCTTCAAACATACTTCGAGCTATTTTCATAGCTTGAACGCCGTAACCGTTCAAGACCAAAGTGAGCACGGCACCATAATCATTGGTCATCGTTTTCAGGATTAGACTTAGGACTTGCGGGGCCTGACCAAAAACGGCAACAGCCAGAATGCGATTCTGCAGCTCGGTTAGTTTAGTGGCCCCCCTCAAGAACGGTTTGAAGCGCTGAAAGACGGAATTCCACATGTCGGGAAAGCCCGCAGCGATGAGCGGCCAATCCTCGAAATCCTTCGGCTCATCGGCTACCTTGTCAGTTGTCACCATGCTTAATTGTAGGCCGCTGGATAATAAAAAGGCCGTGGGCTGGGGATTCCATTGGTCCATCTTGAGTAGCAGATGGAATTGACCTAGAGGCTATAACCCGAAAGCGGAAGGATATTTGACGACGCCCTGGACACCGGCCAGCGCATCTTCTGACAGTTCCAGCGCCATGAATGCCTCGGGAGGAAAAGGACTCGCCAAGTGTCGGGCCTTCGCCGGTGTGAACCCAAATCGAGGATAGTACTCTTCATGTCCGAGCACGATGACGCTACGTTCACCCCGTTCGCGTAAATCAGCAAGCCCCCGACGAACCAGTTGGCTGCCAACCTGCCGGCCTTGATGCTCTGGCAGAACGGCCATGGGAGCTAACGAAACGGCCGATACTGGCCCTTGATCCGTTTCCACGCTCATCCGGCTGAATAGAATATGGCCAATGATTTGGCCTTCTAGTTCGGCGACGAGCGACAGCAATACCACTCCCTCATGTCTCAGACCGTCGATCAGGTCGGCTTCGTCGCCGCGTCCAAATGCCGCCTCGTTCACTTTTCTGATCTGATCGCGATCCCCGGGCTGTTCTTCTCTTACAAGCTGGCGCACGTCTTGAGTCTCTCAGTTTGCTGCAGCGGGCCGATAACCAGTAAGCTCAATTTGCACCCTGGTCACAAGTCTGTCACACTCTAGCTTGATGCCAGGACGTCTTCCCCCACGTCTGGTCGGCGTGTTGTTGGCCTTGTCGCTGATGGCCGCCGATTCCCAGCCGCAGTCAGTGTTGCTGGCCGACGGCATCTCGTCCAAAGCCTTCGAAGGCGCTCTAGCTCCCTTCCCCTCCGCCGAAAAGCTCTCTTACGACATCGAATGGCGCTTGATTTACGCGGGCAGCGCCCATTTGAGCCTCATGCCCAAACCGAGCGATCCCCGCAAGTGGGATTCACAACTGCACATTGAGTCCGGCGGCCTGGTCTCGAAGCTCTACACGCTCGAAGATACCTACCACGTCGGCATGGATAGCGGCTTTTGCACCACTGCCAGCCAGCTGGATGCCGTTGAGGGCAAGCGCCATCGCGAGACCAAAGTAACTTTCGATCACTCGCGCGGCAAGGCCAGCTCCATCGAGCGCGATATGAATCGGAACGCGCTGATCCAGAGTTCGGAAGTTGAAATCCCCACCTGCGCCATCGATGTTGTCGCCGGGCTCTATAAGCTCCGCATGGACAAGCTCGAACCCGGTCAAAATCTGCAGGTTCCCATGAGCGACGGCAAGAAGACGGCCTACGTTCGCGTGGAAGCGCAAGGCCGGGAGCAGTTGAAGATCAAAGCGGGAACCTTCGATACCATCCGCTACGAGGTATTTCTGTTCAACGGCTCGCTGTATTCGCGCAAAGGCGACATGTTCGTTTGGTTGACGGACGATGCACACCGCCTACCCGTCGAAATTCGTGCCCGCATGAGTTTCCCCATCGGGACCATCATATTTGAGCTGACGAAAGACGAGCATCCGTAAACCGTACATTGGTTTGACTGCAAGATTCGGATAGTTCCCCAAACCCAATCCACCTAGCATGGTCTTATGCAACCGTTCACAATGGTGGATACAGAGATTGCCATGCCGAATCGCGACGAAGGGGAATTCTGGCGCGCCAGCTATTGGGACGCCGTCAATGCGCGCGATCGGGCCATGGATGGAGTGTTCTTTTACGCCGTCATGTCTACCGGCATCTACTGCCGGCCCTCGTGCCCGTCCAAGCGCCCGCGCCGCGAGAACGTGGTTTTCTTTCGAGCGCGTGAAGCTGCCGAACGCGCGGGATTCCGTGCCTGCAAACGCTGCAAGCCAGACTTAAGCGACCACCGCAATCCCAACGCACAGATCGTAGAAAAAGTTTGCCGCTATATCGACACGCATCCGGACGACCCTGTCACGCTAGAGGCGCTAGGTCGCGTGCTGGGCATCAGCCCGTTCTATCTGCAGCGCACGTTTAAGGCGCTCACGGGAATCACGCCGCGCGCTTATGCCGATTCCCGCCGCTTGAACTCGCTCAAAACGGGATTGCGGGACGGACATTCGGTCACTCGATCGCTTTACGACGCCGGCTACGGGTCAAGCAGCCGGCTTTATGAGCGGGCGTCGTCGCAGTTGGGCATGACACCCTCGCGTTACCGTAAGCAGGGCTCGGGCGTTAACATTCAATTCACCATCGCCTCCACACGCATCGGAAACATGTTGCTCGCAGCCACCGATCAGGGAATCTGCTCCATACGGTTCGGCGATTCAACTGCAGACCTGGAACGCGAGCTGCATACCGAATATCCCAAGGCGGAAATCGCTCGATCGGATCGCAGGCTGGGCGAACACGTGAAAGCGAAACGCGCGATCATTCAAGGAGATTCCACGGCGGCGCTTCCGCTGGACATCCAGGCCACCGCGTTCCAGCGCCGCGTGTGGGAAGCATTGCGAGCGATCCCGCGCGGAACGACGAAATCGTACAGCAAGATCGCCGCGGACCTGGGACATCCAAAAGCGGCCCGAGCCGTGGCGCGAGCATGCGCTACAAATCCCGTGGCCGTTGCAATCCCATGCCACCGCGTGGTGCGCGAGGATGGCAGCATGGGCGGGTATCGCTGGGGCGTGGAACGCAAGAAGAAGCTGCTCGCGCTGGAAGCTGGTTCCTAGCTCCCCTGCTTCGATTCAAATTCGAATACCAGCCAGGATTCGCCATCCTTTTCAACTTGCATCGGATGGATTTCCTCGCCGGTAAATGCCGTGATGGCGCGCTGCCAAAAATTGACGCCCGCGCCATTCAACTGCATCACGCGCACTTGCCAGAGTCCCGGAAAGCGCTTCCAAACTTCGTGCGCAACCTTCATGCCGATTCCTTGCCTGCGATACGCCCGCGCGATAAAAAACTCGGCCACATCCCATACCGTTTCCCTTTCTCGTTTCACAAAAACGAATCCAGCCAGTTGGCCGTCCACCTTTACGAGAAAAGGATGGCGCGTCGGGTCACTCCAATACAACGGAAGCGGCTTGTACTCGAACCGGCCGTCTGCGTCCAGTTCCAAATTGTGAAATTCGCTGAAGTCGTGTGCGTACAACTGGAGCAGATTCGCGATGATCGATTGTTGCCCGGACGAGGCGGGGACCACCTCGATTCGGAAGCTGGCAGGGTTAGGCAATTCGCGCGTCCAGTACTTTCAAGGCCCTTAAGGCGGAACTCCGAGCAGAGGCCAAAATCGCCCCCAAACCTTAGAAACTAAAGTACTAATTCGCCAAAAAACGTCACGGTTGCTTTACTTTTTCCACTAAGCCTTGCGATACTGGGTTCCAGAGAGCCGCGACAGAAAATGAACCAGTTAAGCGAGGCCGTTACTCGCTATCACAAAATCCTGGAAGCCGACCACTACAAAAATCTTTCCTGGGCACACGATCTCCAGGAACGCATGAAGGCGCACAATTTGGTCGCCGGTGGAAAGCCTGTATCTCCGGTTCTGCGTCCGCATTTTATCACGCGCANNTGCTGGCGCGCATGGAATTGCTGCCTGCCGAGAAGATGCTGGCTGCGGTGGATCCGGGTTATTCGTTCCCGGCCGTCACTTCGCTTCTGGACACGCACATCAACAACGGCACGCTACGATTCTCGCGCTATATTCCCGATACTTCGACAGGTGTCGCGTATGGCGAGACGTTGGCTGATATCTTTTACGATGCGGCGCCCGTCAAGGAATTCCGCAAGCGTTACCGTTTGGAAAAACTGCCCGGCGCCAAGTTTCTGCTGCAGGCCATTCTGAAGGCTTACAAAGAGNNACATCGCGATTCTGGAATTCCGCCAGCCTTTCCAGGTTGGTGAATCGGGCGAAAGCGCCATCATCGCTGAAATGTTCCGGCGCGAAGGTTTGGTGGTGGAAGTTGTCACTCCGGAGCAGCTCGAATATCGCGACAGTGTTTTACGCCGCGGCGATTTCGCCATCGACTTGATTTTCCGCCGGGTGAAAGTCCAGGAATTCCTGGTGCGGTTCGATCTATCCCATCCGCTGCTGCGCGCTTATCGCGATCAGGCGGTGTGCATGGTGAACAGCTTCCGTTCGGAACTGGCGCAAAAGAAGGCCATCTTCGATCTGCTCACCGACGACGAGATTACCGCCGATTTTCCGGCATCCGAGCGCAAAGCCATCAAGGAATTCGTTCCCTGGACGCGCGTGGTGCAAGAAACCAAGACGAAATACCGCAACCGGACCGTGGACCTTCCCGAATTTATTTTGCACAACCGCAACAAGCTGGTTCTGCGTCCGAACGATGATGGCGCCGATCAACAATCCTTCCGCGGATCGGAAGTCGACGACGCGGCCTGGGGGAAGGCTGTTCGCTCCGCGCTGCGCAATCCGTATGTGGTTCAGGAAGCTCTGGAGCCGGTGGTGGACACCTTCCCGGTGCTTCAATACGGCCATCTGGAAATGCAGAAGATGCGAGTGGACGTGCATCCGCACTCCTATCTCGGCAAAGTACAGGGTTGTTCCAGCTGGCTGACCGCGGTTGGCCCGTCGGGGTTCTCGACCTTATCGGGAATCGCGCCGACGTTCATTCTGGAACAGAAGTAATCTTCACCTTGGCACGCAAATTCGCCACGCCCGCGGTGTAGCGCGCGTCGGCAACAGCAACCATAATCGCGTCGTCCACCCAATCGTGCGCCGTGCCATCGGCGTCGTGCGACGCAGCGGTGATGGTATATTCGCCGGGGCATAAGTCGCAACGAAAGGCGAATTCGATTTGCATCCGTGCGCCCGCCGCGCAACTGCCCGTACTTACCTTCTCCAGTTCGGTATTGGTGCCGTAAACTTCCACGCCGATGCGGGTGCGAATCATGATCCCGATCACGGGCTCTTCCACCGCGTCGTGATAACGCACGGTCACGCGCACCGCGGCATTTTCGCCGCTCTGCCACACTGCGGTTGGCTTGCCATCGGCGCCCAAGGTTTCGAGCGACAGAATCTCGGCCCGTCCGTCGCCTCTCCGCATCGTAGGCAGCAGCGGACTCTTCAGCGTCGCGCCCCACGCCCGCACTTTTTCCGCTATGCTTTCCCGATACGCGTCCAGCACCTCGCGCGGGTCGCCGCGCCTTTCGAGCATCCCCGCATCCAGCCACCAGATTTCGTCGCACGCCGATTGCAGCAAATCCAGCTCGTGAGAAACCAGCAACACCGTGCTGCCGCCGCTTCTCAGCCGTCCGATTCCCGCCAGGGCACGCGCGCGCACCAGGGCATCGTGTTGGGCGAGCGAATGTTCCAGCGACAACAGATCTACGGGCGAAAGCTGCAGCGCATCCAGCGGTCCCACGTAGCGGCGCTCGCCTTCAGCGATCACTTCCCCGCCCTCGGGCTCTGCCAAACCCGACGCCAAACGCAGCAGCGCGCCTTTGCCAGCGCCCTTTTCCCCGATGATGCCGATCACCGCGCCACTCGGAGCTGAAACCGTCAGATCGCGCAACGGCGGAAATCGCACGCCGCGAAACTCAATCGCCATGTTGTTAGCATGCCAGATAAAGACAGTAGAATAAACGCTTGATCCTCGCCCTTCTGCTCGCGTTGCAGCTTCCGTCGACAGGTATGATTCGTCTGCCGAGGGGCGTAACGGAAATTTCGGCGGAAATGAGACTGCCCGATGGCGCGCACGATTTGGTTATCGCCGGCGATCACACCACCCTCCACGCCGGGGCGAACTTTCAAGGCCGCGCGATTTTCACGTGTCATGGCTGCGCCCGCATCCACTTCACCAATTTTGCCATCGACGGCAATCGCGCTGCACTCGAGAAGCCGCTGCCGTTCGCTGCGTCGAACCAAACTTTCGCGAGCGTGTTCCCCAACAACGGTATTTTGATCGAAGACTCGGACAGCGTCGCGATCGATCATGTGGATTTCTCAAACATCACAAACTTCGCCGCGCTCGTCAGCCATTCGAAGCATGTAACCATCGATCACGTCTCGGTGAAAGACAGCGGTTCGCGCAACGCCAAAGGACGCAACAACACCTCCGGCGGCATTCTTCTGGAAGAAGGCACGGAGCAATTTACCGTCGCGGATTCTACATTCCGCAACATTCCCGGGAATGGCGTTTGGACGCACTCGCGCTATATGACGCCGCGCAATCGCGATGGCAAGATTCTGCGGAACGAGTTTAGCGACATCGGCCGCGACGCGATTCAAGTGGGCCACGCCGTCGCCGTCGAAGTGGCCGATAACCACGGCATGCGCATCGGATTTCCTGTCGATTTGATCGACGTCGAAAACGGCGGCACGCCGGTTGGAATCGATACGGCCGGTAATGTCGAGCAATCCACCTACGAGCGCAACCGGTTTGAAGATATCGACGGAAAATGCTTCGACCTGGACGGTTTCCACGACGGCACTGTGCGCGGCAATACTTGCGTGAATCGGCAGGCCCCCGAGAATTATCCCTTTGGGCACTTCGGCATCGTATTGAATAATGCCAGCATCGAGATGCGCTCGCAGAATATCGTGATTGAAAATAACGAACTGGACGGGATGAAATTCGGCGGCATCTTTCTCATCGGAACTGGACACAAGATTTCGCATAACCGCATGCGCCACCTCAATACGGCGCACTGCAACGAGAACCGCGCCAAGTTCGGCTGTTCGGTGCTGGGCGAAGTGGAGGTGCTCGAAACCGGCATCTATCTGGGAAGCCACGCCGAGCATGCCGATCCAGCACGCGGCAACACAATTGAAGGCAACACGATTTCCGGCTGGAAAATGAAGACCCGCTGCATTCAGGCCGCGCCGGGCGTCAAGCTGTCGGACAATACAATCCGCCACAACATCTGCACCAATGATTAAGAAGTTCTCGCCAGCGGAGTTGTGCTTGCTCACCGGATGGCTCGCGTTGTTGGTCTTGCTGATGGCCCACAGCACGCTGGCACTCCCCTATTTCTCCGACGACTTCGAGCACGCCCAGTTGATCGCGCAAATTCGCGCCGGACTTGAACCGTGGCGCGATCTGATCGTGCTTCCCTTTCACNNTTCGCTTGCTGTTCTGGTTTGGAACGCTCGCAGGCGGCATGAGCCTCACGTGGGTGCGGCTGGGCGTCTGCGCGGCGCACATCGCCGGAGCCGTAGGATGCGCGATCCTATGCGCGCGTTGGACTGGATCGAAATTAGCCGGCTGGTTCGCGGGCACGCTTTACGCGGGCGCACTCGGCTTTATCGGCGAGCAAATCTGGTGGCCATCCAGCGCCATCTTCTGCCTGGGCGTGACGTTCTTCCTTTTCGCTCTGTCTGCGCTCGATGCCGACAGAGTCTGGCTGGCGGGGGCGATGCTGGCGCTGGCCGCGCTGGGGCTGAACGGCATCCTGGCGGCGGCGCTCGGATTGCCCATCTGTTACTGGCTGTTGCGGGGAAAGCGTCCGCCGATTCCGCTGTTGCTCGCGATGGCGGCGCTACTGGCGGTTGGTTTTTGGCGGGTCGGGCTTTCCGTCCGAGGTCTCGGACTGGGCGCATGGCTGGTCTTCACCGCTCCGTTTCGTTTCTTTAGCGCGTTCACGTTCTTCGCGTTCCCCGGCTTCCAGACCATTTGGAAGCTTGCCCCGATTGCGTGGCTGCCGCTGCTGGCTTCGTTGTGGTTCATGAATGCACGCCAGCGGCGCATCCTGCTCGCGGTATGGACGCCGGCGATCCTGCTTGCTTTACTGACCGGCATGGCGCGCGCCGACTATCCGTTTCGCTTCGGCCCAGGCTCGCTGTACACCGCAGATCGTTATTATTATGCCTTCCTGTTCCCACTGGTCACGCACTGCGTCTTGTTCGCGAGCACGTTCAAATTGCCCCGCTCCGTGATTGCTTTCCTCATCATCTTGACAGCGCTCGCGCTTGCAGCCAGCCGCACACGATACCTTGCGAACGCTCCACGCTCTACTTTCGCCGCCGCCGGGCACGCTCTCGAGCGAGGACGATTGCTGGTAGAGACCATCCGTTCTTCCCCAACTCGCCCCCTGTTACTGACCGACGCCCCGATTCCCCTGGATGGCGCTCGCTACAACTCACTCACGCTTGCCTTCCTGATCTATTCCCAATACCCGCGCGGGATTCCGGGCGTTCACTTTGTCCAGCAGCCTCTGTCCCCTTCACAAGCCGCCCTGGAAAATTCGCTCTTGAGTGGGTGGACCGCTCGCACCTGGTCGCGCATCGATTTCAAAGATGCTTCCTATGAAGAAGCCCTGACGGCGGGATTCTCCTGGTGGGATGCACCATTCCGCTGGATGAGCGGCACCGGATCGCTCCATTTGATCTCCGCGCCGGGCGACTTGGTCATCTCGGCCTACGCGCCAGTGGATCAACTGCATCGGGCCATTCGCGTCAGCGTCGCAATCAACGGACAGCCCGCAGGCACTTTCGCCATCACTTCCCCCGGCCTGCATGAATATCGATTGCAACCTCCCGCGATGGCGCCTGGCTCGATGGCTAACATTACGCTCACGAGCGACGTCGTCTGGCACGCCCGCGACATCCTGCCACAAAGCCTGGACGATCGCGATCTCAGCATTGCAGTTTCCGCCATCGGCTTTTCTCCTTGACACCAGGCGTGAGACCTTAAAGTAGATGGGCGATTCGGAAAATTCCGTCAGCGAGCGCATGCGCGCCGATTGGAACCAGCGCGCGCGCGAAGACGCCCACTACTACGTTGCCTTCGGGGGGCGCGATCAGGACGAAGCCGAGTTTCACGCCACCGCCGCCGACNNAAACCGCTCAGCCGCCACTTCGGCGAGATTCACGGCGTGGACGTCTCGGACGAAATGATCCTGCTCGCGCGCCAACGGCTGGCCGATATTCCCCACGCCCACTTCCACGCCACCAATGGCGCCAGCCTCGCGCAGTTTGCGGACGACTCTTTCGAGTTCATCTATTCATACGCCGTCTTTCAGCACATTCCCAGCCGCGACGTCGTGCTCGAATACATGCGCGAGATCCGCCGCGTGCTCAAACCGGGCGGCATCTTCCATGGCCAATTCAACGGCCTGTCGCATCCGGGCGATACGAACACCTGGAGCGGCGTCGTCTTCTCAGCGGCCGATATTCGCGCCTTCACGCGAGAGCATGGCCTGCAGCTCCTCAATCTGGACGGCGAGCATACACAATACATGTGGACTACCTGGCGGCGACCAGTAGCTCCCAGCGCCGATCGTGGCATCTCTGCCATCCGGCGTATCACGAACGCCTATACCGGCGAGCCGCTCATCCCGCAACACGGACGCCACGCCGCAGTGTCGCTTTGGATCAATAATCTTCCGTCCGATTGCGATCTCAACAATCTGGAAGTGCTGGCCGACGGCGAGGCGGGCGTGCCCATCTACGTGGGTCCAGCGGATTCCGAAGGCATGCAGCAGGTGAACGCGTGGCTTCCCGACCGAATCAGGACTGGCTTGGTTCCCGTCGAGCTTCGCGCTGATGGAAAGCCGCTTTGCCCGCCCGCCATTGCTCGCGTCATTCCTTCCGGCCCGCTGGTGCCGCGCCTCGTCTCCGTAACGGACGGCGTCAACCTGGTGCAGCACAATGCCACCAGCACCGGCCTGCTCAAGATCCAACTGGAAGAAGTGAGCTCGCCCGATTCGGTGACCGCCACCGTGGATTCTCAACCCGTGCATCAGCTCGGCATGCTCCGCACAGACCCCCGCCCGCCCCGGCATGAACTGAACGTTGAATTACCGAAAGACCTGCCCCCCGGAGGCCACATCCTCGAAATCCATATTGGTCAGAGGCGCGTTTTGCGAGCAAATATCGTAGTTGGTTCGTAACGTACTGCACGGCATATAGATATAATCCTTGACCCACCACTACCTATTGGGGCATCATTGCAGACGTGCCCCGCATCCAACATAGGGGGTAAGGTTTTGGAGGAAAATAGAAATGGGACTACTTTCGGTCGATCTCGGCAACCGAATTTCAAACGACAGGATTTCTGAATTGCAACCTGTAAGCAAACGGCCTCTCTCGGCCCAGCAGCGCAAGGGCGTCAGCTTTCCTAAATACTTTACGCACAAGCTCGAAGCCGGCAAAACGCCCTACGACGAGATCGTCTGGGAGCTGCGCACTGCCGCCATTGCGAGCGATAAAGGCGCCATCATATTCGAACAAGACGACGTAGAGGTGCCGGCCGATTGGTCCCAAACGGCCACCAACATCGTCGTCAGCAAGTATTTCTACGGCAAGATGGGCTCGCCCGAGCGTGAGCGCAGCGTCCGCCAGTTGGTGCATCGCGTTGTCGACACCATCGCGGATTGGGGCGCACATGGCCGCTATTTCAAAACGCGCGAAGATTCCGAGAACTTCCGCAACGAACTGGCCCACCTGATGCTGACCCAGAAAGCCTGCTTCAATTCGCCGGTCTGGTTCAACGTCGGCGTGCAGGAGCCGCGTGGCTATGGCTACTATTACGACGAAGCCACCGACAATATCGTAAAGCTGAAGAAAGGCGAGTCGCGCCCGCAGTGCTCGGCCTGCTTCATTAATTCGGTGAAGGATTCGCTTGAATCGATTCTCGATCTGGCGAAAACCGAAGGCATGCTGTTCAAGTGGGGTTCGGGCTCCGGCACCAATCTTTCGCCTTTGCGCGAAGAAGGCGGCGGCCTCGGGGGAGGCGGCTCCGCTTCCGGACCGCTCAGCTTCATGAAGGGCTTCGATGCGTTCGCGGGCGTTATCAAATCCGGCGGAAAGACGCGGCGCGCAGCGAAGATGGTGATCCTGAATGTGGATCACCCCGACATCGAGTCGTTCGTGTGGTGCAAAGCAAAAGAAGAGAAGAAGGCTCACACCCTGATCGACGCAGGCTACGATGCCTCGATCGACGGCGATGCTTACGGCTCTATCTTCTTCCAGAACGCTAACAACTCCGTGCGCGTCACCGATGAATTCATGGAAGCCGCCGCGGCGGATGGCGATTGGTGGACCCGCTCGGTAGCCAACGGCCAGCCCAAGAAGCGCTACAGCGCGAAAGAATTGCTGCGCGAGATTTCACAGGCCACGCATCAGTGCGGCGATCCGGGCATGCAGTTCGACACCACCATTAACCGCTGGCATACGTCGAAGACTACCGCGCGCATCAACGCGTCGAATCCGTGCTCGGAATACATGTTCCTGGATGATTCGGCCTGCAACCTGGCGTCTTTGAACCTGATGAAGTTCGTCGGCCCGGGCGGTGACTTCGACGTCGAGGCGTTCCGCCATGCCTGCGATACAGTGACTCTGGCTCAGGAGATCATCGTCGATAGCGCCAGCTATCCCACCGAAAGGATCGCCAAGAATTCGCACGATTTCCGCCCGCTCGGATTGGGCTACGCCAACCTGGGTGCGCTGCTGATGTCCATGGGCATTCCTTATGACAGCCCGTCGGGACGGGACTGGGCCGCTGCCATCACGGCCGTCATGTGCGGCCAGGCATATCTCACCAGCGCCCGCATCGCCGAAGCCGTGGGCCCGTGCCCCGGCTATGCCGTCAACGAAGATTCGTTCCTCGATGTGATCTTGATGCACGGCAAGGCGGTCAGCGGTATCGACAGCAAACGGGTTCCCGACGATCTATTCAAGGCTGCGGTCGATTGCTGGAACGATGCTTATGCGCTCGGCGAGCGCGCCGGCTTCCGCAACGCGCAGACCACAGTGATCGCGCCCACCGGCACCATCGGCTTCATGATGGATTGCGACACCACTGGCATCGAGCCCGATCTCGCGCTGGTGAAATACAAGAAGTTAGTCGGCGGCGGAATCATCAAGATCGTCAACAACACCGTCCCGCAGGCGCTGATCAAGCTGGGCTACACGCCCGAGCAAGTAGAAATGATCGTCAGCCATATCGATTCCACCGGAACCATCGAAGGCGCGCCCGCGCTCAAGGACGAGCACCTGCCGGTGTTCGATTGCAGCTTCCGGCCGCAGAACGGCAAGCGGTCTATCCATTACATGGGTCACGTCAGGATGATGGCCGCGACGCAGCCGTTTATTTCAGGCGCGATTTCAAAGACCATCAATATGCCGGAAGAATCCACCGTCGAAGATGTGGTGGACGCTTACATGGAAAGCTGGCGCCTCGGTCTGAAGGCGGTGGCCATCTATCGCGATAATTCCAAGCGCGCCCAGCCGCTTAGTTCCAGCACCGGCAAGGGCGAGAAGAAGGCCACGGCATCCACCGCGGTGGTGCCGACTGTTACGGAGAAAATCGTTTATCGGCCGATTCGCCGTAAGCTGCCCGACGAGCGGCAATCCGTCACGCATAAGTTTTCCATCGGCGGCCACGAAGGCTACATCACAGTGGGCATGTATGTAGACGGCACTCCCGGCGAAGTTTTCATCTCGATGGCCAAGGAAGGCTCGACGATTAGCGGCTTGATGGATAGCTTCGCCACCAGCATCAGCTATGCGCTGCAATATGGCGTGCCGCTGAAGTTTTTCGTCGACAAATTCAGCCACGTTCGGTTTGAGCCGAGCGGCTGGACGGGCAACCCGCAGGTTCCCTACGCCAAGTCGATCATGGATTATATTTTCCGCTGGCTGGGCGGGAAATTCCTGGGCCCCGAGTACGCCGTGAATGAAGCGGGCGACGCGGCCGTTCTGCGTCCCACCGAGCCCGAGCCGCAGCAAGCGCTGCCCTTCGCTCCAGTGGTGAGCGATGCGCCGATGTGCTCGGAATGTGGCGGCTTCATGACCCGCAACGGCAGTTGCTATAAGTGCGAGAACTGCGGCGGTACCAGCGGCTGCAGTTAAGCGCGAAATACGATTCACAAAAGTTTGGTGGGAGGTGTCATCCCTCCTTTTCCTTGGGGCGGCTCGTTTGGGCCGCCTTTTTCATGGCGAGGTTGTATGTCTCACGGGAATTCACTAGATGATTTGAACGATTTGATTCAGTGGCCGCGCGAGGAGCGAAACCTCGAGTTTAAATGTTCGTTGAGTTGGAGTGATCCGGCGACAAAGGCAAAGTTGACCAAATCCGTCTTGGCAATGGCGAATTTGCGCGACGGTGGACACATCGTGTTGGGCGTGGCACGCCAGATGGATGACACGTATCTTCCCGCCGGCATGCAGGGCGACCATCACGATTCGTTTGTGCAGGACGACTTGTCAGCGTACTTCAGCGAGTACGCTGACCCCTACATTGAGGTTACTTTAATCAAACACATCTTTGACGGAAAGTCATTCTGTATTCTTCGGGTAGGCGAGTTTACCGAGCTGCCCGTTGTTTGCAAGAGGGACGGGGCCGAAAAACTTCGGCGGGGCGCTACTTACATTCGATCTCGGCGAATTCCTGAGACCGTCGAAGTGCCTAGCCAGGTCGAGATGCGTGAGATCCTCGACCTCGCCGTCGAGAAGCGAAGCCGTGCCTTTACGCGTCAAGCGGAGCGGATGGGATTTGTCCATCAGTCTCAACCAGATCAATTCGTCGAACAGCTCAAGATGCTACCTGACACGGAATTCTCTAGAAGGATTTTCTCGATGGGGCATTGGCGGATCTGGATACGGCCTACAATTTTCGAAAAGGCGCGTTTTCAGAACCTAAGAAGCTGTCGCCTGTTCGCGCTAGGTAGCGCTGTGAGCAGTGGTGGATGGCAGTATCCCCTCGCGCATGACGAGCTGATTGTTGAGGATGACGAATGGGTCGGAAGCGAAGTAGACCTTCCCCCTCATTTGGAAACCTGGAAACTCTTCCGAAGTGCACAATTCAGATATCGCATCGCGTTCGCCGAGGAATATATTGGCACAGAAGCTTGGCCTGTCCAGCCTCAATTCTTCGTGCCCGGGCAGACCAAAAGGTACCTCAATATACTACGCACGCTCATGATAGTCACGTGTATGTGTGAGTTCGCAGCAAGGATGGCGGGGAGAGGCCTCCTTGAACCCGCCGCTTCATTATCGATCGAATTGCACAGCGTGGATGGCCGGGAGCTCAGTTACATGACGCCAAAGCACAAGATTGACGACAAATATTGGGGCCGAAATGAAAGCATTGAGATCGAGAGGACCGTTAGTGCGGAGAGCTTCAGGACCACCTCGCGCGAACTTGCGATTGATATCACCAGTGAGATTTTTCGTGGCTTCGGCTGGTCTAATCCTCCGCGAGCTCTCTTCGCCGAGGAACAAACGCGGATACTAAATTCCTAAGCGGTCGGCCACACTGAAATCAATGAAGCGTCCATACANNGGGCGACGGTGCTCGCTCCAGTCGAACACTGTTGGGCTCAATGTTAGTCGTGATACTAACCGCCGCCAGTGTCTTCCTCGATTCGTTGAATACATTCGAGAGTGTGGCGGAGATAGAAACGGTCGTCCTTCAAACTGGAACGGCCTCGCGTAACACGTCTTCCCGGATCAGATGGTTCAACCCGCGCTCAGTGACCACTTCCACGCGCCTTCCCAGCACGCTCTCCAGATCCTGAATAAGGCCGCCCGGAAACCAGGAACTCGTTACCGGATCTACATCGATCAAGAAATCGATGTCGCTGTCTGGTCTTGAGTCGCCGCGCGCCACCGAGCCGAAAACGCGGATATTCCGCGCGCCGTGTTTGGCCGCGATTCGTTGGATCTCTTCGCGCTTCGCGCGGACCAGTTCGAAAGTGACGGCAGCCTGGCTCATTCGCTTCTATTTTAGCGCTGCTGCAATGCTGCTTCGTTACCATGTGGCATGCCCGAACGAACTCCGCTGACGTTCGACCAATTCGAGAAATACCCGGACGACGGCCACAAGCACGAGCTGCTGCAAGGAGAGCACATTATCTTGCCTCCGCCGAAATCGGATCATTCCGACATTCAGCACATGCTGTTGCGCGTTCTGCAGCCCTACGTTGATCAACATAGGCTTGGCGACGTTCGCATCGAGGCGGGTTTCAAATTATCCGACGACACATGGGTGCAGCCGGATGTCAGCTTTTTGAGAACGGCGCAGCTACGGATGCGTCCACGAGGCTACTTCGAAGGTGCTCCCGCCCTTGCCATCGAGGTCGCGTCCGAATCCAACACCGCCGCCCAGCTCGATCTCAAATTGGAGCTTTACATCGCTCATGGCGCCGAGGAAGTCTGGGTTGTCTACCCGCAAACTCATCGCGTGCGCGCACACTTCCCGGACGGGCATAGCGAAACTCTCGCAAGCGGGCTCCAATCAGAACTTTTTCCCGGTTTGTCCGCTCCGCTCTCGGCGATTTTTGCGGATTAAGATGGCTACAGCAGCCACTGCATAAAGCTCGATCCCACGTTGGTGAACTCGAACGCGTGCAGCCCTAAATGGCTGGCGAGTTCCTTGCGAACCAGGATTCCACGCACGCTGTTGCCCTGCGCGTCCAGCCGGGGCGAATACACGCCGATGCCGAGCTGTCGATTGACCACCGCGAAAATCCCGCCGCTGACGCCGCTCTTGGCCGGAACGCCGACTTCGTACGCCCATCCGCCGGCGTAATTGTAGAGCCCGCAGGTAAACATCACCGTCAGCACATACTTGATGAATTGAAAATCGAAGACGCGCTCGCCGCTAAGCGGATTATTGCCCATATTGGCGAGCGTCGCCGCCATCATCGCCATATCGTGGCAATTCACTAGCAGCGAGCATTGCGCAAAGTACTGATGGAGCGCTTCCTGGATTTCGTCATCGATAATCTCGAAATTCAGCATGAAGTAAGCGATTGCCCGGTTGCGATGGCCAGTCGCAGTCTCGGAAGCGAACACCGCGTCATCCAGACGAAGCTTGCGGCCGGCGGCCTGCGACATCCTGTTCACAAAGGCCTGAACACTTTCCTCCACGGGACTCTGTTTGAGCAGCGAGGCAATGGCGATTGCCCCGGCATTGATCATCGGATTATAGGGGAGCGTGGTTTGGGGATGGAGCTCGATCGAGTTGAATACGTCTCCGCTAGGCTCGACGCCCACACGTTTCAGGGTCGCTTCGCGGCCATGCTTTTCAAGAGCCATCTGGAAAGCGAACGGCTTGCACATGGACTGAATGGTAAATTCCTTCTGCCAGTCGCCCGCTGTATAGACCTGGCCATCCACCGTGGCCAGGCAGATTCCAAAATCGTTCGGATCGGCCTTAGCTAGCTCTGGAATATAGGTGGCTACGGTGCCTTCGTCGATATCTTTGTATTTCTCATAAACGCCGTCAATGATCTCCTGGATCTGCGTCGTGGTTGTCATGGCGCGAAAAGGGTCCCCGTTTGATTGGATTAGGAGTGCCAAGCGTTGCGCCAGGCTGACGGGGCGAAGGCGGTCAGTGCTCTCCGATAGTTTCCCGATTCTATCACGGGATTCACGGTAGCTTCGAAGTACTCACGACCCCGGAGCTAAGGCCCTGGATTGTCAACATTTGCAATGCCCCAGGAAATCTCTCATCTTCCATCCCCCGTCGGCGATAGGTATGGTGTGGAGATTGATTCATGTCGATTTCAGCATTGTCTTCCAACTTGATAACTGATTTGTCGCAGCAACAGCCGCAGCAAAATCCGTTCCAGCAAGTCAAGCAGGATTTTCAGCAACTCGCCAGCGCGCTTCAGTCTGGCGATTTATCAGGCGCGCAGTCGGCCTATTCCAATATCCAGCAGGTGCTTGGAGCAACCCAGGGCGGTACCGGTTCGAACGGATCCGGCACGCTCCAGAACGATTTTGCCGCGCTGGGCCAGGCGCTGCAGTCGGGCGATCTGAACCAGGCGCAGAGCACGTTGTCCCAATTGCAAAGCGATTTCCAGACCGGCGCTCAATCCGCCGCTGTCAGCGTCAGCCCCCAACAGACGGCTCAGCAGGATTACACCAAACTATCGAGCGACCTGCAGTCCGGCGATCTTACCGATGCGCAATCGGAGTACTCTAACCTTCAGCAATTGGTGCAGGCTTATCAGGGCCCATCCAACTCCTCGAGCGCGATCCAGAACGATTTCGCAGCGCTCGGCCAGGATCTCCAAACTGGCAACCTGACGCAATCCCAGAGCGCATTTTCACAATTACAGAGTGATATTCAGACTGCCACGGAAAATCCGGCCCAACAGGTGCAGCAAGATTATACGCAGCTGGCGAGCGCGCTGCAGACGGGCAATCTAACGGGCGCGCAGTCCGCCTTTACGGCACTCGAACAAGCGCTGCAAAGCCAAACCAGCCCCAATGCGGCGTCGACCACCAATTCCAACAGCAACGATCCCATCACGAACGATCTGAATGCACTCGGACAGGCGCTCTCATCGGGAAATTTGACTCAGGCGCAGGGCGCGTTCACTCAACTGCAGACTGACCTTCAGACCGCCCAGCAATCCGGGACATCGCAGACCCCAAGCTCGGCCCCAAAGAGCCCGGCGCAAGGACAGAAGGCGGAAGGTCACCACCACCATCATCACGGTGGCGACGGCGATGCCAGCACCCAAAGCTCGACTTCGACCACAACGTCCACGAGCATCTTCACGCCGAGCACCAACAGCCCCAGTATCAACGTCTACGCGTGAGCTAGCTGCTCTTCGACGATTCGAAGGCCCAATCCAACCAGGGCAGAAGCGCCTGGATGTCGGAAGTCTCAACCGTTGCGCCACCCCAGACACGCAGGCCCACCGGCGCATCGCGATAAGCGCCGACGTCATAGGCCGCGCGCTCTTTCTCCAGGATCGACACAATCGCCTTCGCGCGCTTGCTTTGATCGTCAGCGGAAAGTGCCGTGAATGCCAGGTCTCTGATCTTGAGACAAATGGAAGTGCTCGAGCGGCTGGATTTTTCTTCGGCCAGGAACGCCGCCCAGGGGGACCGATCCACCCAGTCTTCCATGCATTTGAGGTTCGCTTTCGACCGGGCGATGAGCGCCCGCAATCCGCCGATCGATTCCGCCCATCGCAAGCCGTCCAGGGCATCCTCCACGCACAACATCGATGGCGTGTTGATGGTCTCTCCCTGGAAGATCCCGGCGATTAGTTTGCCGCCCTTCGTCATTTGAAAAATCTTGGGCAACGGGCGAGGAGGGGTAAATCGTTCCAGCCGCGCTACCGCTCTGGGGCTGAGCGAGATCATGCCATGCGCGCCTTCTCCGCCCAGCACCTTTTGCCATGACCAGGTGACCACGTCCAACTTGTCCCACGGAATATCCATCGCAAAGACCGCCGACGTGGCGTCGCAGATCGAAAGTCCGTCGCGATCCTGAGCGATCCAATAATCGTTCGGAACGCGCACTCCCGAGGTGGTCCCGTTCCAGGCGAACACAACATCGCGCGCCCAGTCGGCTTGATTGAGGTCGGGAAGTTTACCGTAATCGGCCTTCAGGATGCGAAGATCTTTCAGCTGGAGCTGTTTTTTGCAGTCGGCGGCCCAGCCGCTGCTGAAGCTTTCCCAAGCCAGTACGTCGACGCCGCGCTCGCCCAGCAGCGACCATAGCGCCATTTCCACCGCGCCAGTATCGGAGGCAGGCACAATACCCAGCTGGTACGACTCGGGGATTCCCAGCACCTTCTTACTGCGATCGATCACTTCGGCAAGTTTGTTCTTGCCGATTTTGGCGCGATGCGAACGCCCCAGCGCCGCGTCTTTCAGTCCCTCGAAGCTCCAGCCCGGGCGTTTCGCGCAAGGGCCAGAAGAGAAACAGGGATTCTTCGGAATTTGAGTAGGTTTCATCTATTTGAATAAGCTCATCTATTTGTGCAGTTCCGTGGGCGGCGGAGGAGGCGGCGGCGCTCCAAACGGAGGCGGTGGCGCGGCCGCGGCAGGCATCGGTGTCTTTCCATCCAACTCGAAAACGAATAGCAGTGGCGGTGTATCAACCTTGGCATCGGTGGGCCCTGGAGTCATCACCGCACGGCCAAGGCCCCCCATCAATGCGACATATTGTTTCCCATCCACTTGGTAGGTGATGGGCGGCGCCATTCCAGTGCGGCCGGTTTGAAGCTCAAACAACTTCTCGCCCTTGTCGGCGCTGTAAGCGAGGAACCTGCCATCGTTAATTACCTGGAAGACCAGGTTGCCTGCCGTGCTGACCACGCCTCCTCCAATGCCGCCGCCTCCGGGAGTGCGCCAGACCAATTTCTGGGTGATAGGATCCCAGGCTTCTAGCACGCCTCGTTCTTTGCCCAGAGGCTCAGGTCCCATAAACGGCATGGAATTTGGCCGAGGGGTAAGAAAACCCGCCGCCAGCCCGGTGTCGCCATAGGGCGCGTAAGTCACTTTGTCGCCGGCCGCGTAGGTCCAACTTCCGTACGTAGTGGGGATGTAGACCAGGCCGGTGGTCGAATCATACGACATAGGCGACCAGTTGTGGCCGCCACCCGCCGTCGGATAAACGGTGATCGGTTCCTTGTCGTAGAAGGCATCCTTGTTGATCATGGGGCGGCCCGATTCGTCGAAGCCGTGAGTCCAGTTCACCTGCGTGTAGGCTTGTCCAGAAATAAACTGGCCAGTGATGCGATCCAGCACATAGAAGATGCCGTTCTTGGCGGCCTGCATCAGAACCTTACGCGGGCGGCCGTTGATCGTCAAGTCGGCCAGAATCATCTGCTGAACATTATCGTAGTCCCAGTTATCGTTCGGGACCGCTTGATAATGCCACTTGAGTTCGCCGGTGGATACCTTCACTGCCAGAATGGAAGCCGTATACAAGTTGTCCACACTCTGGGCTCCGCGAAACTTCTGCACCCAAGGTTCGGCGTTGCCTGTCCCCACGTAGATCAGGTCGGCTTCCGGATCGTAAGCCATGCCATCCCACACCGATCCCCCGCCGCCCATTTTGTAAAAATCGCCGCCCCAGGTTTTCGCGGCTTTGCGCATGGCTTCGTTTTCGTAAGGATTGGCTGGGTTGCCCGGAACCGTGTAGAAGCGCCAGGCACGATGGCCCGTCACGGCATCGTAGGCATCGAAGAAGCCACGGATAGGATGATCGCCGCCAGAGACGCCAATCAGCACCTTGCCATTGGCAACGCGGGGGGCCATGGTGATGGAGTAATATTCCTGAGTATAAGCAACGCGCGATTCCCAGATCACTTTGCCGGTGAAAGCATCCAGAGCCTCCAGCCGGCCATCGATAATGGGGGCGAAAATCTTGCCTTCATATATTGCCAGCCCCCGGTTCACGATCCCGCAGCAAATCTTGGGCCGCACGGCTTGCTGATTCACTTCCGGGTCCCAGCGCCAAAGTTCCTTGCCCGTGCGCGCATCCAGGGCAAAAACGACGCTCCAATTGGTGATGCCGTACAGCGTGTTGTTCCAAACCAGTGGCGTGGCTTCCTGATTGCCGCCGCCCGCGCCGAGCGCATAGGTCCAGGAAAGACCCAGGCGGTTGACGTTGGACGTGTCGATTTGAGTAAGCGGACTGTAGCGCGTTTCGCTGAGGGACCGGCCGTAGCTCAGCCAGTCGCCTTTGAGGGCATCGCGGGGTGTGCCGGCATTGTCCAGAACCTTCGCATCCACTACTGTCGGGGCGGAAGCCTGCTGCGCATTCGCCGTGACCCCAGTCGAAATCACGACGCCAAAAGCCGCAATGACGCCCGCAAAGATCCCTTGCAGTTTCAACTTAGTCATGAACAATCTCCTTCGAGCACACGCAACGCGCACCTTGACCTTGCGGAAGCGAAGCCGGATGTACTTAGACTATCAAATATGACGGATGATAGATCCGCGGTCCACTTGAACCTATGGAAGCAGCGCCTTGGCAGCGTTCCGGGCTGGGTGTGGGAGCGCACGGACCTTGAAACGCTGGTGTTAGCCGATAACGATTTGTCGGAAATATCCAATCAAATTGGCCGCCTGCAGAGGCTTCGGATGCTTGACTTGGGACACAATAAGCTGACAGAGCTGCCGGATGCACTGGGCGATCTCGAGGGCCTCACCGACTTTCTCTATCTGCACGACAACCAGTTGAGCTCGCTGCCATCGTCTCTCGCCAAGCTGACCAAATTGCGCTACTTCAACATCAGTGAAAACGCGTTCGATGTATGGCCGGAATCCATTTCAGGGATGAGGAGCCTGATCGAGCTAAGGGTGACGGACAACCGGCTGACATCGCTTCCGGATTCGACCGGCCGTTTAACGCGCTTGCGAGAGCTGCATCTGAGGAACAACCAGCTGGCATCGCTGCCGGAATCCATCGGCGCGCTGCGGGAATTGCGGCAGATCGATGTTCGCGGTAATCCACTCACGCATCTGCCGGAAGCGATTGCGCAGCTGCCTCGACTGGACAAACTCGATTTACGTTGGGTGAATATGCCGGCGCCGGCGTGGATGGAGAACCTGGAAGCGCGCGGCTGCGTTGTTTACCGTTAATCTGCAAGCCAGCATTATGTCGCGTCGTCACTTTATCGATCTCAGCCATGAAATCGAAAACGGACTGGTGAATCGGCCCTGATTGCAGCCCAATACAGTCTGAGGCAGGCGTCGGCGTCGAGGGCGATCAGCTGCAAAACCCGGCCATCATTCACGCGGCGTTACGGCCGCGACGCGACCAGTCTCCGCGCTTTTTTTTGTTGGAACCCACCGGCCATTCCCTATAATGGCTTGATATGCCCAGGGCAGAACGCGCTCGACGATTTTCTATCGTCATCTTTGTCGCGCTATGCGCCCTCTGGTATTGGAAGCAGAACGTCTATAATATTCGGCCGACACCGGGTCTCAGCGATTTCCGTTTCTATTACTACGCCGCGCAGCATATCCTGCATGGCGAATCCCCCTACCTGACGGCAGACTACATTTATCCGCCTCTGCTGGCCTTCTGGCTGGTCCCTATCGCAGGTTTCGATTACTACACCGCGCGCTGGATCTGGTTCGTTTTTTCGCACGCGTGTCTTTTGGCAGCAGCCTTTTTGTTGTGGCGGCATCTGGGGCGCAATGGGATCGCAGCTGCGGTGATCGCGTTTGTGTGGAGCGCGGGTTGGGTAGCACAGGACAGCCTCGCCACCGGCCAGCCGGACCCGCTGTTGGTTCTCCTCATCGTGGTTGCTTTGGTGACCAGCGGCTGGATGCAGGGCGTGGCGGCAGGCGCGGGATTCGCGGTGAAACTGATACCGGCGGCGCTGGGCCTGCTGGCTCCGCTCGAAAGGAATTGGCGGGGTCTCCTGGCATTTTTCAGCAGCGCCGGATTGTTGCTGGCCATCCCCTGGACGATCCTTTTGTTCCTGCGCGGACCAGCCCGCCCCGCCAGCACCGATTATCTGTTCGGCACGCCCTGTGTGCTCAGCTGGTCCATCCCCTCGGTAGCGCTGCGCGTCCTGGAGCCTCCCGCCGGGGACGGAAAACTCCCGAACGATTGGGTGAATGGCTGGGAACTGCCGAGCCTTCGTTTGTCTCCCGAACAAAAAATCGTATCGCTATCGGCAGGCTTCGTCACCCTGGCCATCGGGCTGACACTGCTTTGGTTCCGGACACGGGGCAGACTAAGCGCTGAGCAGATCCCCATTGCCGGAGCGGCGCTGATCGCCCTCACGCTGGCCGCCTCGCCCATCGCCTGGTGGCATTATCAAACCATGCAATATCCCGGCGTCGCGCTGCTTCTTTATTACGCACTCCGGCGCGGCGACTGGCGGCGCCTGCTTATCTCGCTGGCCTGCTCTGTGCTGCTCTACCCGCTGCCGGACGCCGTGCTCCGCCATTACTACCATCAACAGGAGCGCTGGCCCGATGCACCGGGTCCGATGTACCTGTGGACCTCGGTAACACCCCTTGCGTCGTTAATTCTATTCGGGCTGCTGCTAAATGCGCTGCCTCCCGGCGGCTGGCCGGCACGGGACGGTGAGCGGAAAGCAAGTGCTGTTATCGCGACCGGCGAGTCTAACACCTATGAAAGTCTATGACAAAGTAGTCATCGTCACCGGCGGCGCGAATGGCATCGGCCGCGCCCTGTGCCGGAGGTTTGCGGCGGAAGGTGCGAAGGCGGTGGTGGTCGCCGACATTGACCACGAAGCAGCTCGCAAAGTGGCTGCCGAGATCGGCGGTTGGGACATCAATGCGAACGTCTCGAGCGAATCTGACGTTCAAACACTCGTCGATGACGTCCTGAAGCGATACGGACAAATCGATCTGTTTTGTTCCAACGCGGGCGTCGGTGTGGAGGGCGATTGCAGCGCTCCCGATCGCGATTGGCTGCGCTCCTGGGAAGTGAATGTGATGGGCCATGTGTATGCCGCGCGCGCCGTGCTGCCGGGCATGCTGGCACGCCACGAAGGCTATCTGCTGAACACGGTCTCGGCTGCGGGCTTGCTTACCATGCTCGGGTCCGCGCCTTACACAGTGTCGAAACACGCCTCACTCGGACTGGCAGAGTGGCTCAGCATCACTTACGGCGATCAGGGAATTAAAGTCTCCGCACTCTGTCCCATGGGCGTGACAACCGGCATGCTGGAACGCGCTGAATTCGGCGGCGGCGAATTTCTACGGGACGACGCGCTTCACCCCGACGAAGTGGCCGAAGCCGTCATTCAAGGCCTGCACGCCGAACAATTTCTGATTGCGCCGCACCCCAAAGTCTTGGAGTACGTTCGCCGCAAAGCGGACGACTATGACCGTTGGCTGGCCGGAATGCGACGCCTGCAAGCCAGCATGGTTCCGCTGAAGCCGCAATCCTAAAAGCTCGCTTGACAGAGTCACGCGTGTGCCCTACCTTGAAACTTCATGCGCAAAAAAGTCACGGTAGTAGGAGCTGGGAACGTGGGTGCCAACTGCGCCCTTCGCATCGCCGGCAAAGAATTAGCGGACGTCGTGATGGTGGACGTCGTGGAAGGTGTTCCACAAGGCAAGGGACTCGACCTGCTCGAATCCGGGCCAGTGGAAGGATATGACGTCAGCATCACGGGAGCGAATGATTACGGGCCCACCGCGAACTCGGACGTGGTCGTTATCACGGCCGGGTTTCCGCGCAAGCCTGGAATGAGCCGCGATGATTTGCTGATCGCCAATTACGAAGTGGTGAAGACCGCCACCGAACAGGCGGTGAAGGCTTCGCCCAACGCGATCCTGATTTTGGTGACCAATCCTCTGGACGCCATGTGCTGGACCGCTTTTCAAGTCTCGAAATTCCCGAAGACTCGCGTCATCGGCATGGCCGGGGTTTTGGATACCGCGCGTTTCCGTACCTTCATCGCCGAAGAGCTGAACGTTTCGGTGACCAACGTCACCGCGCTGGTGCTGGGCGGCCACGGCGACACCATGGTTCCCATTTCGCGACTCACCAACGTCTCGGGAATTCCGCTCAGCGAGCTGCTGGATCAAGCGACCATCGACCGCCTGGTGCAGCGCGCGCGCGATGGCGGCGCTGAAATCGTGAAGTATCTCAAGACTGGAAGCGCATACTATGCGCCCTCGGCCGCTGCCGTCGAGATGGTGGAATCGATCTTGAAGGACAAGAAAAAGGTGCTGCCCTGCGCCGCGTATCTCGAAGGCGAATACGGCATCAAGGGACTTTATGTCGGCGTGCCGGTGAAGCTTGGCGCCAAAGGCATCGAGAAGATCTATGAGATCAAGCTCGAATCCGGGGAGCAGGCCGCGCTGCAAAAGAGCGCCGCCGCTGTTCAAGAACTGGTGGATATCATTAAAACTAAGATGTAACTGTTTCGTGCGACGGCGCTTTGGCGCGTTTGGTGCGTGAAATGCTCACTTCAGGCTGGAGGGAACACAAAATGAAGCGCTTAATCGCACTTGTCGTATTTCTTGCTGGGGCCACTGTGGCAGTTTTACCGCCTCTGCACGCCGAAGAGAAGGTTGTCATCGTTCACCATCGTCGTCATCGTCGCCACCATAAAGTGGTCGTAGTTGAACATCACTAAACGAACCGACGGTAAAAGCGATTGGCGTCTGAGATGCCTACCGAAGGGTAGGAGAAACATAAAATGAAGCGTCTAATCGCACTCTCAGTATTTCTTGCCGCGTCTAGTGTAGCGGTGTTGCAGCCTCTGATGGGCCAGGTAGTTGTTGTTACTCATCATCGCCGCCATCATCGCCGTCACCATCGGCATGCTTTGATCGTTGTGCGCCCATAAGTGTACGCTAGCGCTTCCCGCGCGGCTTAAGCCGCATGAGTAATTTTTAACCGACCGCGCGGGGTCATCTGACCGGATATGGTCAAACGCCCGGAGCATAAAGCATCTGCGAAACGCCTCCTCCGGATGCGCGGGGCCGCTATACTTGACTTAGATGCATGAAATGGCCGTTTTCTGGCTCCGTATGGCCACGGCGCTGTACGGGGTGGGTTTGCTACATGTCATGGCGGTTTTGCTCCGTCGGCGTGAAGGCTTCCTGAAACCCGCCCTTTTCGCATTTCTCGTCGCTGCCGTTCTACACTTCGTGGCGATCGTCGAGATGACGGTTTCGCTCGGTCACCTCCCGGTTGATACCTTCTTTGAATCTGCTACCGTTTGCGCCTTCCTGATCGCCGTCCTCTTCCTCTTTGTGTATTGGCGCTACGACGCCGCCAGCCTCAGCGTGTGCATCTTTCCACTGGTCTTCGTCCTCACGCAAGTGGGCGCGATGGAAACACCCATCGGTTCGTGGCCCAGCACCAATGTGCGCGCCTTGCTGCTGGTGCACGTGATGATGGTGCTGCTGGGCTACGCGTCGCTGCTACTCACCGCAGTCGCCTCCTGCTTTTACCTGATTCAAGAACGCCAGCTCAAAAGAAAGAAGCCGCTCGACTTGCCCGAATATGTCGCGCAGCTTTTCAAACGCCTGCCCCCGCTCGCGACGCTCGACAACCTCATCACTAACGCCATGAGCTTTGGCTTCGTGTTTATCACGCTAGGAGTGATTGCGGGCAGCACTTGGGCATTCATCGACGCCGGCACCGCCTGGATCCGCGATCCGCGCATCGCGCTCGCCTTCATCACCTGGGGCTTCTATCTCACCATGGTCTTTCTCCGGCAGACGGCCGGATGGAGAGGCCGCAAGGCCGCGTTGATGGCCGTGGCCGTCCTCTGCTGCTCGGGCCTTACCTGGGCCGCGCATGTGGGGCTTCGGAACCTGATCGCCAAATGAAATTCTCCATCACAGGCGTGAATCACAAAAGCGCACCGGTTGAGGTGCGGGAACGCCTGGCGTTTGACGAAAGCGCGTTGTCGCAAGCGCTGATTTCGCTCAAAGGACGCCCGGGATTTTGCGAAGGCATGATCCTTTCCACCTGTAATCGCGTGGAAGTGGCGCTCACTTGCGAAGAGAATTCGAATTCACCGATGGCCGTGGATCAATTTTTGGCCGACACCCGGCACGTCGAGCGAGAGTGGGTGACGCCTTACCTTTACCGCTTCGAAGACAGCGATGCTATCCGGCACCTATTCCGAGTGGCTGCAAGCCTGGATTCCATGGTCGTCGGCGAACCGCAGATTCTCGGGCAGCTCAAATCGGCTTACTCGCTCGCTAAGGAACACGGCGCTGTCAGCGGCTTCATGGACACTCTGCTCACGCGCGCCTTCAACGTTGCCAAACGCGTGAGGTCCGAAACCAACATCGGCGAAAACGCCGTCTCCGTCAGTTATGCGGCGGTGGAGCTGGCGCGCGAGATTTTCGGCTCGCTGCAGGGCAAGAAGGTCATGATCGTGGGCGCAGGTAAGATGTCGGAACTCGCGGCCCGTCATTTGCGGCGCAGCGGCGTGGGACAGATCTTCGTCACCAATCGCACTCACGAGCGCGCTCTTGAAATGGCGGAGCTTTTTGATGGGAAACTCGTAGACTATACGCGCTTCCTCTCCGCCCTACCCGAGGTTGACATTGTTATCGCGTCCAGTGGCGCTCCGCATTACATCATCGTTCGCGACGACATGAAAAAGGTGCTGGAAGCGCGCCGCAACAAGCCGATGTTCCTGATCGACATTGCCGTGCCGCGCAACATCGAGCCCACGGTTAATGAACTGGACAACGTCTTCCTGTACGACATCGACGACCTGCAGAAGGTGATCGAAACCAATCTAAAGGGCCGCCAAAACTCCGCCGAAGATGCCGAGGCCATCATTCACGAGGAAGTAGAGCGCATGGTTGCGCGCTTAAAAGCACGTGAAGTGGCACCCACCATCGTCAAGCTGCAAGAGGAACTCGAACGCCTGCGCACGGGCGAAATTACGCGCTGGCGGGCCAAGCTCGGAACGCTGACGCCGGAGCAGGAACAGGCCATTGAGGCATTCACCAAAAGCATGATGAACAAGATCGCCCACGGGCCCATATCGGAAATCCGTAAACAGGCATCGCAGCCGGATGGGCACCATATCATCAACGCGGTTCGAAAAGTCTTCCGCCTGGATTGATAAAGGTGATTGATAAAGGTGACTGATATAGGTGGATTGATATAGGATGCTGACGATCGGTTCGCGAGGTTCCCAACTGGCGCTGTGGCAAGCGCGCTGGATTCAAGCCCGCCTGGAAACATTAGGCGAGCAATGCCGTATCGAAATTATCAAGACTACCGGCGATAAGGTCACCGAAATTGCGTTGTCGCAAGTGGGATCGAAAGGCCTGTTCACCAAGGAAATCGAAGAGGCGCTGCTCGCGGGTACGATCGATCTTGCCGTACACAGCTTGAAGGATATGCCCACCGATTTGCCAGCCGGCTTGACGTTGGCCGGGATCCCGGAGCGCGAAGATCCGCGGGATGCGTTGATCGGCCGCGCTCTCAAGGATCTTGCGCCAGGCGCTCGGGTGGGCACCGGTTCGCTGCGACGCGCCGCGCAGCTTCGGGCTCTTCGGCCCGATTTGAAGATCGAAGATATTCGCGGGAACGTCGACACTCGTCTACGCAAATTGGATGAAGGCCGCTACGATGCCATAGTGCTGGCCTCGGCAGGATTACGCCGCTTGGGCTGGGAGAATCGAATCACGGAGCTTTTTGATCCGGGCATCATGTGCCCCGCGGTTGGACAAGGAGCGCTAGCGGTTGAGACTCGCGACGACGGCGGTGCCGGGTTTGAGATTGCTAAGAACTTAGACCATGCCGAAACGCGCGCCCGCGTAACCGCGGAACGGGCCGTGCTGGCCGCCCTGGGCGGAGGCTGCCAGGCGCCGATGGGAGCTCATGCTTTTATCAACAACCAAAGGCTTTCCCTCCTGGCGCTGATCGTTTCTCCGGACGGCGTGCAAGTGGTCCGCAAAGAAATGCAGGGACCTGTGTCCGATGCCGCGAAGCTCGGCCGCGCGCTTGGTGAGCAGCTTCTCGCGGAAGGCGGAAAACAAATTCTCGACGCCGTCTACGCGAAGTCATGAATAAGGTCTACCTGGTCGGAGCCGGTCCGGGCGACCCTGGCCTGATCACCTGGAAAGGCCGCAAATTGCTGGCTATCGCGGATTCCATCCTGTACGACAATCTCGCCAACGAACACCTGCTCGATCTGGCGCCCAAAAATTGCGAGCGGGTTTATGTCGGCAAGAAGAAATCGGTGCATGCTTTTCCACAGGAAGAGATTTGCGCCATGATGATCGACCGGGCGCGGCGGGGGCTCAACGTAGTGCGACTGAAAGGCGGCGACCCGTTCATATTCGGACGCGGCGGTGAAGAGCTGGAAGCGTTGGCCGACGCAGGCATTCCGTTCGAAGTGGTGCCTGGAGTGACTTCGCCCTTGGGCATCGCTGCCTACAGCGGCATTCCGCTCACACACCGCGCTCACAACAAAGTTCTGACCTTCGTTACTGGACATGACGTGCATGGCATCGATTGGAGCAAGGTGGGGCAAACCGAAACGCTGGTTATCTTCATGGGCATCTTTTCCATCCGCGATATTGCGGCCGAGATCATGCGGCATGGACGTTCGGGCGAAACGCCGGCAGTCGCGGTCCGATGGGGAACGCGGCCCGATCAGCAAACGGTGATGGCCACGCTGGCAACCATCGCCGATCGCATCGAGCAAGCCGATTTGAAGCCTCCCGCTACGGTGATCATCGGGGAAGTAGTTGCACTGCGCGAGAGGATCGATTGGTTTGAAAAGCTGCCGTTGTTTGGACGCAAAATCGTGGTGACGCGCGCCGCGGATCAGGCTGCTGAATTATCGGATCGGCTGCGCGAACTGGGGGCCGACGCCATCGAATTGCCGGTGATCGCGCTTGAGCCGCCCGCCGATCCAGCGCCGCTCGACCGAGCCATCGAAAACCTCCGCGACTACGATTGGCTGATTTTCACTAGCGCGAACGGGGTTCGGTTTCTTCTCGACCGGTTGGATCATTCGCGCTACGATTTACGATCGCTCCGAGCGCGCATTTGCGCCATCGGGCCTGCGACGCGCCAGGCAATTGAGGACCTGCACATCAAAGTGGATCTGATGCCGGAAGAGTACGTCGCCGAAAGCGTGGTGAAAGCATTTGCAGGGGAAGATCTGGCGGGCAAGAAAATACTGCTGCCTCGCGCAGCAGTGGCTCGCGATGTGATTCCGATTGAATTAGCCAAACTAGGCGCGCAAGTAGACGTGGTCGAAGCGTATCGAAATGTCGTGCCATCGAACGCAGCGTCCCGCGCTCACGACATTTTCTCGAGCGAGAAAAAACTGGATTGGGTCACTTTTACAAGTTCCTCCACCGTCAAGAACCTGCTCGCAATTACCGGCCGCGACGCTCTCAAAGGCATTCGCATCGCCTCCATCGGCCCGGTGACTTCATCGACTTTGTCGGCGCACGGGCTAACAGTGGACGCCGAAGCCAAGCAATTCACGCTCGATGGATTAGTCGAAGCGATTCTGGCGTTCTACCAGATATAGTCTTTGGCCTCATCGCGCCGTTCGTAACTGTCGAGCACATGCACGACGCGCAGCTTCTTCATCCGGGTGGGATTCAGCGCGCCAATCGGAATATAAATGATTCTCCGGTTCAGATGCGCTGCAATCGACCGGAAGATCGAGCGGGGAGGCTTGGACGCCACATACACGACGAAGCGCTGCTTGGAATAATCCAGCGCGGCCATCAACAGACGCTCTGGCTTGTTTTGCGCGAATTCGTAATCGGGATCGGTCCACACATCCAGCATGCGGCGCGGCGGCATCCGATCGACGCCAGACAGGGCAATCGCGCGGCCGATCCCCGGCCCCACCAAATGCTGGA
>PKZC01000379.1:29991-34311 GCA_003132905.1 Bryobacterales bacterium | reverse complement strand
CATTCCTATATTGCATCCTTGTATTACATCCTTGTTGTGATGGAATAATTACCGTGGGTCTAAATTCAATCTCCTAAGTAGATACGCCCGTCTTCCTTATAGACGTTATAAGAGGTCTCCCTTAGCAGCCTAGGGCGCGATCTTAGGTCAAATTGAACAAACTGATGCATTGTCTGGCAGCAAACAGTAGCCAATAATGGAAGTCGCGTACCTGCAATAGAGCCTGGGACATCGATCACATGGGCTTTCACGTTGGACAAATTTTCGGCGATTATTCCATTGTTGCAGCCCTTGGCGCGGGCGGCATGGGGCGCGTGTACAAGGTGGAGCATTGCCTCACCAAGCGGATCGAGGCGATGAAGGTTCTTTCGGCGGAGCTGGCGTCCGATACTCAAATCAAACGCTTTGAACGCGAGATGCGCGCCCTGGCACGCCTGAATCATCCCAATATTGCCGCGCTCCACAATGCGGTTCACGCCGACAACCAGCTCGTCCTTTTGATGGAATTTATCGAAGGCGAAACGCTGGAAAGCATGTTCTCCGCTGGACGCCTGCCCCTCGATACCGGCCTCGAATACATCAAGCAGATCCTATTGGCGTTAGCATACGCGCACCAGCAGGGCGTGGTGCATCGCGATGTAACGCCCGCGAATGTAATTATCACCGCAGCAGGCGAAGTAAAGCTCACCGATTTTGGCTTGTCGAAATCGTATGGCGATTCTCTGCTCACCAATTGCGGCGAGGTGCTCGGTTCTTTGCCCTACTTGGCTCCGGAGCAGTTGAAGGGCATCACGCAGCCAGACCGGCGATCGGATCTTTATTCGGTGGGAGCGCTGCTCTATGAGCATCTCACCGGGCAGAAACCTTTCGGGGCAAATCGTCGCTTGGCGCCGGTGATAACCGATTCCGAGGGTGAGGCACCCCCACCCAGCCTGATCGAACCCAGCCTGTCGCCTGCGTGGGATGAAATTATCCGCCGTACTTTAGCCAGAGATCCAGCGCACCGCTATCAAACTGCCGAGGAGTTCCTGGATGCGATTGCTCAGCTTCATGAGCCCGCTGATGTGGCGGACCTTCCACTGCCACAACTGCGGACGCTAGGGATCGGAATCGCGCTCTTTGCGGGCCTGGTACTGGCTATGGTTGCTTCGCCGGAATTCACCCACTTCCACAAAGCGACGCCTGCGATCCGGCCATGGCACGGCATCCACGTCGCACCCCCGGCCTTCGCTGCCGACAAGACGCCCCCCAGCCAGCAGATTCCCACGGCAACCACTTCGCGATTAGCGAAGAACGCACGGCTTGAACCTGCGAAGGCGGCTGCTCCAATCCCCGTGCCCGCGTCCGCTGCCCCAACGCCAATTACTCCCGCGCCGGAAGTTGCACAGCAATCAATCCCGGCCGTCGCCCCGCCGAACGCAGCCGCTACCGCAGATCCAGTGGATTCGCAAGATGCTACGCCGCCGAAAAAACGATTCTGGAGCAAGCTGAACGTGTTTAAGAAGAAGAGCGCCGAGCCCAAGGACAAGCCCTAGAGCAGGCACTCCCCTTAGATCCAGGGTGGCCTAATTACCGTGGCCCTTCTGGTAGCCTGCTTCATAGGCCTTCTGATCGTCGTCCTTCTTGAAGTGCCTCTTTTTGCTGTGGTCAAGTTTATGCGCCTGGTCCATTTGNNCATGCAGGCCTTGCTGGTACCTTTTGTTTTTTGAATAATCCGGAGCGTGATCCTGGAAAAACGGAGCCCCGGCAGCCTGCGCAATGCCCCCGGTAATACCAATGCCTGTCGCTACTACGAATACTCCGATATAGCGTCTCGTGTTTAGTCTCATGAAATTTGTCCCTTCGTCGCTGGAGTTGCACGCCGATGGCCTTTTGTAAAGGCTGGCAGTGGCAGCCCCCCACCAGCCTGGGACGTCTAGGTCGTAACCATATATGGTCAACCGACCGTTCCTGGTCACCTGTGCTTAGGTCAAAACGCCGCGCGAGCGAAGCGCTTCCTCTATCAAGGCGATCAGTTCATTGCGCGTGAGGTTCAAGCGGTCCGATGAAGCGGCTTCTGCGGCTTCCGCATCTTCGGCTACCACCGGGCAGCCCGGCTCCATGCGATTCTGGGATTTTACGCCGTAGCGCCCGCGGGCTTCGAACAATTTTCCCACTTCGTGTTTGGAAAGAACCCTGGGGCCGCCCAGCAGCTCGGCCACCAGCGTTACGCGCGCGAAATGCTCAACGGTTTCCATCTTGAAGAAGGCCTTATATACATCCTCGCCGTAGCAAACCGAGCCGTGATTGGCCAGCAGAATGGCATCATACTTCGGAATGTAGGGGCGCATGCCATCGGCAAGCGCAGGTGTGCCGGGCAATCCGTATTCGGCCAGCGGCACGCACCCCAGGCTGACAACCACTTCCGGAAGCAGAGCCAGGTTGAGCGGGCGTCCCGCTACGGCGAATCCGGTGGCGACCGGCGGATGCGCGTGCACGATGGCCGACACGTCGCGCCGCATCTGATAAATCGTAAGGTGCATCGCGATTTCCGTGGTGCGCTCGCGCGCGCCTTCAATCTTGTTGCCCTCGAGATCGCAAACGATGAGATCGGCCGGCGTCATCATGCCCTTGCTGACGCCGGTGCAGGTGCATAGCACGCGGCGCTCGTCCAGCCGGATACTGATGTTGCCGTCATTGGCGGCGACCCATCCTTTTTGATAGATCAGCTTGCCGACGTCGAGGATGTCCTGGCGATACTGTTGCTCGGTGTTGGCCATCCGGACTTACAATTGTAGCAATCGTTATCCAGCCTGCATATCGCACTGTACAATGGTGCAGTGGATACCAGGCGGATGTGCCCGAATTGCCGGGCCTTTGTAACGACCAGCGATAAGGTGTGTCCCTACTGCCAGGCTCCAATAGGTCCTCGGGCCATCGAACGGCGGAATCCCGGCGACATTTTAGGCGGCTTGATTCCTCACGCGCGCTTTACCACCGTAATGATCCTGCTGATCAATTTTGCGCTGTTCGCGGCGGAATATTTTAGCCCTCAGTCGGGAATTACCGCAGCCGGCCAGAGCGTTCCCGCCGTCCTGATGCAAGGACAATGGTGGCGTCTGGTCACGGCCGGCTTTTTGCACGGAGGAGTGCTTCACATCCTGATGAACTCCTGGGTACTGTTCGATCTGGGGGCCGAGGTGGAACTCCTATACGGCACCAGCCGCCTGATTGTCTTCTACTTCGTCTCCACCGTCACGGGATTCGCAGCCAGTTCGCACATCGGCGGCGGACATTTTTCGGTGGGCTCGTCAGCCGGAATCTTTGGGCTGATCGGTGCGATGCTCGCGTTTGGCTTCACGGACCGTTCTTCGCTCGGGATGCAGGTGAAATCGCTTTACACGCGCTGGGTGATCTACGGATTGGTCCTGAGCTTCCTTCCCGGTGTGGATTTTTGGGCGCACGTGGGGGGCATCGCGGGCGGATTCCTGGCCGGATGGCTGGCCAGCACTCCAAGGGCGCGCTTGATGTGGAAAGAGCCGTTACTGAGAGCGCTGGCCGGAGTTTGCATCGCGCTTACGGTAGTCGCGTTCGGGATGATGTATATGGCCATCACCGAATCGTCGCGGTTGACTCAATAAAGTGGCGCGGTAAGTCTGTCCTGGCCCGCACACTGAGTCCCACAACCGGACACACCGGGCCGCCGCAGCACTCCTAAATCACCCGTTGAGTCTTATTTTTCAGTAATATCGACATTGGCAGAGTATTTGCGAACTAACATTAGGAGAAATCTCCCATGGCCATGGATGTACCACGCGGCAAAGAAGTCGCACGCCGAAAACTGATTCGCCGGATCGTCTACATTGTTCTTCTTGTGGCGGCGATTCCGCTCATCACTTGGGGACTTTCGCGGCTCAAACCCGCAGCGCCTTCCGTCGACCGGGCGACGGTGTGGATCGACGCGGTGAAGCGCGGTCCCATGGTGCGCGACGTAAGAGGCCTGGGAACGCTGGTGGTGGAGCAGTACATGTGGATTCCGGCGGAGTTTGAGAGCCGCGTGGACAAGATCAATTTCCTGCCGGGCGCGGCCGTGCATCCGAACGACGTGATCATGATTCTGAGCGAGCCCGATATGGAACTGGCGGCGGCGGACCTGCAGTGGCAGATCAAGGCGGCCGAGGCCAACCTGGAGAATTTGCGAGTTCAACTCGAAACGCAGCAACTGGCGCAGAAGGCGACCACCGAACAGGTGAAGTCGGACATGGAGCAGGCGGAGTTGCAACAGGATCGCGATTCCCAGTTGACCAAGCTGGGGTTGAAGTCAGACCTGGACACCAAGCT
>PKZC01000379.1:19957-29978 GCA_003132905.1 Bryobacterales bacterium | reverse complement strand
GAGCTGAAGGGCCGCTACGCGCTATCGAAAGAGCAGTTGGATATCAGCGACAAGTCGATCAAAGCCCAAGTGGATGCGCAGAAGGTGCAGATCGAGAAGCTGGAAGCAGCCTACAAACTGAAAAAGGAACAAGTGGATCAGTTGACCATCCGCTCGGCNNACCGCTGGAACGCTCACCCAGCTTGGCACCACCACGATGCCGCTCGAAGTGGGAATGCGCGTGGCGCCCGGCACTATTCTGGCCAAGATCGCCCAGCCCAACAAGCTGAAGGCGACGCTCAAGATTCCAGAGACTCAAGTGAAGGATGTGGCAATCGGACAGGCGGCTTCCATCGATACTCGCAATGGAATTATTCCTGGACATGTTTCGCGCATCGATCCCGCGGCAGTGAATGGAACAGTGGACGTGGATGTGACGCTCGAAGGCGCTCTGCCACCCGGAGCGCGGCCGGATTTGAGTGTGGACGGAACCATTACGTTAGAGAAGCTGACCGACGTCGTATACGTGGGCAGGCCCGTGGTGGGACAGCCGGGTGCGAAGATCACGCTATTCAGACTGGATGGCGACGGCAAAGAAGCGCAGCGCGTACCGGTGTCGTTGGGACGCAGTTCGGTGAACAACATCGAAGTGGTGGAAGGTTTGAAGGTTGGCGATCAGGTGATCTTGTCGGATATGTCGGCGCAGGACGCCTACAACAGAATTAGGCTCAATTGACCCGCGACCATTTGGAATCGAGCATCGGGGAGAGAGGCTCATGGCGATTGACGAAACAGCTTTAATCAGCATGGATGGCGTAACGAAGGTCTTCCAGACCGACGAGGTGGAGACCCACGCGTTGGCGGGCATTCACCTGCATATCAAGAAGGGCGAGTACCTGGCGATTTCCGGGCCTTCGGGCTGCGGAAAATCCACTTTGCTTGCGATCTTGGGCCTGCTCGATTCGCCATCTGACGGCGCCTATGTGCTGAACTCGAAGCCCGTGCAAAATCTGAAGCTGTCCGAGCGCGCGCGCATCCGCAATCGCGAGATTGGATTCATTTTCCAGGCCTTCAATCTCATCGGCGATCTCACGGTGTACGAAAACGTGGAGCTTCCGCTTACTTATCGCGGGATGCCTTCGGCCGAGCGGAAAAAGCGGGTGATTGACGCGCTAGAGCGAGTGGGTATGTCGCACCGCATCAAGCATTATCCTTCGCAGCTCTCGGGCGGCCAACAACAGCGCGTCGCAGTGGCGCGTGCCCTGGGCGGCGATCCGTCCATTCTGCTGGCGGACGAGCCCACCGGTAACCTGGACTCGGTGAACGGCGAAGCGGTAATGGATTTGCTGCGCGAACTGCATCGTGGCGGCGCGACCATTTGCATGGTGACTCACGATCCGCGCTACGCAAGTTACGCGGACCGCACTATCCGGCTGTTCGACGGACGGATCGTGGAAGAAAGTGTAGGAGTGGCGTAATGTTTGGAAGAAATGTCGACTTCTTCGCCGTCTTGTTCATCGCTCTTGCGATGCTCGGCTTTGCCGAAGCGCGGACGTGGCACATGCCGGATTCGATTCGCATCGGAAATGCGATCGATATCGAGCGCTGTCCGACAGCCCAGCAGGTATTGTCGAATCTCTCCTCGATCTTTCGGTGAAAGACGGAAGTCAGAATTCAGAAGTCAGAATTCAGAATGGTGGGGCTGGGGAGTAGAACTCGGGATACGGAACGGCTCTGCTCGAAATTCTGGATTCTGTATTCTGACTTCTCGGCACTGTGTACAAGAAGTCAGAAGTCAGAATTCAGAATTCAGAATGGAGAGGCTTGGGAGTAGAATGCAGAATGCGGAACGCCCCTGCTTTGAAATTCTGGATTCTCGGCACTGAGCACGACGGGTCAGAATTCAGAATGGTGGGCCTCATGGGTCCGGGCGTAGATTCTGACTTCTGAATTCTGACTTCTGTATTCTTACTTCTCGTCGTCATAATATAGATACCTTATGAGTACTCCCATGATTGTTCTGCGCAACGTCGAAAAGTATTTCGAGCACGGTCCCACCAAGACCTTCGTGTTGCGCCGCATCAACGCGGAAGTGAAGGAAGGCGAGTTCGTGTCCATCATGGGGCCTTCGGGCGCCGGGAAATCGACGCTGCTGCATTTACTGGGCATGCACGATAGCGCGTGGACCGGCGAATATTATCTGGCCGAGCACGCCATTCACAAACTGCCCAAGAAAGACCGGATGGAGCTGTACAAGAAGTATTTCGGCTTCGTGTTCCAGAGCTATCATCTGCTGGATTCGCTTACGGTGTATGAGAATCTCGACATTCCACTCTCCTATCGCAACATCAAAAAATCCGAGCGCGACAGTATCGTTTGCGATGTGCTGGACCGGTTTCAGATTGTCGGCAAGAAGGATCTGTACCCGAACCAGCTTTCAGGCGGCCAGCAGCAGTTGGTAGCCATTGCGCGCGCTATTGTGGCCAGCCCCAAAGTGATCCTGGCCGACGAGCCGACCGGCAATCTACATTCCAGCCAGGGCAAAGAAATCATGGAGCTCTTCAAGCGCTTGAACGAAGCGGGCACCACCATCATTCAAGTGACGCACAACGAGAAGAACGCGGAGTACGGGCACCGTATCATTAACATCGCCGATGGCTGGATCGATTAACGAATGAAGGACCGGCCATGAAGGAATGGCAAAGTTCCGCCGCGCCGCGGATCTTGATTGCAGACGATCAGGCCGACGTCCTGGAAGCGCTGCGCCTGCTGCTGAAGAGCGGGGGCTATCAGATTGACGCCGTCACTTCTCCGGCGGCCGTTGTCGCGGCGCTCGAAGCGCGCGATTTCGACGTCGTCATCATGGACCTGAATTACACGCGCGACACAACGTCGGGGCAAGAGGGGCTGGATCTGCTTTCGCGCATCCAATCGATCGATTCTGTTCTGCCGGTGATCGTGATGACGGCTTGGGCCACGGTAGGTTTGGCGGTGGAAGCGATGCGGGGTGGTGCGCGGGACTTCGTGCAGAAACCCTGGGAGAACGAGCGCCTGCTGACCATTGTCAAAACACAAATCGATCTCAGTAACGCGATTCGCCGGGGTTTGCGCCTGGAAGCCGAGAACCGGCTGTTGCGCGCCGAAGGCGTTCCGTCGCTGATAGCAGAGTCGCAAGCCATGGGACCAGTGCTGCAGATGATCTCGCGCGTGGGGCCGTCGGATGCGAACGTGCTAATCACAGGCGAACCGGGCACGGGCAAAGAGGTGGTGGCCAAAACCCTCTTCGCAATTTCCCCGCGCGCCTCCAAACCCATGGTCACCGTGAATGCGGGCGGCCTGGCCGAAGGCGTTTTTGAGAGCGAGCTGTTCGGACACGTGAAGGGCGCGTTCACCGATGCCAAGACCGATCGCGTGGGCCGCTTCGAAATGGCGGACGGCGGTACTCTGTTTTTGGACGAGATTGCAAACGTCCCCATGAATTTGCAGGCCAAAATGCTGCGCGTGCTGGAAGTGGGCGAGATGGAACGCGTCGGATCGTCGAAGACCAAACGGGTGGATGTGCGGGTAATCTCAGCCACCAACGCGCATCTGGACGAAGAGGTGAATTCCGGACGCTTCCGGCAGGATCTGCTGTTCCGGCTGAATACCATTGAGATCCAATTGCCGCCGTTGCGCGAACGGCGCGAAGACATCCCCTTGCTGGGTGCGCATTTCCTGGCCGCGCATTCCCAGCGATATCGCAAACGTATCGGTGGATTCGACCGCGCAGCGTTGCAATTGATGTTGGAACATCCCTGGCAAGGCAACGTGCGCGAGCTCAACCATGTGATTGAACGGGCCGTGCTGATGGCGCAAGATAGCCAGATCAAACCGGCTGACCTGGCGTTGCGCTCCGGACGCGAAGTGAGTCCGCGCCTGGAAGACATGAGCATCGAGGAAGTGGAGGCATTCCTCATCAAGAAAGCGCTGGCGCGGTACAACGGCAACGTGAGTCACGCCGCCAACGCCTTGGGCCTCAGCCGCAGCGCGCTCTATCGCCGCCTTCAGCGCTATGGATTGTGACACGCTACGGATTGTGATAGCGCCGTGAAGCTGCAGAAGCCTCGCCTGGTTCACGAGCAGCGCATTCTCGTGATGGCGCTGATCGCCGGTGCGCCGGCCGTGCTGACGTCCATGTTAGTGCTCTGGCTGGGCGACTATACGTCGCGCGTGCAGTGGACGCTGACCGCGCTCATCATCGGAGTCTGGCTGGGCTTTTGCTTCGCCTTGCGGGAACGCGTAGCATCGCCGCTCAGAACGCTCGCGAATCTTTTGGAAGCCATGCGCGAGGGTGATTATTCCATCCGCGCGCGGCACTCGAAAAGTGGCGACGCCATGGGCGAAGTGATGCAACAGGTGAACGCCATGAGCGCCACGTTGCGCGAGCAGAGGCTGGGTGCGATGGAAGCCACTACGCTGCTGCGCAAAGTGATGGAGGAGATCAACGTCGCCGTGTTCGCTTTCGATAGCGAACGGCGATTGCGCTTGGTGAATCGGGCGGGCGAGCGGCTGCTGAATCAACCAGCCGTGCGGCTGCTGGATCAATCGGCGGAGCTGTTGGGACTGAGCCAATACCTGGAAGGGGAAGCGCAGCGAACCGAGCAACGAACATTTCCGATAGGGGTGGCGCGGTGGGGCGTAAGCCGGAGCTTGTTTCGCGAAGGCGGATTGCCGCATCAGCTGGTGGTAGTCACCGATTTGACGCGGCCGTTGCGCGAAGAGGAATTGCAGGCCTGGCAGCGGATCGTTCGTGTGCTGGGGCACGAGTTGAACAACTCGCTCACGCCCATTAAATCGATTGCTGGGAGCTTGGAAAGTTTACTGGCGCGCCAGCCGCGGCCGGAAGATTGGGAAGACGACACGCGCCGGGGCTTGGCGGTGATCGCCGCGCGCAGCGAAGCCCTCAGCCGCTTTATGAGCGCGTATGCCACGCTTGCGAAACTTCCCCGGCCAACCATGACGCCGGTGGGGGTGGCGGAGTTGGTCCGGCGCGTCGCGAGGCTGGAAACACGCCTGACGCCGGCGCTGGTGCCAGGGCCGGAGGTTGTGATCCAGGCCGACGCGGATCAGTTGGAACAATTGTTGATCAATGTGATTCGGAACGCTGCCGACGCATCCATCGAGACAGGCGGCGGGGTGCACGTTGGATGGGAACGGCAGGATGGGCGGCTGACTGTGTGGGTGCGCGATGAAGGGCCGGGCCTCCCGAATACGGCGAATCTGTTCGTGCCGTTTTTCACTACCAAGCCGAACGGGACCGGAATCGGGCTGGTACTGAGCCGTCAGATCGCAGAGGCGCATGGAGGAACGCTGACTTTGCAGAACGCAGCGGAGGGCAAGGGGTGTGAGGCAAGGCTGGTTTTGCCGCTGACGTGATTGCTAGCTCTCGTAAATGGCCGGACGATTTACAGCAAGTCCCATGGTTTTGCCGCTGACTTGACGCATTTTTTGTGAACCTAACTCCTTTCCGCTACGTACGTCTATCAGAGCTGAGCGTAAGCTGTTCCGGGCGCTCCGGGAAGGAGACGTTTGTGGATTCCGACACGACCCTGATTAGTCTCAAAAGCGTTTTCAAAGTGTTCAGTACCGACGAGGTGGAGACCCACGCCCTGGCGGGCATCGAACTGAATGTCCGCAAAGGCGAATATGTATCCATTTCCGGGCCATCCGGCTGTGGGAAGTCCACACTGCTCGCGATTTTGGGCCTGCTCGACACGCCCTCCGACGGCACGTACGTTCTTAACGATACCCGTGTGGATCAAATGAAGCTGTCCCAGCGCGCGCGTGTTCGGAACCGCGAAATCGGCTTCATTTTCCAGGCTTTTAACTTAATCGGCGATCTGACCGTGTATGAAAACGTCGAATTGCCGCTCACCTATCGCAATATGCCGGCCACGGAACGCAAGAAGCTGGTAAAGGATGCGCTGGAACGGGTTGGCATGTCGCACCGCATCAAGCATTATCCCTCGCAGCTTTCCGGCGGCCAGCAACAGCGGGTGGCTGTGGCGCGAGCGCTGGCAGGACGGCCGTCAATACTGTTGGCCGATGAACCCACCGGCAATCTGGATTCGGTGAATGGCGAGCAAGTGATGGGCCTGCTGAGCGAACTGCACCAGGAAGGCGCGACCATCTGTATGGTGACCCACGATCCGCGCTACGCTCGCTGTGCTGACCGTACCATTACGCTGTTCGACGGCCGCATTGTCGAGGAGCAGATCCAGGACGCGGCGGCGCGGGCTTAACGCGCTATAAACTCTGGCGGAATCGGCACCGCTGGAATCGGCGAATGGGACCCGCGCACGAACTCGAACCAGGCGGGCACTGTGGCCGGTTTTCCATCGATGATTCCGGGACGAAACCGCCAGCCGTCGCGCAGGGCGGTAACGAGTTCGTTTTCCCACTTGGCATCGGACGATTTCACCACCCGCACGTTGAGCGGCACGCCGGTTGGTCCTACATCGAACGTCAGCGTTACAGCGGCGTTCTCTTCCAGATCCACCGTCGCCGGGAACTTCACCTTGACGAGTGCCGGGCGCGTTTCTGGGGCCGACGAGCGGAAGGCCGCGCGCACCACGTGCCAGTCCCACAGAGTCCGCTGCGGGCGAAAGAAAACCTCCTCGTTGACGATAACCGCCACGGGGCTCCCCTTCATCATGCCCGGCTTGAACTGCCACTGACGGGCGTTCTCGACCGCTTTTTCATCGAGGCCGAGGCCCAAGGGACGAACCACCTGAATGTCGCGAGGCTGGCCGTTCGGGTCAACCACTAATGACAGCATTACGCTGCCCTCCACCTTCGCCATTCGCGCTTCGTCGGAGTACTCTGGGGCTGGCTTTGAAACAACAAAGGGCGCCGCGATATCCGGACCAAGATGGAATACGGGCGTTTGCCCGGCAGCCGCGGCACAGCTCAGTAGCGCAATACAACCCGCGATGTAGCCGGCATCCAAATTCTTTTATAGCGCAGACGGTCGGAAAATAGCAGCCTGGAGTTGTTCTATGACTAGAAGCGCGATGCCGAGGACCAGATGAGTGGCGATTCCGTACCCTGGGCTCTGCCGCTCGCGCGCTTTTCCACTATCGATCGCGAGGCGACAACCCTGTTTTGAGAGCTGCGAAAACCCCTGCTTCGATACCTGGTGTGCCTGGGACTTTCGTCGGATGAAGCGCAGGATGTGGTGCAAGACGCCTTTTTGAGCTTGCATCGGCATTTGTCGGCGGGCGGATCGCAAGAGAACATGCGGAGTTGGTTGTTTCGCGTGGCGCACAATCAGGCGCGAAACCGTCAGAATAGTTATGATCGGCGGTTCAGTTCATCTCTCGATGATGCTGGCGCGGAATCGGCGCTGGATGAGGCAACACCTGAGCGGGTGTTATTGGAAAAAGAAAAATTCGCGCGCCTCGGAAGTGCCATCCAGATGCTCGGCGATACCGAACGAGAGTGCCTGCTGCTGCGAGCCAGCGGGTTACGGTATCGCGAGATCGGGGATGTGCTGGGAATCGCGACTTCGACGGTAGCCGATATCGTGGACCGCGCTGTAAAGAAGCTGGCGGAGAAATGCAATGTGTGAATATTCGGGAAGATTGATCGCGTGGCTGGATCGCGAACTGCCGGATGACGAAGCGACTAACGTCGAATGGCATGTAAGCCAGTGCGACGAGTGCCGGAAGGCGGTGAGCGAATATCGAGAAGTCAGCGACGCTTTCCTGGCTTGTTATGAGGGTCGGATGTCGGAAGAGGCCGCATCGAAGCCGCATCCCTGGCGATGGGTGGCCGCACTCTCCGGCGTGGCCGCAGCCGCTGCCATTACCGCGATCATCGTTCTCGCGCCGCCCCCGCCGGAAAGGCTTGCATTCCATCCTCCGTCCCCGTCACCGCCGGCTCCTGCACCGATCATGGCCGCTCGTGCGCGAGTCCCGCTGCGACATCGCGCCGTTCCTTCGCCTATTAGCCGTCCATGGACAGCGGAGGAACCGGTAGTGGAGGTGGCTCTGCCCGCCGACGCCCTGTTTCCGCCGGGAGCCGTTCCCGAAGGCTTCAGCTTTATCGCGGCCGTTCGTTTCCAACAGTAGCTTGTCATAAAGGAGTCCGATCAACTTATGCAACGTACATTGATTCTTGCCTTCCTGGCATCTTCCTGCATCTTCGCGCAGCCCGNNTGCAAGGCGCGCCTTATTCGGCCACGATTACCAATGAATCCGTGCAGACGCTCGCGGACGGCAACCGAATCGTGAATACCGGCACGGGAAATATCGCGCGCGATTCCATGGGCCGCACTCGCCAGGATGCTCCATTGCTGACCATCGGCAATATGTCGCCGGTGGATGCACCGCACTTGGTATTTCTCCAAGATCCGGTGGCGCAATCCTCCTACACCCTGAACTTGACGGAGAAGACGGCGACGAAAGGAGGGGTATTTTCAACCATGGCTTTTGCGTCAACAACGCCCGGTGTCGCAACGAGCGGCGCCATGATATCCAAGGGCATGATCGCTGGTTCGTTTGGGCCCGTTCCACCGCAGCCGCTAGCGATCGCTATCCAGAAGACCGGGACTGTCGAAGAAGGCCAGGCGCAAACCGAGGACTTAGGATCGAAGACCATGGAAGGCGTATCGGTGATGGGCACGCGGACTACCCGCACCGTTCCGGCCGGCCAGATCGGCAACGACAAGCCGCTCAGCATCGTCACGGAAGTCTGGATGTCGCCGGAATTGAAAACCATCGTCTACAGCAAGCGCAGCGACCCGCGCATGGGCGATCAGACTTTCGCTCTCACCAACATCGTGCGCTCTGAACCCGATCCATCGCTGTTTATGGTTCCATCTGACTTCAAGCTCATCGACGCGCCTGGACCGATCATGTACAAGACCGCCGGCGTACCCGCGCAGTGGCGTTAGAACATGGTGCGCGAATACACGCCGGTGGGCGACTCGGGCGACGTCAGATAGCATTCGGCGGCGTAGGTCACTTCGCCCGGCCTCAAGCTGGAAGCGAAGTTGGCGGCTCGCGCCGAAAGGTCGTTAGTCCAATCACGAACCTTGCCGCTGGCAGGATCGAGACTTTCGGGCGTGCCAAAGGAACTCGGCCGCAGCGACTGGTTCCCCAGCACGTAGCGCTCGGTCACTACCGGATATCCGCGATTGCTGCACTTTCCAGCCGCGCTCTGCGGACAGTCCGACGGGTGGACCACGCGAATCTTGCTGAGGATGAGAACGCCCTTTCCGCCCTGGATGTCGATGCCGATGCCCTCGGCCACGCTCAGCGCGATATTCTGATTGGCCTTTTGCGAAAAGTCGACGCCCTGCGCGTACATGCTTCCCACGTCGTGGCTGATCTGGTAGGCGTGCTCGCTGCGGCTGGCATTGTCGGTCACCAACACAATCCCGATAGAAAGCGGGATTAGGAAAATGGCGCCCAAAACGTAGAGCTGAAGCGACGTGCTGCCGGGATGTTTGTGGCGGCGCAACATGGGTGAAGTTCCACCTTACGCGATGCGGGGCAGAGTTTCCAGACCGTCTTGCCGCCAATTTCGCGAGGATTCTGACTTAGTACTTTCCCATTGGTTAGTTTCAGCCCGAACAATCGTTACCTATGCCTCCCAGTACCCGAGCGGCAGAAGGTATAAGCGCGAGAAAAGCGATTCCGCGCGAGCGCGCTCTTTACGAAGCCCCTCACTGTGCGGCAACGGCACGAAATACAATCGCTTCGAGACCAGCCGGATTCCGAAATTGACCTGTCCGATGTGCCCTCAGTTGAAACCTTGCCGCCGGAAGTTACGGTGGGTCGTTTCTATAGACCGATCAAGGGCGGCAGTCGGTGACAGGTTAGCCGCCCGCATCCAATCGCGTTTCCTGATCATCTAATTGTTTGCGTCCATCGCCCGGGAGCAAGGTCCGGCAAGCCTCGAATGTTATCCTGAAAATAAATGACTTACGACCTCATTGTGATTGGCAGCGGCCCGGGTGGCTACTCCGCGGCGGTTCGCGCCGGCCAATACGGCCTGA
>PKZC01000379.1:1253-19949 GCA_003132905.1 Bryobacterales bacterium | reverse complement strand
GCAACGTCAAGGGCGTCGAGTTCCTGATGAAGAAGAACAAGGTCGACTGGGTGAAGGGTTACGGGACCATCCTGCCTCGCTCGGGCGCAGGGCCGATTCAAGTGGAAGTGAAGTCGGAAGCGGGCGCGCAAACGCTTGAGACTAAGAATGTCATCATCGCAACCGGATCGGAAGCGCGCATGCTTCCTGGATTGGAACCCGATGCGAAGGCGATTTTGACGAATATTGAAATTCTGGATCTCCCGGTCATCCCCAAAACCATGCTGATCATCGGCGCGGGCGCCGTGGGCGTGGAGTTCGCATCCATCTTCAATCGGTTCGGCACCAAAGTCACCGTTCTCGAAATGCTGCCGCGCCTGGTACCGGTAGAAGACGAAGAAGTGTCCAAGGAACTGGAGCGTTATTTCAAGAAGACCGGCATCCGCTGCGAAACCGGCGCCAAGGCCGAGAACATCACTCGAACCGAGCACGGCGTCCGGCTGTGTGCCGCGCTCGCCAATGGAAAGCGTGAGGACCTGGAAGCCGAGACGCTACTCGTCGCGGTCGGTCGCAAACCGAATACCGAGAACATTGGTCTCGACAAGTTGAAGGTCCAGTTGGATCGCGGCTTCATCAAGGTTGACGAGCATCAACTTACGGGCGAACCGGGCGTCTACGCGATCGGCGACGTGGTGGCTGGAACGCCGCAACTGGCGCACGTCGCGACGATGGAAGGCATGGTCGCAGTCGCGCATATGGCCGGCAAACCGGCCAAGCCGATCAATCGCAATCGCATTCCCGGATGCACCTACACGGAGCCGGGCATTGGCAGCGTTGGACTCACGGAAGCTCAAGCGCGGGCGCAAGGATACGCCGTGAAGGTGGGCAAATTTCCGTTCGTGGCCAACAGCAAGGCGACCATTCTGGGAAGTCACGACGGCTTCGTGAAGGTGGTGGCCGAAGAAAAGTACGGCGAGATTCTGGGTGTCCACATCATCGGGCCTGAGGCGTACGAGCTGATCGCCGAAGCCGTGCTCGCCATGGAAGCTGAGGCGACTGTCGAGACGCTGATGGGCACCATCCACGCTCATCCCACCTTGTACGAAGCGATGGGCGAGGCGTTCAACAACGTCTACGGGCTCACCATCAATGCCTGAGGGCGTCATGCCCGCTTTTGAAGTTCGCGATCTGGGGCGCATGCGCTATGGCGATGCCCTCGCCATCCAACAAGACCTGGTGGAGCAGCGCAAGCAGGGCTTAATTCCCGATCAGCTCTTGTTCGTCGAGCATCCACACGTCATCACGCAAGGGCGCAACGGGCACGCCGAAAACCTGCTGGCGGGTGAAGAAGCGTTGCGCAGCGCCGGCATCGAGTTTTATCCCACCAACCGCGGTGGCGACATCACTTATCACGGGCCGGGCCAGATTGTCGGCTATCCGATCGTAGATTTGCGAGAATGGAAGCGCGACGTGGTCGCTTATGTACGAGGCATCGAACAGGTAATCATCGATGCGCTCGCGAACTTCGGCCTGGTAGCCGGACGAATTCCGGGCTGCACCGGCGTTTGGATAGACGAAAAGAAAGTGGCCGCAATCGGCGTGCATATCAGCCGCTGGGTCACCTCACATGGGTTTGCGTTGAATCACACCACCGATTTACGCTACTTTCAGTACATCGTTCCCTGTGGGCTAACGAAGCCGGTCACCTCGCTGCAAGAGCTGGGATCGGATTCAAGCCGCGAACAAGTGCTCGCCGCGTTGTCGACTAGCTTTGCGCGCCAGTTCCAGAGGCAGCCGGGCATCGGACGACGAACTTGCGACCAACCGAGCCGCGACCATGAGGGAGCGGGGGTTTCATATACGGAGACATATTTATGACTGACGTTGTAATGCCTCAAATGGGCGAAAGCATCGTGGAGGGCACCCTCACCAAGTGGCTGAAGAAAGCCGGGGAGCACGTGGATCGCGATGAGCCGTTGTTTGAAATTTCCACCGACAAAGTGGATACCGAGATTCCTTCGCCCACCGCGGGCGTCCTAAAGGAAGTGCTGGTGGAAGAAGGCAAGACGGTGGCGATCAGCACCGTAGTGGGCCGCATCGAAGAAGGGGCGAGCAACGGTGCGTCCACGCCTGCACCCGCCGCCGCCAAAGCAACGCCCGCGCCCGCTGCGCCCCCAGCACAACCCGAGGCAAAGGCAGCGCCCGCACGTCCGACGCCTGCACAGCCAGCGGCAAAGGCCCCTGCTTCTGCCGCGCCTGAGTCCCAGCCTTTGCCCGAACCCGTGGCGCACTCCGCTGGCCCTTATCCGATTCCGGTAGAAGAACCCGCGCCGGCCGTGGAAGCCGAATCACCCGCCGGTCCGCTGTCGCCATTGGTTCGCAAGATGGCGCGCGAATACGGCATCGATCTTAAGCAGGTGCATGGCAGCGGCGCCGGTGGGCGCATCACCAAGCAGGATCTGGAAGCGTACATGTCGGCACAAGGTGCGCGGACTATGGCACAGTCCAGCGCACCGTCCACTGCAGTGGCGACAACCGGTTCTTCCACGCCCACGGTTTACGCGCCCTCGGCTCCGTCGGTGCCGCCTCCCGCTCCCACCCCCGCCGTAATGCCCCGCGCCGAAGCCCCGCGTGTTCGCGTGGAACCCATGAGCGTGATGCGGCAGCGCATCGCCGAGCACATGGTGATGAGCAAGCGCATTTCAGCGCATGTCACCACGGTTCACAAAACCGACATGACCAAGATCGCCAAGATGCGCGAGCGGAACAAGGCCGAATTCCAGCAGCGCTATGGCTACTCGCTCACGTTCCTGCCATTCGTCGCCAAAGCGGCGGCCGAAGCGATCCGGCATTTCCCGATTCTGAACGCGTCCATCGAAGGCACCAATATCATCTATCACAACGAAATCAATATTGGGATCGCGGTGGCCCTCGAGAACGGTCTCATCGTGCCCGTGATCCGCAACGCCGACGAGAAAAACGTGGTTGGATTGCAGCGTTCTATCGTGGACCTCTCCACGCGGGCGCGCTCGCGCCAGCTTAAACCCGATGAGGTGCAGGGCGGAACGTTCTCGATCACCAACTTCGGCAGCTTCGGCAGCGTTTTCGCGACGCCGGTGATCAATCAGCCGCAGGTGGCGATCCTTGGCGTCGGGGCCGTGGAGAAAGTACCGGTGGTGGTGGACGACGCTATCGCAATTCGTTCCATCGCCTATCTTGCCCTGACCTTCGATCACCGCCTGATTGACGGCGCACTGGCCGATCAGTTCACAGCGAAGGTGAAATCGATTCTCGAGAACTGGTCTGAAGACGTTTTGTGAGTGCGGAAGAAATCTTCCTCGAGTTCTCGGCCGAAAAACTGGATCAGTTGCACGGCCGCATCCACGATTGCCTGGGGCGTTTAACGCCGGAGCAGGTTTGGACGCGTAATTCGGAGAACGAAAACGCGGTCGGCAATCTGGTGCTGCATCTGTCGGGGAACGTCCGGCAGTGGATCGGCTCGGGCGTAGCCGGTTTGCCGGATAATCGCCAGCGGGATGCCGAGTTTGATGCTCGCGGCGGTAAGGCGACCGCGGAACTAGCCGATCTTCTCAAGACCAGGGTGGTCGAAGCCGTGGGCATTATCCGTGCAACGCCGCCGGCCCGGCTGACGGCGCGCATCACGCCGCAAGGCTACGACGTAACGGTGCTGGAGGCGATCGCGCACGTTGTTGAGCACTTCTCGCAACACACCGGGCAGATCATTCTTCTGACGAAAATGCTGACCGGCGACGATCTGGGCTACTACCAGCATCTTCGGGGCTCCGGTCGGGCAGCCGGCGCTCCGCTCCCTTAATTGCGGCGTGCATCATTTTATGCCATACTTATATGGCAGGAATGCACATATGAAGAAGACGCTGAATATCGATGAGAAGCTCTTTGAGCAGGCCAAGGCGGCGTGCGGGGCGACGACGGACACTGAAACCGTTCGGTTGGGCCTGGAGGCACTGGTGCGTCACGCTGCTTATCAGCGTCTCCGGGCCCTGGTTGGAACCGAGCCGGATGCCGAGGACGTTCCCCGGCGGCGTGAGCCCCCTTCGGCTAGACATCAAACGGCTTGATGATCTTAGTCGACACGTCGGTTTGGATTCGAGCTCTTTCCAACCGAGCGCCGTTCGCGGACGAATTGGCGAGCCTCCTCGATCTCGATGAAGTTGCTGGGCACGATCTGATCTACGGCGAGCTACTCATCGGAGATCGAGGGGGCCGCAAGAAGCTGCTAGCGGACTATAAGCGAATGTTTCAAGCCGCCCTGGTTCCTCATCCGGACGTAGTGGCTTTTGTCGAACACCGCCATCTTCATGGCCGGGGTGTCGGCTGGATTGATGTTCATTTATTGGCCTCGGCCATCGTAGACGGTTTGAAATTGTGGACGGCCGATCCCCGATTGTCAGTGGTCGCCAACGAGTTTGGCGTCGATTATCGAGTCCCCAACTAAGGGGGCGTTTTCTTTTAGCCGCACTCCCGACAACTTCAATCGTCGCGATTCGTTCATCAGGAAGAGCAGCTTGTGCGCTGCCGTGTCATAACTTAGGCCTTCGGCTCGAATATTCGAGACGCAATTGCGCTCGGCGTCTGTCCGTCCACGGCGAGGCTGCCAGGTAAGATAAGCGCCGAGACTGTCCGGCGAACTCAGGCCGGGACGTTCGCCGATCAAAACCACGACCATGCTCGCTCCTAGCATCTCGCCGATCTCGTCGCCGATTGCGACGCGGCCCTGTTCGACAATGGCGACCGGAGCAAAGCGCCAGTCCAGATCGCGCAACAAAAGTCCGAGCAACGGCACCGCATGACGATGCACCGCCAGCGCCGAAAGCCCGTCGGCAATTACGAATGCGGCATCATACTCCGGGCGCAGGCCTTCCAACCTTTCGCGTGATTCCTCACTGAGACGCCGTCCGAGATCCGGACGCTTCAAATATTCGTCACGATTGGCCGCTGCGCTCGCCAAAGTGATCGACGGAATATTTCTCTCCTTCAGTTCCAGAACGAGCGATTGGACAGCCAGCGGCAGATGCACCGCATCGCGCGCCTTGGCATGGGCAAGTTGAAATTCAAGCAAAGCGCGTGTGGGAAGGCTGTTGCCGGCGCGGCCGAGCTCCACGCGAGCCGATGTGTAATCGCGCAGCCGCAATATGTTTCTAGTATCCCCCCCGGGCCACGCACGCGGCCGGCAGTGCCGTCGTAAACTTAAAACGAATCGAGGTTTCGAGTGTCCGAAGCCCTCATCAGTTCCGACCCCAAAATCATGATGGGGAAGCCCACCGTTTCCGGGACCCGGATTACAGTCGAACTGATCTTGGAAAAACTTGCGGCTGGAGAATCCGTCGAGCAAATTTTGTCCGAGCATCCTCGGTTGACAGTCGCCGGTATTCGGGCCGCAATCGCCTTTGCCGCCGAGGCCCTGCGAGCCGACGTCGTCTACCCAAGTGAAAAAGCTGGGGAGTGAAGATCGGCGCGGACGAAAACATCGATCAACAAGTTGTTGACCGGCTCCGTTCGGATGGACATGAAGTCTTGTCTATCTCGGAACTCGATCCTGGTATCGACGACGATGCGGTTCTTCTGATGAGTCGCGAGTTGAATGCGGTGCTCTTGACCGCAGATAAGGATTTCGACGAGCTGATATTTCGCCAGCGCCTGCACCACTCGGGAGTCGTGCTCATCCGGCTCGGGAGTCTGAAGTCTGAATGGAAGGCCGAACTCGTGGCCCTCGCCTTTGAGAAGCATGCCGACTCGTTACGCCTGGGATTTGCGGCTCTTTCGAGGCGCGCTGCGACTGCGAAAACCACTTTTGTAGCATCGAGGTGCGCACGGCATCCGATATTACCGCGCTTCCAGCAACAGCCCCGCCATCCGAGGCAACTCCGTCCGCACTTGTTCAAACCAAGCTTCGAATTCGGGTGCCGGCCGCAATCCGAACACACTCCGCAGATACAGCGCGTCATGAAACGACGTGCTCTGATAATTCAGCATCACGTCATCGGCGCCCGGCACTCCCATGATGTAGTTAACCCCGGCCGCGCCCAACATGGTGAGCAGCGCGTCCATATCGTCTTGATCGGCCTCGGCGTGGTTGGTGTAGCAAATGTCGCAGCCCATCGGAAGGCCCAGCAGCTTGCCGCAGAAATGGTCCTCCAATCCCGCGCGCAGAATCTGCTTGCCGTCGTAAAGATACTCCGGGCCGATGAACCCGACTACGGTATTCACCAATAGCGGTTTGAAGTGACGCGCCAGCCCATAGGCGCGGGCTTCCAACGTCTGCTGATCCACGCCATGGTGGGCGTTGGCCGATAGCGCGCTGCCCTGCCCGGTTTCAAAGTACATTACATTGTCGCCGAGCGTGCCGCGCCGCAATTCCAGAGCCTGCTCTCGCGCTTCGCGAAGCAGCGCGATATTCAGGCCGAACGATGCGTTCGCTGCTTCAGTACCCGCGATCGACTGAAACACCAGATCCACCGGAGCGCCACGCCGCATCGCATCCATCGTTGTAGTGACGTGGGCCAGCACGCAGCTTTGTGTGGGTATTCCATACGAAAGCCGCGCATGATCCAGTAAGCGCAGCAGGGTCTCGACGCTGCCCAAGTTGTCCGATACCGGATTGATCCCGATTACCGCGTCGCCGCTGCCATACAACAGGCCGTCGATGATGCTGGCGGCGATGCCTTTGGGATCATCGGTAGGATGATTGGGCTGCAACCGTGTCGAGAGCCGCCCGGCGAGTCCCAACGTGTTGCGGAACCGCGTGACCACCCGGATTTTGGCCGCCACCGTAACCAGGTCCTGCAGCCGCATGATTTTTGACACGGCAGCGGCCATCTCCGGTGTCAGCCCCGTCGCCAGCGCCGCCAAAATTTCACCGGTGGCTTGTTCGCTCAACAACCAGTCGCGGAAATCGCCAACCGTGAGATGGGCTGCGGGCGCGAAAGCTCCGGAATCATGTTCATCGGCGATGAGCCGCGTAACTTCATCCGATTCATAGGGAACGACCGGTTCCGTGAGGAAGGCTTTTAGGGGGATATCACTCAGGGCTATCTGGGCTGCTACGCGCTCTTCGGCGCTAGAGGCCGAAAGCCCAGCCAGATCGTCTCCAGAACGGCCAGGCGACGCTTTGGCCAGCAGTGTCTTTATATCGTCAAACTTATAGACAACATTGCCGATCGTGCTTCGGTATCCGCTCACGGCCATGAAATCCAGTGTAGACTGGATTGGCCGCTTGATTGCCCAGGAGTGACTGCAAAAACTCGGATGAAACGCCAACGCTCGTTCGTCCAACCTTCGTGACGAGCCTGCCGATGGCGCTATACTAGGAGTTTCAGGAGCAGATATGCATACGTATTGGAAATTCGGCGCCATCGTGGCTGTTGTCATCGGTGTGCTGGTATGGCTCGCGATGGGCGGAGTCACCGAAAGCAAGACGTACTATAAAGAGATTAAAGAGGTGGCGAAGATGGATCCGCAGGCCCAGAGCGAACGTTTGCGCGTGAATGGCTATGTGGAGCAAGGCTCTATCATCCGCAATGGCGCGTCCGTCAGCTTCGTCCTGCATCAGACGCCCGGCATGCTCCAGAAGGATCCTGTACGGCTTCCAGTTGTTTACACCGGGATCGATCCGCTGCCCGACACCTTCAAGGACAACGCGCAAGCTCTCGCCGACGGAAAGTTAGGACAGGATGGCGTTTTTCATGCCAGCAAAGTGCAAGCGAAATGCGCGTCCAAGTACGAAGCCAAGCCCCAAATGAAGACGGACGCGAAGCCTGCCATGAATCAGGCCAGAGCCCAGGCCACAAGCTAGTTCTGCTCGCGTTCCGTTCTGAGGACGGAACAAGCTCTAAATGGAAAATATCGGCGCTCTCTCGATTCTACTGGCCTTCTGCTTCGCCGTGTACGCCGTGGTTGCATCGGTTACCGGCCGGCTCAAGAAAAACTCCTTCCTCGTGGTGAGCGGTCAACGGGCGGTTTATTCGGTCTGGCTATTGCTGACCGTGGCTTCCGGCCTGCTCATTTATTCCCTGCTCACGGGCGATTTCCGGCTAGCCTACGTGGCCGCGCACACCGATTCGTCCATGAAGAAAATCTACAAGTTCACGGCCTGGTGGGGCGGACAACAGGGTTCTCTGCTGCTGTGGTCATGGCTGCTCGCTACCTATTCCGCCGTTGTGGTCTTCATGAACCGGCGCAAGTTCCGCGACATGATGCCGTGGGTGACGTCGGTGCTGATGGTCACCGAGACATTCTTCTTGATGCTGATCGCCTTTGTGCTCAGTCCATTCGCGGTGCTGCAAGCGGGCCGAGGCAATGTCGTCGAGGGCGTGGGCCAGGGCCTGAACCCGCTGCTGCAGTATTGGACCATGGTGATCCATCCGCCAATGTTGTACCTGGGCTACGTCGGCTTCACGGTGCCGTTCGCGTTTGCGATGGGTTCGCTCATCACCAAGCAGCCTGGAGATGCCTGGATTCACACTACGCGGCGCTGGACCATCGTGACGTGGCTATTTCAAAGCGCGGGCATCCTGTTGGGCCAAGGCTGGGCATACGCAGTGCTGGGCTGGGGTGGATATTGGGCCTGGGATCCGGTGGAGAATGCGTCGCTGCTGCCTTGGATCACGGCCACAGCGTTCCTGCACTCGGTGATGATGCAGGAAAAGAAGGGCATGATGAAGGTGTGGAACATGGTCCTGATTTCAGGGACCTTCTTCCTGTGCATCTTCGGTACATTCTTAACGCGCTCGGGCGTGGTCAGTTCGGTACATGCCTTCGCGCAGTCGCCCATCGGCAAATACTTCGTGATGTTCCTCGCGGTCGGCATCGCCGGCACGGTGATCCTGATCCTGGAGCGCTTAAAGTACCTGAAATCGGAAGCGCGGCTGGAAAGCGTGGTCTCGCGCGAATCTACTTTCATGTTCAACAACCTGATCCTGGTGGCCAGCTGCTTCGCGGTGCTGTGGGGCACTTTGTTCCCGGTGATCTCGGAAGCGGTGACGGGCGAAAAGATCAGCGTGGATGCGCCGTTTTTCAATCGCATCAACATTCCCATCGGCCTCGCTCTGATGCTGCTGACGGGCATTGGTCCACTCATCGCCTGGCGCAGGAGCTCGGTCGAAAGCCTGAAGCGCGCGTTCCTGGTTCCCACCATCGCCGGCGTCGCGCTCATGGTGGTGCTCGCGATTTTCGGCGCGTATGAACATCCCTACGCGCTGGTGTCGTTTGGATTGTGCATGTTCGTCACTACCACAATCTTCAGCGAGTTCTGGAAGGGCGCGTCCGCCATTCGCGCCAAGAATGGCATTGGATTCATTCCTGCCGCCATCGAACTGACGCACCGCAATACCCGGCGCTACGGTGGATATCTGGTTCACATGGGCATCGTGTTCATGTTCATCGGATACACTGGCTCGGCGTTCAATCAAGACGTCACCAAGGAAGTGGCGCCCGGCGGCAGCACTGATGTTGGTCACTACAATCTGCGGATCGCGAACATCCAATCGGGCGAGAATGACACGTATGCCTGGCAGAGACTGGCCGTGGACTTATCGCGCAACGGCAGCCCGTTGGGAACGCTATTCCCGGAGCGGCGGCTTTATAAAGCCAGTCAGCAGCCCACATCGGAAGTTTCCATTCGGAGACGCCTGAACGAGGATTTCTATATTAATTTCGCGGGACTTTCGGCCGACAACAAGCGCGCTGTGGTGCAGGCTTATGTCTTCCCGTTAGTCTCGTGGATCTGGATCGGATTCTGGGTGCTCGCGTTCGGCACTCTCATCTGCCTGGTTCCCAATAAAGTTCGTTTGTCTTACGCCCGGACGCAAGTAGTAGGAGTTGCAGAGAAGCATGCGACGGTTGAGAACTAGTTTACTGGCCCTCACATTAGTGACGGCCGGATGTTACGCTCAGTCGGCGGAGGAACTGGAAAGTCCGGCGGTGAATCGCGTTGCCGACCGGTTGAATTGTCCCTGCGGCTGTAAGACCAACATGGCTTGCCGGATGGATCCCTATCCTTGCCGCACTTGCTGGGACAACAAGAAAAAGATCCTCAAGATGGAGCAGTCCGGAATGTCGGATCAGGCCATTCTAGCCTCATTCGCTAGTGACATGGGGCCGAACGTGGTGGTAGTTCCTCCGGGCGTTCTAGGTTCCCTTTCGTTTTACACCGCCGCGGCCCTGGGTCTCATCCTGGTGTTTTTTGTGATCCGCAAATATCGTCGCAAGGAAGTTGCCGTTGCCGCCGCCGGGCCGCCGCCGCACGATCCTCTTTTGGATCGATATCACGATCAAATCGAGAAGGAAGTGGATAAGCTCGATTGATGCTTCTTTCCGTTTCCGTTGTCCTGGTCGTGGGTACCCTTCTGTTTACTCTGTTCGTGCGTTCCCAAGACGTGCCCGAGGCTCCGGCCCCATCGCCCACGGCGCACCTCGAGGAGCGCAAGGCGCAGATTTACGAAAACTTGCGCGATCTTCAGTTTGAGTTTCGCCTCGGTAAATTGTCGGATTCGGATTATCAAAAGACCAAAGTCGATTTGCAGCGCGAACTGGCCAGAGTGCTGGCGGAGATCGATGCGGTGCAGCTTCCAACTCCAGTGCCCGCTCGGGCCAAGGCCGCTAAAGCAGCCGCCGAAACGGTGGCCAAAGTCTCGAATAAATGTCCCCATTGCGGCGCTCAGTTCCCGCAACCGTTGAAGTTTTGCGGCGAATGCGGAAAGGCCATGGCATGAAACGCGCGGCACTTTGCTGTTTGCTGGCGATCGCTCCGGCCTTTGCCGCCGTCGATGGCGTGATCGTCAACGGAACTACCGGACAACCCGAACCCAACACTGTCGTGATGCTGATCCAGCCCACGCAGGCCGGAATGCAGACGCTCGGCAGCACAAAATCCGACGCTCAGGGCAAATTCAGCTTCGACAGCAATGACAATTCCGGCCCCCGGTTGATTCAAGCGATTTTTCAAGGCGTGCAGTACAACAAAATGGTCCCGCCCGGCATGCCATCCACTGGCGTTCAGATTCCCGTATTCGCATCAACCAACAAAGCCGGCACCGCGAATGAGACCCAGCACTTCATCGTGCTGCAGCCGGGCGATAAGGAAATGACCGTGAATGAAGGGCTGCTTTATGTGGGCGATCCTAGCGTCACTTACTACGATCCGGTGAACGGCTCGGTTCGCTTCTATGTTCCGGCGGAGGTTAAAGGGCCCATCGGAGTCACCGTAAATCCGGCGGGTGGAATGCCCATCCCGCGGCCGGCTTTGAAAACCAAAGAGCCCAACATTTACAAGATTGACTATCCAGTCCGCCCCGGCGAGACGCGCTTTGACTTGAACTATACGTTGCCGACGACAAATCCGATGATCTTCACCGACAAGCTTCTGCACGCCGATGCATCATCCAACTTGGTGGTCCCAAATGGCGTCACCGTGAAGAGCGACGATCTGGAACTGGCGGGGCAGGAACCCAAGACGCAGGCCAGCATTTATCGCATCAAGAACGCAAGCTTCAAAGTGGAAGTGGATGGGACGGGCATTCTTGCGCCGCCGGCACAGTCGGAAGGTTCGGGCGACGATAACGGCCAGCCTCAAGTGCAGGAAGTGCGGCCTCGCATCTACGAAAGCATGTACTGGATTTTAGGGATGGCGTTCGCGATTCTGGGCCTGGGATCGGTGCTGTTGGCTAGAAACGCGGCAAAATAGCGCGCCTATTTCGGCGGACGGACATCGAACATCACCATCTCTTTGCCATCGGGCAGCGTGGCGTGCAGGAACGTCCCGCCCATTTTTCCTTCCTTCAACGGATAAATGGTGATGGTCACTTTGTCGCCGGGATTTAAGGTGCGCTTGGTCCAGCCACGCCTGCCCAGAAAATTGGGACTCATTCCTTCAATCCCCCAGGTGTCGACGCCGCCTTTGTCGTTCGGAACGTCGATCCATGTCCAGGTATGCGGATTGGTCCACTGAAAATCCTTGATGGTCCCGGTGAGGGTGACCTGTTTCGTCATGTCGAACATGTCGAAAGAATGATGCGCCAACGCAGGAATCGAGGCGCAGAGGACTATAAGAGCGGCGAATTTAAGTTTCATACGATGTCTCGCTTTAGTGCTGGAGATTGATTCCGGCTTTCCCGGACGCATCCACAAAGTTGCGGTTGTTCTGCTGGCAGATGTACTCGGCCAGGGTCCAATCCGGATGGCGCGCGTAGGTGACGGTCTTGGTCCACGGCTTCGCCAGCGCTTCCGGATCGTCGATGGTGGTGGTGATTTCGAGCGTCATCGGATCTTTCAAATGGAAGCGTTCCACGATGTGCATCTTCTCGCTGTGCTGGGTTCCCATGTTCATGCCGAGCGGCGTATCCTTGCTGAATCCCACCGAATCCACCACCAGTGTGTCGCCGTCCCAATGCCCGATGGAGTTGCCGTTATAGGTCAAATCGGGGTCGTCGGGATGGGCACGTCCGTCCGTATAGATATGGCGCACCTGCATAAACGCTTCGGCGATGACGGTGACCATGCCGGGCGTGTACAGTATTTCGACGGGATAAGGCTCACCCATAATGCCGGGCATTCCGGGGGGCACACAATTCGCCGATTGCGTATCATGCGGTGGATTGGCCTCAAAAGCTTTGCGCATCGCTTCATACTTCGGCGCAAGCGTGAGCGGTTGTGGTGGCGCGCCGCCCCTGCCGCGGCCGAAAGTGAGCTCCCACACGCCGTTTAAATCGGGCAACTGCGCGATGGATGCCCACGTTCCGCCCGGCAATTTGCTCGCATCTGCGGCAACGCTTCGACCCGGGGCACACACCATAAGACTGAGGGCAATTATGTGAGGAATTAAATCGCGCCTATACATTATCGTTTTCCTTCAACCGACTACTATATCAGCCACGAAGCATCAACCACCAGCCACGTGGACCTCCCTTGCTTCGCAGCCGTCCAAGTGTGAGAATGGTATCGGAAATCCACGTCGAAATTACATAAGAAATGGACCAGCAAGAGACGCCTACCGCAGTCAACGCGGCTGCCACCGTGAGCCAGCCCGCGCCGGCCAAACGCTCCGTCCTGGGGTCGGTGGCGCACTGGGCTCGCGATCTGATGATTTCGGTAGTGCTGGCGATCTTCGTCATCCTGTTCATCTATCAGCCGGTGAAGGTGGAAGGCACCAGCATGATGCCCACCCTCGATGATCAGGAACGCATCTTCATCAACAAGTTCGTCTATCGTTTCCATTTCGGCAACATCGATCGCGGCGATACGGTGGTGTTCTGGTTTCCGGGCGATCCCAGCAAATCCTATATCAAGCGCGTCATTGGCATGCCGGGCGACCGCGTGGCGGTGGACGATGGCAAGGTGCTCGTCAACGGGCAGGCGCTGGTGGAAAATTACGTGCCGGCCGAGTATCGCGATCAAAGCTCGATGTCCGAGCGCGTCATTCCCGACGGCGAATATTTCGTACTGGGCGATCATCGCAGTTCGTCCAACGACAGCCGGGCCTGGGGCATGGTGCCGCGCCGGTATATTTACGGCAAAGCAGTGTTCATTTACTGGCCGCTCGACAAGATGGGCCTTCTCCGCTAGCCACTTCTCTTTCCTCTCGCTCCGCCTGGGTTATTCTGAGTTCATTCCATTATGAAGAAGGAATCCTTCGATCCCGGCTTAACAACTCAGTTTAGCGGCGAGTTGCGCCGAACCATTAACGCGGACGGCTCTTTCAACGTAAAACGCAGCGGATTGAAGTGGCGCGACTCCAATCCCTATCTCATGCTGATCGACACCACTTGGCCGCGATTCCTTCTGGTCGTGTTCACGGCCTTCTTGACCGTCAACATGATCTTCGCGTCTTTCTATCTGATGGTCGGGATCGAACACCTCAAGGGACTCGAGTCCGATATGGGCGCTTTTGCCAACGCCTTCTTCTTCAGCGTCCACACCATGACCACCGTCGGCTACGGCAATGTTTATCCCGAAGGCCCCTGGGCTAACGCCATCTCGTCGATAGAAGCCGCTACCGGCTTGATGGTTTTTGCGATTGCCACGGGACTCCTGTACGGCCGCTTTTCCAGGCCTTCGGCGCGCATTATCTACAGCAAGAAAGCCATTGTCGCTCCGTATCAGGACGGAACCAGTTTGCAATTCCGCGTTACCAACGCGCGCAAGAACGTGCTCATGAACATGGAGGCGCGCGTCCTGCTGATGACGGTTGATAATAGCGACGGGCAATTGAAGCGCAGCTTTATCGACCTGCCGCTCGAACGGCGGGGCGTTTATTTCTTCGCGCTCACCTGGACAATTGTCCACCCGATCGATTCCGAGAGTCCGTTCTTTGGAAAGAAAGCGGAAGACCTGGCCAAGCTGTCGGCCGAGCTGCTGATTTTAATCCAAGGATTCGACGACACGTTCAGCCAAGTGGTCCATTCCCGTTATTCTTATCGGCATGACGAGATGGTGTGGGGCGCGAAGTTCATTCCGTCGTTCAAGGTGGATGCCAAGGGCGATTTGGTTGTGGAAGTGGACCGCATCGACGAAATGAAGGTGCTGGGGTAAGAAGTGGAGACCGTCTTCGCCAAGGATCGCGCGGAGTGGAGGCGTTGGCTTGCGAAGAACTCCTCGCGTCGCGAAGAAATTTGGCTCGGCTTCTACAAAAGAGCGGCTGGACAGCAAACCATCTCTTACGACCACGCCGTGGAAGAGGCGTTGTATTTTGGCTGGGTGGACGGCATGAAAAAGAAGCTGGACGAGGAATGCTACGCGTTTCGCTTCACGCCTAGAAAAGCGAAAAGCCAATGGTCCAAGTCCAATCTTCAGCGAGTGGAGCGGCTGATTGCCGAAGGAAAAATGATGCCCGCAGGGTTGAAAGTGTACAACTCGGAACAACGCATCGAAGTGCCTCCTATGCCAACTCAGATGTCGCAGGAACTCGAAAAAGAGTTTCGCAAACAAAAAGTGGCGTGGGCAAATTATGAAAAATTTCCGCCGGGTTATCGACGGCTGACTACAGGATGGGTGGCCAGCGCGAAGAAGGAAGAGACCCAGCGCAAGCGGCTGGAAAAGCTGATCGAGCACTCGGCGCGCAACGAGCGCATTACCTTTATGTAGAAAGCACCGGCGACACTTCTTCCCACACCTTCACCGCGATCGCTTCTGGCGTTCCGCATCCGTCAATCAGCCGGAAGCGCCGTGGTTCTTTGCGAGCCAATTCGTGATACGCAGCGCGCACTTTGTGATGAAACTCGATGGCCTGCTCTTCCAGCCGTGTTTCCTTGCCTCCGCGGGCCAGCGCTCGCGCCAATCCAGTCTCAGTATCGATGTCAATGCAAATGGTCAAGTCAGGGATCAGGCCGCGGCAAGCGATCCGATCGAGACTCAGCACTGTGTCCTCGCCTAACCCGCGCCCGGCGCCTTGGTAGGCCAGAGAAGAATCGGTGAATCGATCCGAGATCACGATCTTGCCTTCGCCGAGCGCGGGCAAAATCCACTGTTCGACATTTTGCGCGCGCGCTGCGAACATCAGCAGCAGTTCTGCGGTAGCGGTCAATTCCTTGTTCACCGGATCGAGCAGAATGCGCCGGATTTGCTGCCCGATGGGCGTGCCGCCCGGTTCCACGCTTTCCAGCACCGGCCGTCCTTCGCCGCGCAGCCGTTCAGCCAACATGCGAGCTTGCGTGCTCTTGCCGCTGCCGTCGGGTCCTTCAAAGGTGATGAACACGCCGCGGCCGCTGGCGCCTGGTTCAGTCGTAGACATAGTGCAGGACCTTCTTCAGATCCTCCCACGCTTCTTTCTTCGCGTTTTGATTGTAGGGCCGCAACAAATACGAAGGATGGTAAGTCACCATCACCTGAATGTCGCGCCAGTTGTGCCACTTCCCGCGCAGGCGCGTTACGCCGTCCTTGGTGTTGAGCACGGCCTTGGCCGCGGTAGATCCGAGCAGGCAGATCGCTTTGGGTTTGATCGACTGCAATTGCCGGTACAGGAACTGCCCGCAAATTTCCATCTCATCCGGCTGCGGCGTGCGATTCTCAGGCGGCCGGCATTTCACCACGTTGCAGATGTAAACATCGGAGCGCTTAATCGGAATACCTTCCTTCGACGCCGTGCCTTCGATCATCTGCGTAAGCAACTGTCCGGCGCGGCCGACGAATGGAAAGCCCTGCGCGTCCTCATCGGCGCCTGGACCTTCGCCGACGAACACCAGTTTCGCCTGCTCATTGCCCGCTCCAAATACAATCTTGTTGCGGGCTTCGTGCAGCCGGCAGCGCTTGCAATCGCCGATGTCGCCGAGGATTTTCAACAGCGAGTCTTGCGCCGGTTCAAGTGTGGGGATTTGCACGGTGGCTGGTGGCTGGTGGTTGGTGGCTGGTGCGGAGGAACCAGTCCGGCGATAGACCGTTTTGATGCCGAGGTCTTGGTAGAACTCCAGCCGGCGGCGAACTTCGTCCTTCGTCATTGTGCGGCGTGAAGGGCGCGGCGAAGCTTCAGCACTTGATCGAAGATCCGGTCGGCGATCTCGCGTTTGGGCGCGCGCGAAAGGGGAATGGTTTCGCCGGTGCACAGCACCAGCACCACTTCGTTCTCGTCCGCTTCAAAACCCGTCGCTTCCTGATTCACCAGATTGGCCACTACCATGTCACAGTTCTTCGATTCCATCTTCTGGCGCGCGCTCTCAATCAGGTTCTGAGTTTCCGCGGCGAAGCCAATCAGCAGCCGGTCGCCTTTCTTGCGGCCTAATTCGGCCAGGATATCGAGCGTCGGGTCCAGATCGAGAGACATACGCATCGCGGTTTTCTTGATCTTGTGTGGGGAGACGTGCGCGAGATGATAGTCGGCCACCGCCGCGGCCTTCACGATGATACTGGCTTCGATCAAATGCTCAATGACGGCGTCATGCATTTCCAGAGCCGTGCGCACATGCACCACGCGCACACCGTGCGGCTGGGCCAGTTGGACAGGCCCGGAAACCAGGATCACTTGCGCGCCGCGCTGCGCCGCCGATTCCGCCAGCGCATAGCCCATCTTGCCGCTGGATCGATTGGAAATGAATCGCACCGGATCGAGCGGCTCCTGCGTCGGCCCGGCCGTGATGAGAACAGTCTCGCCTTCCAGGTCGCGCGATCCAAAATTCAAACCCGCCACCACATTGGCGATTCTTTCGGGCTCCGCCAGCCGTCCTGGACCCGTTGTCCCGCAAGCCAGCAAGCCTTCTTCCGGCTCGACGATGATGTGCCCGCGCTTGCGCAGCGCTGCAAGATTCTCCTGCGTGGCCGGATGGGTCCACATGTTGTTGTTCATGGCCGGCGCCAGCACAACGCGGCCGGTGAACGCGAGATACATGGTGGTCAGGAAATCATCGGCCAAGCCGTGCGCCAGACGGGCCAACAAATCGGCGGTCGCCGGCGCGATTACCAGGATTTCGTTGTCCCGAGCGACTGCAATATGTTCGATTGCGCTCGAAAGAGTTTCTTCCGAACTTCCCGATGCGAACAGACCGGTGATGACTTTGTGCCCCGTGAGGCCCGCAAACGTCAGCGGCGTGATGAACCGCTGGGCCGCATCCGTCATCACCACCTGGACGCGCATGCCGCGCTCCATCAAGCCCCGAGCCAGTTCCGCGGATTTGTAGGCGGCGATACCGCCACCCACGCCCAGCACCACGTTCATGTCTATTCTTCGGGAACGAGTTCCTCGGGGACCACGCGCAGCGAATCGGTGTACTTCACCAGACCGCGCCGCACTTCTTCCATCGAGGTCACCGTCGGTTTCTTCGACGAGGTGGGGAGAAATGGACGTGCGCCATTCTGCAGTTGCCGCGCGCGCTTCGCGGCCACGATGATGAAGCGATAGGTGCTCTGCTCGTTGTCATCGGGGATCGAGTACATCGCGTTGTTTCTCATTCTCTCTGCCATGTCGTATTTGCCTCTTCCTAATGAATCTTGAAACTTTCGAGGATCGGCCCGACCTCTTCTTCCATTCGGGCTTTGCGCAACCGCTCGGCTTTGACGATAGTTGCCAGGCGGGCCGAAGCTTCCTCAATATCCCGGTTGATCAGAACAAAATCATATTGCGTGTAGTTCTGAACTTCCGCCGCCGCTCCCAGCAACCGGCGCTGAATCACTTCTTCGCTGTCTTCGGAGCGCGAACGAAGCCGCTGCTCCAGAACGTCCCGCGAGGGCGGCAGCACAAAAATGCTGATCGCCTGCGGAATCGCTACCTTCAATTGTCTCGCACCCTGGACATCGATGTCGAGTACCAGGTCTTTCCCCTCGCGCGTGGCGGATTCAAACGTCTCGCGGTTCGTCCCGTAATAATTTCCAAAAACCTCGGCAAACTCCAGGAACTCGCCGCGCGCCAATCGATCTTCGAAGTCCTTACGGCTGATGAAGATATAGTCCACACCGTGCACCTCTGTAGGGCGCGGCTGGCGAGTGGTGTAAGAGATGGAGAAGGCCAGATTCGGCACCGTTTTGAGCAACCGGTGCACCAGCGTTGACTTACCCGAGCCGGAAGGCGCCGAGATGATGAATACGGTGGTCACTCCCGGGGCGTCATTCAAGATTCAGCGCCTGTTCGCGGATTTTTTCGATACCGGCCTTGGCGGCCAGCGCCAAATCGGTGATCCGCAAGCCTAGCTCGCCGATGCCGTTGGTCTTGGACAAAACAGTATTGGTTTCGCGATTCATCTCCTGCAGAAGAAAATCCAA
>PKZC01000379.1:0-1223 GCA_003132905.1 Bryobacterales bacterium | reverse complement strand
CGGGAAATCTCCTCGCCGATATCGCTGCGATCGGCCAGAAGAGCGGCCTCCTGCGCGATTCGTTGGGGATCCAGCGCGGAGTTGGCGAGCAGTTCGTTCAGTCTCTCGGCCAGGCGGTTCTGAAAGGCTGGGACGGCGCGCGATCGGATGTCGGCCATCTCGCCGGCGCCNNGCTTCTTCGAACACCGCCAGAAGCGGCCGTTCCACGCCAGGGTCGGCCGCCGGTTCCACGCCCGCGCCAAACATACCCGGAAGCCGCATGAGCTGGTTTAAATCGGGCTGGGTACTAGGGAGACCTTCTTCTCGAGCTGTCTTACGGAAGGCCGCCAGGCAGGCGCGCAGGAGCGGCGCATTCAACCCTCCCGCCGCGGAGTCGCCGGAGCGAACCACCGAGCAGCGGACGTCCACGTGGCCGCGCAGAACCGCCTTCTTCAACATGGCGCGCATGGCGCCCTCGAAAGCCTCCAGATCCGCTTCGAGATGAAAGTGCGGGTCTAGTCCTTTGTGATTGACACTCTTGAGGCTGACGGATATTTCGCCGTGAGGAGTGGAGCGGAGGACCCGGGCAAAGCCGGTCATGCTTCGAATGGGCGCGCTCATGGATTCACAAGCGGATCCGGTTCCAGATACTGCAGCTCGTGCAGCCGCTGGTAGATGCCGCCGTGGCTGACCAGCTCTTCGTGCGTTCCGAATTCCGAGATGCGTCCTTGATCCAGGACCACGATCTTGTCGGCGCGCCGGATTGTCGACAGGCGGTGCGCGATTACGATAACGGTGCGATTGCTGATCAAGGTTTGAAGCGCGCGCTGCACCAGGACTTCCGATTCGCTATCCAGATGCGACGTGGCTTCGTCCAGAATCAGGATTGGGGCATTCTTGAGCAAGGCCCGCGCGATGGCCAGGCGCTGCCGCTGTCCGCCGCTCAGCTTTACGCCGCGTTCGCCGATCATGGTGTCGTAACCCTGGGACATTCGTTCAATGAACTCCTCGGCCATGGCGTTGCGCGCCGCGGCGCGAATCTCCTCATCCTTGGCCTTGGGCTTGCCGTAGCGGATATTGTTCGCCACCGTGTCGTTAAAAAGAAAAGTCTCCTGCGCCACCATTCCGATTTTTTCGCGCAGCGACGCGAGCTGCAAATCGCGAACGTCTTTGCCGTCGATCCGCACGGCGCCGGCGGTGACATCGTAGAAACGCGGCACCAGGTTGGCCAGCGTGGTTTTTCC
>PKZC01000296.1 GCA_003132905.1 Bryobacterales bacterium | reverse complement strand
AAAATATCGAACGGCTCGATGCGCAATACTTTTCGGACGCCGAAATAGCTCGAAACAGCGGCGATGATCACCACCATCACGAAGGCCAGCCCGAGATTCCAATAGGTGATCATCGCGGCATAGTCGGGGAGCCTCAGCTTGGCGAGAGCAATGGTGAGCGCGCATAGTCCGATTCCCAAACCATAGCCGGTGAGCGCAGTAAAACTAGCCTGGAACAGAATCATGAAGATCAGCTCGCGGCTCTTGGCGCCCATAGCTTTCAGCGCTCCGAACTTCTCAAGATTTTCCAAAACGAACGTGTAAAAGGTCTGGCCGGAAATTGACAGCCCCACGATGAAGCTCATCACGGTCATGATCAACAGATTCATTCCCAGCCCCGTCTGGAACATGTAGAAGGCCGATATCTTGTCCATGAACTCGTCCTTGGTCAACGCCAGGTAACCGAGCGCCTGCACCTCTCGCTTGATGTTGGGTATGTCGGCTGCGCTCTTGGGCTTCACCAGAACATAGGAAATCGTGAACCGCGGATTCGGTATGTATTGCAGCGCTCGTTCGTAGGTCGTGTAGAGCGTCGGAACGCCGAACAGTCCGCTGCTGGCCACCTTGGCGATACCCACAATGACTCCACGGTGTTCATTCACTTCGAATTCCGATCCAAGATGCGGATTGCCCAGTTTCGGGAACTCAGGGTCTTTCACTACGAAGAAACCGTTCTCGCCATAAATGTCTTCGATTTTTCCCTGCAGGAGTTGGGGCCGGCCGAACAGGCTTGTGTCGTCGAGGCCCACAACCGTAACGGCCTGGTAGGCGCCATCGGCCAATTTCACCAGCGCGCCGCCCGAGTAAACGGGCACGGCATAATCCACGCCCCGAATGCTTCGCGCCGCGTCCAACACAAAGTCCGGCATGCCAATGGTACTCGCGACGGTTTGGACTGAAGGGTCCATGATCCACATGGAAGCCCCAAGGTTGATGACCGTCGCGGAGGCACGGCTCAGAACCCCGGCAAACAGCGAAGTCATTGCGATCATCAGGAAAACCGCGAAGGTAATGCCCACGACGAGCGCAGAGAACTTCGCCTTGTCGTTGACAAGCAACTTATAGGCGAGTTTGAGAATTCCGTTCACGGCCGTTACTCACCTTGGGCCTTCGGTGTTGCAGATGGAATCGCTGGAACCCAGACTCTATCCGGCGCCATCACTTCCAAATCGGCAATCTTGCTCTTCACCGTCACTGGTTGCAGATCGCCTGGCTCTTGAGCGGGCTTTGCAAGGAACAGCAGTCGATACTGGTTAGCAAGATGGTCCGCCATATCGGCCAGGAAGGGTGCCACCGAAGGCAGCGGCCCAAAACCCAAGAAATACGCCTCGCCGCCGGTTTCATTCGCAACGTGCGCGAGTTGAACCTGGCCAGAGTAGATCTGGGAAGAATCAGTTGCCAGATAATCGGCGCTCGGATGATAGATGACGTAGACGGTTACGCCAGCGCGCTGAGCCGCCTCAAGCGCCGTTTCGGCAGAACGATCCTGATAGTCGCCGGTAGCCGCAGGATTGATCCCATTGGAGATCATAAGGACCGCACGCCGCGACATACCCTGCGGCCAGCCCCGAATTAGCTCGGAAAGCGCGACAAACGGACTCGTCGCCTTGTTGCCGGTGGGGGTGTTTAGAGCCTTGATCGCGCGGTCATGATCTGTCGTTGGATTCTCGGCCAGTTGCAGGCGTCCATTGACGATGTAGGCAATACCGACCGCGGTGGTCGCTGGTTGTGAATTGATAAAGTGACTCAACTCCTCGAACTTCGAGCCCGGCTCGCAACTCGAACAGTTGTCGACCAGCAGGAAGAGCTCGAGTCCCGCATGGTCGCCGCGCAATGGAATCAAACTAGTGACGGTCAGCGGCTGGTAGTGCTGCGTAACGACGAGGTCGTCCTTTGTGAGTGTTGGTGGCACATGGCCATAGTGGTGGCCGATCGTCACGTTCATGTGAACGGGCGTACCGGCTGGAACTGGGGTTTGAGCCCACGTAAACAACCCGCACGCGAGCCCAAGTGATACAAGCTTTGCAATCCTTGTCATGATCGTCCTTTCAGAAGGCGTTCCACCCCCTGATGGGCAACCGTCTGACCAAACGGCTTTTCACGCAAACTACTAAGACGAAGTTAGATGCGGTCCCTTAGGCCTCTAAGAGCTGGTCAGGTTGAGTGATTTCACGCATTTCGTTCGCTCAGATGGAAGCGCGGCGGTGCTCGGAAGGCCGCGGGTGTTCAAATATTGTGCCGCATTGTACGCGGCGCAACTTGCAAGAGAAGCGCGCGAATCGCCAAAGAGAGACTTGGCCGACACCAATGGTACGTGTAGCCGCTAGTCGATAGGTATGACGAGTTGTATCCAGGGATGTTTGGACGAATTGAACTTAGTCAATGTCTTCCGCTGAGAGCAGTGGTTCCGGTACTCGGCTCTCAAGGTATAGTCGATATCGTCGTGCAGATTGTTGAAGTAGTAGCACCCATCTTTGGCTGTGATGTAAGACATGATTGACAGGTTGTTGAGGTTCTCTAGTTGCACGGCTGCGCCAGGCAGCACGTTGCCACTTTTGTCGGTGACAACTCCGCTGACGTTACGCAACTCAAATTGAGGTAAGGACGGAAAACCGACAAGCAGCAGAAGCACTAAAAGGCGGATGGTGCTTTTCAACATGACAACCCTCCCAAGCCGAGCGCGCCGTTGCTGCGATTGGAAGCAGCTTCTAAGTATTCATCCCGCTCGGGCTGCAGATGGAAGCGCAACGGCACTCGACATTTCCAGGGCATCTCATGTACCAAACTCACTCGCGAGCCGGCGACTGGAGCGCGCTCGAACGAACGCCATCAGTTGGACCGTTGGAGTTGGAACCGAATCTTGGCGAACGCTCGATGAAGAGCGCCCTGGCTTGCGTCCGGTTCCGCCTTCTCGGACCACGGATGCCATGCAGATCGGGACCAACGCGAATCGCACTCGACGCGGACCATCTTAGAGCCCGCAAGAACGACAATCCGAACGTCATATGGCGAATGTTTGGATGCAGTGTCCGGCGGCCCGACGGTGACGCGGCAACTTGTGATGGGATTGTCACGCTCCAGCGAATTCACTTCCGTTTGAGCTGCCTCCACCAGTTCGGGATCCGGCAGCATGTTGTAGAAGTTGACTTCTAATGGCACTGTCATGGCACCTTGGCTTGAGCAATTCCCAGCCCACATCCGCATGGTTTTCTGATGCCGGTGGACCCTGCCAGCGGTGCCTTCGTCGGCTTGCGTAATTTCACGCATGGACATCCCGCAAATCCCGGAACACCGTTCCCGCTTAACACCGCTGTCATAAGGCCCGTTACTTGCCTCAACCAAACTATGCAGCCCTCAATTGCGCCATCGAAAGTCGACGATCTTCTCACCGAGCTCAAAACACTTCGGGAATCCTGTCTGGGATTGGAGCGCGAATTCGGCGCCTCCATCGCTGAGGCATGCCCGCAGTCTCGTCATAGCGTTCAAAATCTCGTGCACTATCTAGCCCTGCGCAAGCGTGATTTGCGTGATCTGCAATCCCGGCTCGCTTCTCTCGGGCTCTCGTCGCTCGGACGCAGCGAATCGAGTGTAATGGCTGAGCTTGAGGCGGTCATCGCCGTTCTGGAATCGCTCGCTGGCGAGCACCGCTTCGCGCCTCCGGATGATTCGAGCTGCGTCAACTTTACGACCGGCCCGTCCGCACTGGCCGAACACGCGAACGATCTCATGGGACCGGTGCCGAAAGGCCGCGCCGTTCGCATTATGGTGACCATGCCCTCCGAAGCTGCCCAATCGTACGATCTGGTTAAGAGTTTGGTCGGCGCTGGCATGGACGTAATGCGTGTCAACTGCGCACATGATTCTGAGCGCGAGTGGGGATGCATGATCGCCTACCTGCGCCGTGCCAATCAGGAACTGGGCAAGCATTGCAAAGTGCTTATGGACCTGGGCGGGCCAAAGCTACGCACTGGACTGATCCGACATGGATATCGCGTGGTGCGATGGAAGGTTGCAAAGGATGGCCGAGGCGCAATCATAGGTCCCGCGCGAATCGCGCTCTTCTCCAAGCACGCGAGTTCGGAGTGCTTGTCCCGCGCGGACGCACTGCTACCTGTGCCCGCCAGTTTGCTAGAGACAGCCCGGGTGGGCGATATTGTCTCGGTCAAGGACAGCGGCAAGCGGAAGCGACGCTTGACAGTAATTGAGAAAGGCGACTACGGCTGCCTATGCAGCTGCGACAAAGGGGCCTACGTTCTCAATCACGCCGAATGGTCGCTCCTGCGGGAGGGCCGCGAACTCGCTTCGGGCCACGTCGCGGGCCTTCCATTCGTCGAAGAACCCATTCGTTTGCGCGCCGGCGATCTACTCGTCCTGACAAATGAATCCGGTATGCCGCTCGCGGATCAATCCGCCATTCCGCGCGACCTTCCGCACATCGCCTGTACCCTACCCGAGGCTTTTTCCGCAGCGCAGGCGGGCCAACCGATCTTCTTCGACGATGGGAAGATAGAAGGCCGCATCCGCGAGGTCCATCCCGATCACATGCTGGTCGAGATTGTTCACGCGGTGGCACAAGGGTGCAAACTTGGATCGGCGAAAGGGATCAATCTTCCCGAATCCGACCTCGGCCTCAGTGCGATGACAGAAAAAGACCGCCGAGATTTGGACTTTGTGGCCCAGCATGCCGATATCGTCGGGCTGTCTTTCGTGCGCCGGCCCGAGGACGTTCTCGAGCTGCAGCAGGAGCTAGCCGCGCGCGGGAAAAGCGACGTTGGCATCAATCTCAAAATCGAAAGCCGCCAAGGATTTGATCAGCTCCCGCTCATCATGATCGCAGCACTGCGGCATCATCCGGTCGGAATCATGGTGGCGCGCGGCGATCTTGCCGTCGAAGTTGGGTTCGAACGTCTGGCTGAAATCCAGGAAGAGATTCTGTGGCTCAGCGAGGCCGCGCACATTCCGGTCACCTGGGCCACCCAGGTGCTCGAAACGCTCGCCAAAACAGGGACTCCTTCGCGGGCTGAAGTTACCGATGCGGCCATGGGCGTCCGGGCGGAGTGCGTCATGTTGAATAAAGGCGAGCACATCGTCGACACGGTCCGATTCTTGGACCACATCCTGCACCGCATGCAAGCGCATCATCTGAAGAAACGCTCCATGCTTCGCGGCCTGGCGGTCGCTCAAGTCAGTCACGCCTAATTCTGAGCAACAACGCCCAATAGCTGAGCGATAGTACACAGTCCACAAGGACTAACGATTGGTTTCCCAAGAAAAGACTGGTGCATCAATTGCACTTTGAAACGTGATTCAAAAGGAGAGTGCGCAGATGCCCTTTGCCCTCATGGCCGATAAAAAAACGCCCGTAGAACTTCCTTGCGGTTTAATGCAGGCGAACGTTTTCCGGCGGCCCGGGGAATTTTGCTTGGAACAGAAGCCGATTCCAACCGCAGGCCCAGGGGAGGCTGTGATCCAAGTAAGGCTCACAACGATCTGCGGGACCGACGTTCATATCGTGCGCGGAGAGTATCCGGTGCAACCGGGCTTGACGCTCGGCCATGAGGCAGTGGGAGTCATCCACGAACTGGGCGTGGGAGTCACGGGTTATTCGATTGGCCAGCGCGTGCTCATTGGGGCGATTACACCTTGCGGACAGTGTGAGGCCTGCTTGAGCGGTGACGGGTCTCAGTGTGGTGGTCCGCTCGGTGGTTGGCGCCTCGGAAATACGATGGACGGAGTACAGGCGGAGTATGCCTTGATACCCAATGCCCAGGCAAACCTGGCTGTGATTCCCGAGGCCCTCTCCGACGAACAGGTGATTTTGCTAGCCGATATTGCTTCCACGGGGTTCGCTGCCGCCGAGCGTGGGAAAGTCCGCTTAGGGGACACAGTGGCGGTCTTCGCGCAAGGGCCCATAGGCCTTTGTGCCACGCTCGGCGCTCGGCTGATGGGGGCTTCCGAAATTATCGCGATTGATTCGGATCCGAGCCGCTTGAAGATGTCGCAGAGGTTTGGCGCGACCTCCGTAATACTGGCGGAGGGGAATCCGCTCGAAGAAATTCGAGAAGTTACCGAGGGCCGGGGAGTGGATGTGGCGATCGAAGCGCTTGGCACACAAGATACCTTCGAGAACGCCTTGCGCGCTCTCCGGCCCGGCGGCAGGCTGTCGAGCGTCGGCGTCTATTCAGGACACTTAACTCTACCTCTGGAGGCGCTGCGTGCCGGCTTGGGCGATCAAACGATTGTCACCACGCTTTGCCCCGGCGGCAAGGAGCGAATGCAGCGTTTGATGCGCCTGGTGACGGCGCATCGCATCGATTTGACCCCGCTGTTGACGCACTTTTACCCGCTGTCGGAGATCAAAGAAGCTTACCAGCTGCTCGAATCGCACGACCCCGGTGTGCTGGCGATCGGGATCAGAGTATCGTCTATCAAAAGCAAAGGAGATAAATGCTGTGGCAAATGTTACGGTTCAGAAAGTAGAAGACAATAGACCGGCCGTGGCGCCGCTTTTGGAAGAACTGAAAGCTACGTTTGACAAGATTCGAAAGAGAGCTTTCGAATTGTTCGAGCGGAGAGGCGGAGCGCCGGGATTCGACCAGGAAGACTGGGTCCGAGCCGAACACGATCTGTTCTGGGTGCCGCAGGTTGAGCTTCTTGAGACCGAGGCTGAGTTCGAGATCAAGGCCGGTGTTCCGGGCTTTGAAGCCAAAAATCTGAGTATCACGGTGCAGCCAACCGAAATCCTGATTCAAGGCGAGGCGGAGAAACGGGAAGAGAAGACCGAAGAAGGCGTTTCCAGCAGCGAATTCGGCAGCAAGTCGCTCTATCGGCGATTTGCTCTCGCGACGCCGATTGAGATTGATGCTGTCACCGCGAAGGTCGAAAACGGCATGTTGACTGTGATCGCTCCCAAGAAGAAAGAAGAGAAGCAGGAAACCGGCAAGAAGATTGCCGTAGCGGCGTAACAGAACCAGCGGGTTTAGTTAAAAGGGGCGTGTACGACGCCCCTTGTTTATTGGGCGGCGAGAACCGGCCGGCCGCGAATGGCCTTGTACGTATTCTCGACATCCACGTAGGAAATGTCCTTGCGAACAAGTTGTTCTCGCGCATGAAGCACGATGTCATCGATTGAGAGAACTCCAACCAGCGAGCCGTCGCGGTCGATGACGGGAAGCCGCCGGATTTTCGCATCGCGTAGCGTCTTCAGAGCGCAATGAACATCGTCGCCCTCCATGCACGTGAAGAGCTTGCGGGGCATGACGTCCCACACACGCAGGTCGGACGGCTTGCGATTGCGAGTGCCCAGCGCGATGCACATATCGCGGTCCGTAACAACGCCAATCACGTTGCCGCCGTCGCCAACCACGGGAAGAAACCCGCAGTTCTTCTTCTGCATCAGAAGGGACGCTTCCTCGAGTGTCGCTTCCGGTCCACAGAAACTCGCATTCTTCGTCATGACTTCGCGAACTTTCATCGGATGCCTCCTTTCTAATGTTCAGGCTTGTCAAACTACGATGCAGTGTGCAATTGGGCTGCCATCCGGTCGCGACGAATTGTCCAAAAAACGGATCGAATCAGGCTAAGTAAGTAGCGTCGTCTTTGGCCCCGCGCGTGCTCCCTGATGAGTGGAGGCGCCATATGTTCCAAGACAAGTCAGTACAGGAAGATGTAATTCGGGAATTGGACTGGGAGCCGGCGGTTCGTTCCACCGAGATCGGCGTAGGCGTCAAGGACGGCATCGTCACGCTCAGCGGTCTGGTGGACAGCTACGCGTCCAAACGTGCAGCCGAGCGCGCCGCCGAACGAGTACGAGGTGTCAAAGCCGTTAGCAGCCAACTGAAAGTGCAAACCATTGGGTCAGGGGAACGCACCGATGCCGACATCGCCTGGGCAGCCGCCAATGTGCTTGCCTGGAATGCGCTGGTTCCACACGAACGCATTTCTGTGAGCGTCACTCGAGGCTGGATCGTGCTCGAAGGAGCAGTGGAACGTAGATTCCAGAAGAAGGCTGCCGAAGATGCGGTTGGCGATTTAACGGGCGTGATCGGCGTCACCAATCTGATTGAGGTGCGGCCTGCGGTTCCCGCGCTTGAGCTGAAGAACCAAATCGAAGCCGCGCTCGGACGCTGCGCGGACGTGGACGCCCACAGGGTTGTTATCGAAGTGGAAGGCGATTGTGCCCGCCTATGGGGCTGCGTCGGTTCGCTGGCCCAGCGCGAAGCGGCAGAACGGGCGGTATGGTCAGCCCCCGGGCTCCGCGAGCTTTCCAATCATCTCACCATCGAGTCCGAGGTTGCCAGTCACGCATGAACCTGGCGCTCCTATCCGCGCTGCTGGCGATCGGAGCGGGAGCGACGCCGCCTAATCAGCAGTTGCATGACCTTGTAGACTCGGGCGTCCTGTCCGATTTGCGCTGGCCGGATTTCTCGCACGTGCAGCCTGATGTAAAACGGTTCTATGAGTTGAATGGTTATCAGCTGGCATGGGTACGCGCTCGCTCCGCTACTCCTCAAGCACAGGCCCTCATTCAGACACTCCAAAACGCGCCGCTCAAAGGGCTCGACGCCGAAGACTATGACGGCTCGCGTTGGAACGGGCGGCTGTTGGATTTGCGGACTGAATCCGACGCCCTTCGTTTCGACCTTGCATTGACAGTTTCTGTGATGCGCTATATCTCGGACGTTTCTTCGGGCAAGGTGGACCCTGCCGTATTTTCTTTTGGTCTTCACTTCGATCAGAAGAAGTGCGACCTTTCAGAGACCGTCGCTGCGTTAGTAAACGCTACTGACGTCGCTGCAGATTTGAATCGGCTGGAGCCGCCGTTTGAAGGCTATTGGCGCGCGCAAAAGGCGCTAGCCCGGTATCTTGCGCTCGCGCGAGAAGATACGGATCCTCCAGGCTTGCCCAGAGTGGAGCGCCTATTGCGTTTGGTCGGCGATCTTGGGCCGAACGATGAGCTCCCGGATGGAGTGAAGCGATTCCAGATTCGTCATGGCCTTGATCCGGACGGACGTATCGGCAAAGAGACGCTGAAACAATTGAACACGCCGCTGAGTCAGCGAGTTCGTCAACTCGAATTGGTGCTGGAGCGCTGGCGTTGGGTTCCGCATTCCTTTGGGCGGCCTCCCATCGTCGTGAATATCCCCGAATTCAGGCTGCGCGCTTACGACGATCAGTATCGGCCGGAACTAGAGATGAAAGTCGTGGTTGGCAAGGCGTATCGTCATAAGACTCCGGTGTTTTCCAGTGAGATGACGCACCTGATCTTTCGTCCGTATTGGGACGTGCCGCTCAGCATCCAGCGAGCCGAACTGGTGCCGAAGATTGTGAAAGACCCTGCGTACCTTGCCGAAAACGATTATGAGATCGTAGATTCGCGCCGGCAATTGATATCGACGCGTGCCGTGAGCGCGGCTATGTTGGCGCAGCTCCGTTCCGGCAAGCTCTTCATACGACAGGTTCCAGGCGAAAAGAACGCGCTCGGCCTGGTGAAGTTTCTCTTTCCCAACGAGTACAACGTATACCTGCACAGCACGCCGGCAAAATCCTTATTTTTGAGATCGCGCCGCGATTTCAGTCACGGTTGCATCCGCGTCGAGCAGCCTGAAGAACTCGCTCAATGGGTGTTGCGCGGTGTGCCGGGCTGGGATATGGATCACATCCGGGAAGCAGAGCGCGGCGCGGAGTCGCGCCAGGTGAACCTGGACCAACCAATCCCCGTCCTGATCGTGTATGGCACGGCGGTAGTGCGTGCGGACGAAGAGGTGTTCTTTTTCGACGACATCTATGGCTATGACGCCGCGCTCACAGAACTGCTGGACCACGGCTATCCGTACTCAGGCTGGCAGCCTACCAGCGTCGCACGCGACCTACGTCCACGTGAATGAAATCCGATTTGGCGTAGTAGCCAACACCCCCGCGATGTAGGGCCAAAGCGGCATCGCGAAACGCGGAAGTATTCAGCCCAGGCAGCCGAATGTCGATGGCCTCTGCTTGCATATGCAGACTGTGCTGTGCGACGCCGACCGTGTGAGTCCGCAGAAATTCGTTACTCCATGGCGAGCGGTAGCCGCAAATTACGTGCAGTTCAGCGCCAGCGCGCCCCACTGATGCCGTTAAATCGCTGAGCAGATCAAACAACCGCGGATCGTAATGATGGATATCGCCGGTGCGGTGATCACGCAGAAAGTGATCCAGCTTGTCGAGAGCTTCCGGAATGTACTGATCGCCCACCCGGTAGACCACGTCCAGCCGCTCGCCAGTGTGGGTATGGAACAGCCGCAACTGGTGCGCTGTAGCTCCCAAGTCCGCGCCTTGTGCAAATACGGCCAGGCCGAGCATAAGGCTGGATAAACACAGCAATCCACGCATGTGTTAATGGTACTGTGTTTCGTTCTTTAGCTGGGACGGCGGACGATTTCGACCGAACAGTTGGCGTGCAATGCAACCGCCTCGGAGACGCTTCCCAGCAGCAACCGGTTTACTCCGCGCCTGCCATGAGAGCCGACCACGATCAGGTTCGCATCCCATTCCGCAGCTTCGCTCAGGATTAACTCTTTGGGCGTAGCGGACGGCACCGCCACCGTACTGGTAGCCTCAAGACCGGCGCCACACAAGATTCCCTCCGCGGCAGCAATCGCTGCCTGCGCTCGCTGCATGTCTTTGCCGCGCAGTTCCTCCATCATTTCCGCGCTGAAGTAAGACGTCGGAAGCATCGGCGCCGACGGTTCTATGACGCTCAGGATTCGGAATTTGGTTCCGGCCGGCCATGGGCGCTGTGCGACAGATCGCGCCGCCGCTTTCGAGCAGTCCGAGCCATCGGTAGCCAATAGGATTCGGAGTGGCGCGGAACCGGGTCGCCTCCGTACGATCTCCACCGAGCAGGTTGCCAGATGCGCAACCGATCGAGCAACACTGCCCAACAAGAACTGCATGACGCCGCTCGAATTATGGGACCCGACGACCACAAAGTCGGCGTGGCGCTCCGCCGCTTCGTCCACTATGACCGTCGTAGGATCGCCCATCAGCACTGCCGTGGTGGTCTCCAGCCCAGCTTGTACGAAATGCTCAGCGGCGCATTGCACCGTCTGCTCGCTGGACTGCTGAAGCGCCATTTCAAGCTCCGGCGTACTCCAGTCATACAATGGTGGGACCACGCTCATCACGTGTACGGAAGTTCCGGCGGCCCATAGCCGGCCTGCTGCTTCGCAAGCTGCAATTGCACTCGCTTCGGACGAATCCACTGCAACCAGAATCTTCATTGGTCCTGCCTCCTAATATCGAAACGCTGCGGCCGCCACGGCGCCGGTCATCAGGTGGCTAGGCAGTGAGTAGACCGCGCCGCCGCGCAGTAGAGTCTCCACAGCGGCAACGTTCATGAGATCTTCGTCTTGCCAATTGGCTCGGCCGCCGAAACGCTTGCCGTCAAAGTTTCCCATCCGCTGGACGTTCTCATCCAGATAGAGATCGCTCACGCGGCCTTCTGCCGCTGCCCGCAAAATGCTTTCCAGATCAGTGGAGAATCGCGCCGGCGACAGGCGTTCCTTCGATTTGGACATCTCTAGCGCCACTCGACGCTGAAAGTCGAACAAGGTGATGTCGTGAACATTGCGCAGAATTCGCGCAGGTGTCATTTCGGCGCCGGGACTTCCTTGAATACCTTGTTCCAGCAGATTCGAATAAGTGTTGATGGCACGGTAGATTGCTACGTCTTCGCCCACTCCGGCGAGAATCAAGGGAGCTTGGCTCGAGTGGAGAAGTTCTTTCACGCCCCGGTCAATGGCTCGATAGAAGTCATGGAGGTAGGCATGCTGGGTTTCCCGCTCCGAACCAGTTCCAAATTGCACCCCGCGCATCGTGCCGTTGGAGGGACCGGCAGACGACCGGTTTACAAGTTCGTGATCCGGCGGTTTAAAGCCCAGAGCATCATACAGTGTTTCTGGCGTCCCCTTGGGAAACTCCACGCGGTTAACTTCGGTAAAACCGCAGTCCAAGAGCGTCGCGGCTTTCTTCGTGATTTCGAGAACGTAAACGTGCTCCGGTAGAGCGAGCGACGTAAGCATTGGACGAATCCAGAAGCAATCGCCGACGGTGCACGGACGCGCGGGGGTTGCGGGTATGGGCAGCGCAAATTGCTGAAAGATGCCCTGCGAGCGAAAGATCACCCGATCCAAGTCTGAGCCAGGCAGCGAGCTTCTATTTTCCGACAACTGGTACAGCGGCTCGAGCAACGTGGCAATCAAAGGCTCGGCAATTTTGCGAGCGGATAGATCCTTTTTGGATTGTTGAAGCTCTACTTTCAGCAGGGCTGCGGCCGTCTCACTGGCTTCGCCGGGCCGATAAGGCGGCAACAGCAAGGTTATGCAGGGTCCGCCGGCATGANNTTTCAAGATTACTTCGATCTTGGTTTGGCTCATGATGTCCTCCCTGAAAGCAAGGGCACGCTACTAACCAATTCCACTCGTCACAACACGGCCAGTAGTTTGCATGCTCTATAAGTAGAAATTCATTGGTGAAACACATTGGTGAGACAGGGGACGGATCCTATGGGACTCACAAAACAGCCGCGTTTCAATCCGAGCCGCCGTACGGGCAATATTTGGCGCGCCATCCAGCCTCACAACCGGAGGCCTGTTCCAATGTCCTGTGTGGAATCACGCAGCCCGGATGTAAAAAGCCGCAAACGAAGAGAGAGAGGGATGAATCATGATTACGTTCAAGAAAATTCTGTTTCCTGTTGACTTCTCCCAGCGGTGCACTGCAGCCGTGCCTTCGGTTCAAGCCATGGTGAGGCGATTTGATTCTGAGCTGACGGTACTGCATGTGGTCGACCTGCCGGCGACGGTTGGGATCGCTCCACCGGAGGCGGCCGCATGGGCGACGTTGATCGGCGCAGACAGGCTGCGGGAGAACGGCAGGATCGCACTGTCGCGCTTTGTCGCTCGCGAGTTTCGAGGCGTGGAAGTGAAGGCCGAGTCAACCGAAGGCGACCCAGCCACCATGATCGTCGACTACGCTCGGGATACCGCCGCCGATTTGATCATGATGCCCACTAGCGGTGTTGGCCGATTTCGACGCATGCTGCTCGGCTCCGTGACTGCTAAAGTTCTGCATGACATCGCAGTGCCGGTGTGGACGGGCGTACATAGCGACGAGATCGCGGCCCATTCTCCCGCTCGTTGGAAACATGCCCTATGTGCGCTCGGTGACGATGCCCGCGATCTTCCGACACTTCGTTGGGCTGCCGAGTTTTCGAAAGAGCAAAAGCTGGATATACGGTTGGTACACGCCGTCCTCGGCGCTGACGGATGTGAAGACAATCCCACGCTGCGTGAATTTCTCTTTAGCAACGCTTACCAGCGCATCGACAAACTGCAGGAGGAGGCCGGAACACATTTCGAAGCGTGCCTGCACGCCGGCAAAGTTGGCAATGTCGTCCGTCTAGCAGCCGTGGGCCACTCCGCCGACATTGTCATCATCGGACGGGGCGTCATCCAAAAGCCATTTGGCCGTCTTCGAAGCGGCGCATACGAGGTTATACGGGAAGCTCCTTGTCCGGTGATTAGCGTGTGACGATTTGATCTTTCACGGAGCGGCAGCCCTGGACCAGTGTCCGCCGTCGCTCCGCCTCTCTGCGAGAAGGCAGCCAAAAGAAGGCGATGGAAAGGGAGTCCGGGCCGCGCTAAGAATTTCCGCTTGCAGCGGCCCGTTCTTCTGCTCACGGTGCTACTGGTTGCTGCGCAAGACGTGGATCTAAACCTTAGTGCGCCACGGCTAGAGCCCTGGCTGGGTCCGGGTGGTGATAGATCGACTTCATGGTGTCCACGACGTCGGCATAGGTGAGTGAGTCCGTGATCTTATCTCCGGCGAACAGCACCAGGTCATCCAGGCTTAGAATGCCGCTGAGCGCGCCCTCGTGATCCACCACGGGCAGTCGCCGCACTTGTTGCGCCCGCATGATATTGAGGGCGGTGTGAATGTCATCCTGTAGCAGACAGAAGAAAACCTTGGGGAGTGTAACATCTCGAACTAAGGTGTCGCTAGCCTTACCATTGCGAGTGCCTAGCGCGATGGAAACATCCCGGTCTGTGATCATGCCTATCGCGCGGCCATTTTCCACGACCGGTAACGCACCACATCCTTGTTCCCAAAAGATTTGCGAAACGACCGCCAGATTCGTATCTGGATTGCAGAATCTAACGTCTTTTACCATTACATCTTGGACTTTCATAATTCAGGACCTCCCTGGAGCCGAACCCAGAGGGCTACGGTTCCAAGCTTACTTCCTGCACATGAACGCCCAAGACAGATCGATAAGGAACGCGGCGGCGCCCTGTAGGATGCTGCGCAGTTTCACGCAGTGCTGCGTTCCTCCACGCACAATTTGTGCTCGGAATCATTCGCACTTACGGGTTGTCCCGTTGGTTCACCGTTGATGGAGCGAGACGCGTTATTCGGCGACAGCGAACCAACCGATCGCGGTTGGCTTTGTCGCGTTAGGGCTTTGCTCCAGTAGAAGTCGGAATGGCGTGGGCCTTCGGGATTTATCTTTGCGCGACTACATCCAGGGTCGCGCCCCCGTTGGGTCACGGTTGGCGGCGGTCATCCCGCCATGCTCGGTGGGCGGCACTACTCTAACGATCGACGACACGATTCACGTCAGCTATCACAACCAGAATAAATTCGCCTGACTCAATTGTGCGCCCGCCGCGACTAGGCCGTGATACGGCCAAGTGGTTAGCGAGCCACTCTCCGGTAGCCCCATGCTCCCTGTACTTTAGTGGGGTCCCACCGCATTCGATCAATTCCTAATCTCACCGGTAAAACCGGGCACAGAAATTTGCTGACCTCCAGCCTCGATCAAGATGTTAAACAGAACAGCGCGGCCGCTCGTGAGGTCCCAGTCCAGACGAACTTCCGCCGGACCATTCGAAAATTGGGCCGCACCTCGAACCCAGACAATCCCGACTCGGCCGATTGGCCAACTATTATTAAATGCGGGTGTGAACTTGCTCCAGGTACCGAAACGCCCTCGCAATTCAGCACAATCTCGTAACCATCGAGGGCGCGTCTCGTGTGATTGGAAGTAGTGGCTTGCATCGTCGTAGAGTTGCTGGCACGAGCCGCTGTTGTATAGCGCCTGGAAGCCTGTCGCGGCGGCCACCGCCAAGGCTTTCTGCGCGCCCGTATCGTTACAGCCGGTCGCCAGGGTGAATAGCGTCAATACTGCTGAGACATGGGCGGCGATTCCGACGAGGTAGCTGGAGCAGCGCACCATACGATATAACGATACGCGAACGGCAACGGCCATGCCTCTTCCGGCGGTTGAGCTCCGCAGTAGCGGTCATGTTCCGGGCTCAGGACCGACCTCCTTCATGGGCTGATTGAATGCTCATGCGCTAATTCGATACCCGTGAAGGCCGCCGGCATGGAAAACGGTCGGCTCTACTATCAGTCCTGCGGAATCCGGAAGTTGTCCACATGAGCGGGAAGTCGCGCGGATTGAGAATCGGTCGTTCCACGGGAGAGCATAGGCCGTTATACGTCCAAGTGCCACTCAACTCGGGCATCGCTCGCCATTTATAGCTGTTCGATCCCAATCCACCGTCACCCCAAACACTCGCGCAAAGCTCGTCATCCGTTGTTCACTGCAGCTTGGCGTATTCAGCCTTGGCCTGCTTGAGAATTGGGATGCCGGGGTCGGCGTCTTTCCAGAGGGTGAGGAAGTCCTGGTAAGCTCTTCCGGCCTTCGCCCTGTCGCCCGTGAGCGCGGAGGCGCGCGCCAGGCCCAGGTAGGAAAGCGAATAGAATTGCCCCCAATAGGGGTGTTGCCAAGCACTGCCCCAATTGGCGCCCTTATGATCCAGGATCTTTCCGAACTCAGCCGCTGCCTCAGCGCCCTTATGCAGGCCCAGGTAAGCCAAGCCCCTCAGGTACGCCGCATCGGGGTAAGCGCGCTCGTACGGCGAGGCGGATGCCAGTAGTTCCACGGCTTTGGCTGGCTGATCGTGTTTGAGCGCGAGGGCGGCGCGAATCTCAGGTAAGTGCACTGCATTCCAGAGGGTCCCGTTTGGAAACAGCTTCGAAGTCTCCCCGGCGAGCTTCTCCGCCTGGGCCGCATCGCCGCACAGGGCCAGTGCCAGCGCAGGACGCCCCAGTCGCCGCACGTTCTGGCAATTACCCGACAGCGCGTCGGCTCGCGCATCGGCCTCCTCGAATTCGGCGGCGGCGTTCCGGAGCCCCTGGCGCAGCGCTGTCTGCGCGGCTCGCTGGTACAACGCGCTTGCCTCACGACGCTGGCCCAGGACATTCCGATTGGCCGCCTGCAAACCGAAGCTGAGGTACTCCACCGGCTTGCCTGCGAACCATTGAATCTCCCGCGCGGCTGCGGCCTGATCGCCCTCGACGTAAGCGATTTCGAGGAAGCGCTGGTGGATCCTCGCTCCGTCGATTCCCTGTATCCGCAGTTTCTCCGCTAATTGCTTCGCCTCGGCGAGCCGATCCAGGCATATGTAGGCGTCCAGTTGGCGCCGATACGGAGGTTCCGTGTTCGCCTGTAGCCCAGTCGCTTCCTGGCCCTCCTTGAGCCCCTCTTCGAATTGCCCCTGGTCTATGTACTCGACACTCAAGAGGTTATGGAATCCCCAATAGCGGGGATAGTTCTGGATACCCAACCGATTCGCGTCAATCGCTTTGTCAGACTGGCCATCATAGGAGTAGTAGGTAGCCGCAATAAGGTCCCGCTCATACTCGGAAACCCGGTCGATCAAACCGAAAGCTTTTTGTGTGTATTCCCGGCTGCGCTCTATGTCCCCGGCATTGTTGAAGGCGACGCCATGCAAAAAGTAAGCCATTGCGAAATTCGGATCTAGCGCGGTGGCGCGCTCAAACAGCGGAACAGCAGCTAAGAATTGGCCGTGGTCCATCTCGGAATAACCCGCGGTGTAGCTCTGGAGAGCTTCCAGCGAAGGCGTGGTGGCTTGTTCGAGCGGACGATTCAATTTCTGGATCGAGCTGAGGGATTCTCCCAGCTTGGCGCGCATGGCAGTAGCGGCGGTTCCCAGTGCGTTCAACACGTGCTCTTTATCTTCGGCTTGGATCTGCTCCCGAGCGAGCGTCGCGCCAGCTTCGCAAGTAATGGCTTGCAGCGTGATGACGTAGTTCTTACCCAGGCTCTGGATGGAGCCGTCGATGGTGGCCGCGGCTCCGTCCCGCACGCAGATGTCATGTGCGATCTGGTTTGTGATATGGCTCCCGGGAGCAACGCTCATTAACCGCAGGTCTCGTTGTACCTGCTCGTCGTCCATGATTTTCAGAAAGGGCGATTGCTCGAGTTGGATGGCGAGCCCCTGGCGCAGGGTACCGTCGAAAACCGGATCGGCGGTGGTGTTGGCGAAGTCCGCGAGTACCAGCACATCTTTGTCCGTGAGCGGTTTCGCTGGCGTGCGCTTATGCCAGAAGACGACTACGCCAACGGCCAGAATGAGCACAGCCGCGGCAGCGGCGATGGCCAGTTTGTAGTGCCGGGCGAGCCCCAAGCGCCTCCCCGGTCTCAACCGCTCCAGGTCGGCGCGAATTTCCGAGGCGCGCTGGTAGCGCTGCTCGCGGTCGTTCTCCAGACATTTCGAAATAATGCCACGCAGTTCCCCAGGAACCTCCGAGCTCAGCGGAGCCCCGGCTGCCGCGCGCTGGCCGCAAGCCATCTCATACAACACCAGGCCGAAGGAAAACAGATCCGTGCGCGCGTCCAAAGGCTTTCCGAGGGCCTGTTCCGGCGACATGTAGCCCTCGGTGCCCATGGCTGCACCCGTCTTGGTGAGCGGCTCCTCCCCGG